>CAZLXP010000021.1:0-31935 GCA_964563535.1 uncultured bacterium | reverse complement strand
TATGGGCGACAGCAACGCCAAGCCGAACGCCACCGTCAAAATCGCCGCCGCCCCCGCCAAGCTCGCGCTTATCATTCCGAAGAAAAACCGGTCCCCTTCCATCTTTACCAGGTTAACGCCGGCCCACGCCGCGGTTTGGATTACTATAAAGAAGGCCACCAGCCCCAAAAGGCCCATCGTCCCGGCCACTTCGGCGAAAATGCTATGGCTTCGACCCAGAACGTACGCCGGGGCGGCAACCAGTTCGTCGGGCGATAACGCGCGCGCCTGGCCGACCCAAGCCAAATCGGAGCCGAGGCCCGCGCCCGTCAAAAGGTGGCCGCGCAAAGCCTCGAAAGCTATTTTAAACGTAACGAGGTGGGCCGTATACGCCTGCGGGTTCAAAAAACGGGCCGCTCCGCCCGGCAGGACCAACACTACCAGCAGAACCAAAATAACCAGTAACGCGACCGCGGCCGAGGCCAGCAGTTTCAAGTTCATGCGACGTTCCGTCCCCCAAAACGCGAACGCGAACCACAATACGACCAATAGCCCCAGAACCCCGGACTTCGAAAGGGTCAACGCCGGCACGGCAACGGAGAACGCGATTTGCGTCCCCAACAACCAACGGGGCGCCGCCGGCCTGGCCGCTTTGGCGCTCAACAGCAAAAGGGGTAACGCGGCGACGAAGTACGTACTGAGGGCGTTGCGCGATACCCCCATCGTCCAGAACAGGTTTTCCTGAGGGATGTTGGGAGGTATCCATCGCCACACCATCGCGAACTTGGCGACCAAGGCCGCCTCGAACGCGATTTCGGTCAGCAACACCGCCCAGACGAGCGCCGCGGGCAAGGCCAAGACGTCCGCGGCCTCGATTTCGCAGGCGAGGATGATAAAAACCAAGAAGCCGTTGGTCAGGAAATAAACCGTCCGGAAACTGCCGCCCCAATCCTGGGACCACAGCAGGCTGGCGAAAGCGGCGACGATAAAAATGATTAAAGCGCCGCCCACGTACGAAAGCCGAGGCTTGCCGCCGGCTAAGTCGCCGCGCTGGAAGAAAAATACCGTCGCGGAAAAACCGAAAACTACGCCGCAGCCGCCGGCGGAGAGTTTAAAAAGTTGACCGTTTACCGCGGTGAGGACCAGAACGGTAAACAAACCCCAGGGCAGGAGTTCCCGGCCGCTGAGCCAACAATACGCCCCGGCGCTTACGGTCAGGAGGAAAATTAACAAATATAAAGGGGACCAGTTGGGGAGGGCGTTGAAAGTGCGCGCCACAGGTAGCGACGCTATCGCCCGGCCGGCGACCGATGCCGCCGCTACCGCGCCCGAGATAAAAAAAGCCGCCTCGCGCGGCCGCAAAATCCCCGGGGCGAAAAACCCCTTAGTGGTCAACCAATTCCGAACCGCCACCAACACCAATACCGCGCCAAACGCCACCACCGCCCACCCGTAGAGGCCCAGCACGAGGTCCGGCCCCGGGGCCGTAAAATCCAATATTATGACGCATAAAGAAAAAGCTAAGGCGAAGACTATGGCGAGCGGCCGCTGAAACACGCCCCTCCTCGACTCCGCCTCCCGGGCCGCACCCAAATGGAAATCCCTAAGCCCGGGCCCTAGGTTGCTGCAGCCGGTAGCTCACCGCGGCCAGCGTAACGCCGAGGACCAGCGAGACGAACAAGACGATCAACACGATGCTCACGGGCCCCGGCCCTTCGGGATGGGTCGGCCTTAACGGAGGTACGATTACGGCGGTCGGTTGAGAGAATATGGGGCTTCGCGTCTTGATATAGGTATCTATATAAACCTGCTGGAAAAGGGCCAAACTGGAAATAGCGTAAGGGTTCTCTTCATAAGGTATGGACCGCGAGAAGAGGGAATATAATTGGGCCCCGCCCGGGTATGCGGTCTCCTCGTCGGGCGGATATACCGCCAGGCCCGGCGCTAAAACCGGCGTCCCCGGGCCGCCCTGCGCGGCGGTAAGGCCGTCGAAAACCTTCTCGAGGTCGGCGAGATAGCTCTCGTACATTTTATGGGTGTTCTCGTAAACCTCGCGGTCGGCCTCTACCAAAAGCCCCGCCAAACCGTTTGCTAAGCCGTAGCAATCATCGGGGGTCTCGGCTTTGACGGTTATCTTCAATTCCCGCGTAAGGCCCTTGGTGGGCGTCATTACGAGCTCGGCCTCAACCATGTTCTGCAGGTCGGAAACGTCGTATTTTTTATTGAGGCGCGTCGAGAGTTCGTTTAAGAACCAATGCGACGTACATTGTTCTTCGGTAACCATGGGGCTGTGGAGCCAATGGTCCCCTACGATCCCGGTCGATACGACGAAATCCGTCTTATAGACGCGCGGCTTGGCCAGGCCGTAAATCAAACCCAAAATCAGGCCCACCACCAGCGTGACGCCGACTATCCACGCCTGGCTTCCTAAAATTCGCCGATAATCCGACAGCGTCAAGTTACTATCTTCGGGCAAACGTTTTACCTCGGGAGACTGAATCCGCGGCGGTTCCGGCCCGGCACGTTCAGGCGCCGCGGGCCCCGGAGCCGGCGTCGGAGCCGGGACCGGTTCTACCGGCGGGGGCCGCTTTTTTTTTTCGTATTCGGCGGGAGCGCGGATTTCGCGCTCCTCACCGGACAGCCGGTCGAAGAAAAACGCGATTATAACCCCTAACACAAACGATATCGCGAAAGCGAGCAAAATTATGCGGCGGCGGTCCGGACCCGAAGGGGACCCGGGCAGTACCGGCTCGACCGTAATACGGGTCGGGTTAGTATAGATCTCCATATAGAGCTTCTGCCGCAAATCGTACTCTTTCTCTTCGAGATGGAGGATGTAACTCTCTTTCTCTTCGACGTAGCTGGCCAAATAAGAAAGTTCCACCTGGTTGACGCGGCCGGAGGCCGTCAACCGCGATATCTCCTCCTGGCCGCGGTTGATTTGCGCCCGTACGTTGGCGATCCCCGCCTCGAGCTCTTTAAGGTAGTCGCCGGTTACCGCCATCGACCTCTTATAAACCGTTTCGTGTTCGGCGACGGCCGCGTCCAAAATACCCTTGGCAAATTTAGCGCTCTTCTCGGCATTATCGGATTGTACTACGACCTTTATCCCCCGCGTCAACGGCCGGTCCCTACTCTCGGCGAAGATAGATTCTACCTCCACCATGTTTTGAAGTTGGGCGGGCGTTTCTTTCATCCCCAGCTCGCTGGCCACCTTGGCCAAGAAGGGCTTACTCGCGATCCAGTCAACCACCGTAGGCGGCGGCTCGAGCGGGTACTCCATCACCCGTCCTATCTCGAGCGTCCCCTCCGCGCGGTACGTATTCTTCAACGTCAGGGCGAAAACGACCGCGGCTACGGTGACGACGAGCGGGACGCCGATCACGACTTTATATTGCCGCCGCAACGTCCGAACGATATCGGTAACGGTAAATCCGGGGCTATCGTCTGTCATATTTCTTACCCGATATGGAGGGAGCCGAACGCCTTAGGGTAAAATATACGATGTTTTACGGCGAAATTACCATAGAGCCGAGGCGGTGTCAATAATATTTTAATCGAAAAGGCCGCCCGGGGGCGGCCTTATATCGCTCAGTTCCGACGCGTTCTACGCGCCCGCCGAGAAGAATACGAACGGGTATACGACGGTGACGTCCCCCGCGTCTATGGGCGGGAAACGCCACGTCATTATGCGGCCGCACACCTCTTGTTCCATGGCGGGATTGCCCATGGTGGACGAGACGACCGAACATGCCGTAACCGCGCCCGAAGCCGCGATGGTAAACCGGACGACGATCTTGCCTTCCATCGTCGGGTTGGTCTTGAGGTACTTTTTGTAAATATACTCGATGCCCGCTTTGCGCTGGTTCACGATGCGGGCTATGACGGCACTCGAGCGCAGGCTGTTCGTGGCCGCGGCGCCCGTTATCCCCGGGGGCGAGACCCTGACCCGGCCTTTTTTAATCTCGGTGCGGCCGACGCGCTTCGCCGTACCGGTTAATAAGCCGAGGCCGGTGCCGCCGCCGCCGCCGAGGCCCAAGCCGGGACCTCCGGGGCCGAAGCCGCCGCCCGTCCCCCGGCCCACCGTACCCGAGCCGCTGGTTTTCAGGCCCGCTATGTTGCCGGCCACCAAGTCCAAATCGCCGCCGGTGCCCATAATGTCGGCCACCGAGCCGTCAGCGCCCATGGCGGTAATAAGGCCGACGACGCCGACCGAGGCGTAGTCCTCGCCGCCTTGGCCGCCGCCGCCCCCGCCGCCGCCGCCGCCGCCCCCGGTACCGGTACCGGGAGCGGATATCACGTCTTCGGACTCCGCAAGCGGCTCGAGGGGAATCTCTATCGGTTTATCTACGACCAACTTCGCGACGCGGCTTAGTACTTCCGCGGGCCGCACTTCTTCCGGCTCCGGGACCTCGACGAAACTCGCCGTGGTAATAATAAGGATACTGACGAGGAACATCGTCACGAGCGTTTTCAAGTAGTTCCGGTCGTCGATGCGGGACAGGTCGCGGCGCGCCTCCTTGCGCCATGACGGCATGACCGCGCGCTCGCGCTTTTCGGCGCCTTTAGTGGCCCCTTCCAGTTCCTCAAGTTCTTTTTCCAAACGGGCTTCTTCGACTTGTTCCCGAATCTGTTTAAGGAAATACGGGCTTAAGAACGACACCTCGCCCGCCCGGGCCCAACGCCTCTCGTCGTCGAGCCATATGAAGTCCATGGCGTTGAACCGGCTCTCGTTTATAAGCCGGATAACCTCGTTCAAATCCATGGGGCCGATAGTATCTGCGCCGATGCGGACGTGATAACTTACATCCTTCTTGCCCAACGCCGCGTTCAAGAAGCCGACTTCGCCGGCCCGAACCCATTGGCTCAGCTCCGGTTCCCAAACGTAGTCGTCGCCGGTCAACCGGCCGTCCCGCACCCACCGGGTAACTTCCTCCGGTGCGAACGGCCCGTAATTCTTCCCGTCAACGTGTAGATATAATTTTCCGGCCATATCCTTGCGTGGCTCGCCCGTTTCCGGGCTGCTTATTTCGCCACCTCTCTCTTAACGTTCTACGAGCCGCCGGGCGACGAACCGCGCCGCGGCCGCCGCCCGGCGTATCGTTTTTTATACCTCCGAAGCCACGAAGACGAACGGGTAGACCACCGTCACGCTTCCTGTTTTAACGGGCGGGAACCTCCAACTCCGGATCCTCGAAAGAATCGAACCCGAAAGCGCCGGGGAATTCAGCGTATCCTGGATAATGCTCGCGCTACTTACCGAGCCGTCCGCCGATATCGTAAAGCGGACCGTTATTTTCCCGCTGCCGAGAGTCGGGTTTTTCTTAAGGGCCGAGTTATAAGCGTTTTGGATACCCGCCAGGTGCCGGCGAATTACGCTCCCGATTACTTGGGGCGACCTGTTCGCCTCGCCCGCGGCCTCGCCGCCGACCGACGATATCGTCCCCGAGACCGATACCATTTTCTTGGTCAGTTTGCCGCCGCCCGGGCCGCCGCCGGCGTAGCCCCCGCCCAGGCCGGCGATACCATCCATGCCGCCGCCCAAGCCGGTGCCGCCCGCGCCGCCGGCCCCTAAGCCGCCGCCCAAAGCGCCGCCGCCCGTACCGCGCAAGCCGCCAATACGGGTCGCGATGCTGTCCAAGTCACCGGAGGAACCGCCGGCGCCCAAGAGGTCCGCGATGGACCTGCCGGAGCCGGTGCCGAGCGTGGTGATGGCCGCGATGACGCCCGTCGTACCGATGCCCTCGCCGACGCCGCCACCGCCGCCGCGGCCGCCGCCGCCCGTACCGATCCCTTCGCCCTCGCCTTCGGTAGCGATGCCTAAGCCCGTAGCTTCCGGGATCTCAAGTTTCGTTACGCGCTTAACAAGGTCTTCGACCTTGAAGCCCCTTTCTTCGGTGCGGGCGTATTGCGACCCTACCATAAAGGCTAAGAGTATCGCGCCCACTACGGCTAAAACGCGGTAATACCGCACGTTATCCGGGTCGACCCAGGTGCCCGCCGCCTCGTACCCCGGGCCGCGTCTGGGTATGACCACCTTCTTATCGGGGAGCGGCGCCCGGTACGCGAACTCAAAAGTCAACCCGTCGGCCTCTACGTACCCGATCCGGCCGCGTTGTATCGGCACGACGTAAAAGCCGGCCTCGCGTCTCAAAAGGCCCAACGCCCTGAGATGCCCGAACGACAGCATCTCGCCGTCGCCGCCGATTTCGCCGCGGTAATTTTCGGCCAACAACAATTCCGCCTCGCCGTTTTTGTCGAGCCGGAATAAAACCGCGGACTTTTTACCACCGGCCGTAATGACGTGGTCGGTGGGGGCCCCGCCCAAAGTAAACCTATCCTCGAGGTCAAGTTCTTTGAGAACGTTGCCATCGCGGATAACGCGGAGCCCCAACACGTGCTTACTCTTTTTAACAGCAGCCATCTTCGTGCTCACCTCCTTTCGCCGGAATTCGGCTTAGCGGTTTTTGAGGACGGCCAACGAAATCTCGCCGTACTCCGCCCGACCGCAAGTATACATCACCCGTTTGAGCAATTCAAACGTTATCATCTTGTCGCCCTGGATGATGACCTCGCCCCGGAACTCCTTTTCCTGGTCCAGCTCGGCGATGGCGCGCTTCAAATCGGCTATACGCACCATCTCTTCGTAAAGGCCGTTGATGATGAGGTCGGGGTCTTTCAGCGCTTCGTCCGCGTCGGCGACTTTCCTACCCTCGACCACGATGGACTTGTTAGTGACGGCGACGATGACCGATTGCGTGGGCTTGTTCTCCACCCGCGCCTCGGGGAGCGTCAAGTCCGGCGCGATCGACATAATGTCGCCCTCGGCCGAGAAGTTTTGGAAGAGGAAGACGACCAAAATAACGAAGGTGTCTATAAGCGAGACCAACATCAGGCGGGCTTCCCTCTTGCGCCCCTCTTCGGCCCGCTGCTTCATCCTTACGTTCAGCCGGCCAAGCGTTCCTTTCTCTTGAATCTTGGATGCTTGTTTAGCCACGTCTCACCACCTTCTCGTTCCGAAGGAGCCGTTATTGCGTGATTTGGCCCGAGAGTGCTATATCCGGGAAGCCTTCCATAACGCACACATCCATCGCCTGGATGATGTTGTCGTATATTACCTCCGGCTCCGAGATAATTATTATCGACTCTTGGTCCTTGTACTCCTTTTTGACTTCCTTGAGCGTCTCCGTCAACTTATCCCAGTCGAACTTGCCTTTCTTCTTGGGAATCAGCGGCAAGATCGCGCCCGCGCCGCCGACGCGCAAACCCTCATTCGTTATTATCAACGAGAGGTTAAGCTCGCCACTTTGCGGCGCCGGCACGCCGGCGCCGGGTACCCCCGCCGCCGTCGGCAGCGAGATCTCTATGACCGCGGTTTGGAGGAGCGAGGCCGACATCAACAGAAAGCAGCAGCACACTACCAACATGTCGATGAACGGCACCAGCTCCGGGTCTTCCCAAACCTCGCGGCGCCTTATCCTTTTCTTGGGGGCAAATGCCAAAAGCCATCAACTCCTTACCTTACGCCCCGCCGAGACTACATCTTCCCTTCGAATTCCGCCAGGGCGTTGATGAGGGGGACCATGCTGGCGTCAATGTCGTTGTTGATGCGGGTGACGCGGCCCTGGAGCAAGCCGTACACGACGAGCGAGGGGATGGCGACGATCAGGCCGAAGGCGGTGCAGTTCATAGCTTCCGAAATACCTTCCGACAGCATCGTCGCCTTCTCGGCGGCGGAAGCGCCGCCCAACGCGGCGAAGGTCTTGATCAGGCCCGTAATAGTCCCTAAAAGACCCAACAACACGGCGACGTTGCCGAGCATGGCCAGGTACGGCGTCCTCTTGTCTAGGCGCGGCAACTCCGAAAGGCTGGCCTCGTCCACCGCGTCCTGGACGTCGCGCATGCTGCCGCCGGCCGCCGAGAGCGCAGCCCGGGTTATGCGGTAGAGCGCGGCGTCGGAACGGTTCGCCAACGCCTTGGCCTGCTCGACCTTCCCCTGTTTAATCATATTGAGGACTTCGCGCGTGAACCGCTCCGCATTCACGTTCGACTTTATAAAGACGAACCAGACGCGCTCGATAACGATCGAGATCGCGAAAATACCCGTTACCAGGATGGGATGCATTCCCCAACCGCCGGCGCGATAGTGCTCCGCTAAAAAATTGAAAATTCCCATTCTCCGCGTACTCCTTTCGTTAACCTTCGCCGGTAAAATGACCTACTTTTCGGTTCGCCGCCGGGGGCCGCCCGCATTCTATTTCGCGGCCGCAGTCCGGCCCCGTTCGATTAAGACTAATACGACCGCCGTCGCGGCCGCGGCGCCCGCGGTTATGCCGTAAACTTTTACCTGCGGCCACACCTCGTTATACGCTTGATAACCGGCCGCGGCGCCCGCGGTCGACGCCGTCGCGACCGCCATCCAGAGGAGCGGGTTCTTCACGTAGTCGAAAGCCCTCTCGTGTATGGCCTTCTCGAACTCCTCTTTGTCGATAGGCCGCAAGATATCGTCCCAGAAATCCCGCGCGAAGCGGACCGTCTTGAACTCGGGCTGCTGGCGCTTGATGAACAACGCTACCGGCCTCTCCAGCCGCCCCTCGATGACGACTTCCTTAAATACGTATTCGCCTTCCGCGGTACGCTCCGCCTCGACGCCTGCCTCTTCTTTAATTTCGGCACGGCCGCCACCCCCGCCGCCTTCTTCTTGCGCCGAGGCCGCCGTCCAAGCGAACGCCAGCGCCGCTATAATTATAACCCCAAAAAGCTGTGGTGGCAAGTTTTTCGGCATTTTTTTCGACCCCCATTCGGGGAAATCGTTGAACGTAAGCTCACCGCTCCTCAGTTCAAATTACTCGCCCAGCGGTTCCTCCTCGGGTGCCGCTTCGCCGCCGGGTTCCTCCGGCGTCCCCACGGCCCCGAAGTCTATCTCCCCGCCGGCCTCGCCTTCGTAGCCCTCGGTCGTTCCCTCTCCGGCGCCGGGTTCGGGTAAGGTCTCGGGACCGACCTCAGTCCCCGTCCCGGTTTCGCTCTCGGCACCGCCGGGCGGCGGCGCCGGCGCGGCTTCTTCGGAAGGAGGCGCTTCCTCGGCGGGCACAGGCGCGACGGACTCGCCCCCTTCCGCGGGCGGGGCCCCTTCCATTGTCGGCGCTTCGCCGAACTCGCCGCCGGGCGCTTCCCCCTCGCCCGGGGCTGGCAACATCTCGCCGCCCTCGGTCGGCAACTCGCCCTCCTCGGGTTGAACGCCGCCGAACTCCTCGGGGACGCCCGTCTCCTCGACCGCCGGCTCCGGCGAGGGGAAACCGCCCTCGGGCACAAGCGCGAAGCGCAGGCCGTACGAGTCGTCGCGTTCCCGCGTCACCTCGACGGACACGACGTTGTCGCCGATGTGGAGGCCGCTCGAGACGTCGTAGGTATCGGGTTTGACCCACGGCTCCTTGGCGTAGGGTTCCGTTTGGCCTATAAGGGTGCCGTTGACGTAAAGCTTGTACGGGCCTTGGCTTTGGATCACGGCGTCGTACTTGCCAGGGTCGTAGGTGAAGGAGAATTTCTTGCGGAAGTAGACGGTCCCGTCGAGCGCGCCGCCCCAGATGGTCGCCGGTTCGCCCGGGACGCGGGCGGTCACCTTCAGCTCGTCTTTCTCCCGCCAGCTGCTCGGGCTCGCGGTGGCCCACGCCGCGTCGTCGAACTTGGCGTCCAGCCAGCCGTCTTCGTAAACGTTGGACACGAGCCAGGTGGTGTCGCTCTTGAAGCCCTGGTTCCCTATGTCCTCGTACTTGACGACTTCGAGCGGCCTGATGAGCAAGAGCTGGTCATAGGCCTTGCGCGACCAGCTCGAGTCGACGCCCCCGGCCTCGGCTACGTTGACCGCCTCCGTATATTCCAACACCGCCTTCTCTTCCAGCGGCGTGGCCTGTTCCTCCAGCCCGCTGGTGTATTCGTAATAGGCGTTCTCGAGGAGCGGTTTGCGCTGGTCGTCATCCGGCAAAGCTTCCCAATACTCGGGCTGGAGTTCCTCGGGGATCTCGGCGTTGCGCAGCGTGTCGCGGAAAGAGAGGTAGACGTCGGCCATCCGGCAGTGGGCCGCCACCTGCCACTTGGGGATACCTATGCCCGCGACGTCGGTGTAACCGGCGATGAGGTCCTGCGATTGTTTTACCTTTTTCTGGAGGTTGGCCTCCATTACTTTCTGCGGCATTACGAATTGAATTTTATCGTATTCGTCGTACTTGGCGTCGGTCACCTTGAACTCGGATTCGGCGGCGTACTTCTCGGTCCCGCCGACGTCGAGGCCCTGCTCGGCCGCGATTTTATATATCGCGACGACTTCCTTATGATGCTCGAGGGCGTCGGCGTCACGGCCGCCGAGTTTCTCCTCGGCGCGAGCCTGGCGGAAAGTGGCCTCCAGCCGCGGCCGGGCCTCCTCCGGGTATTCCTCCACGTAGCGCGCGAACGTGTTAGTAACGCGAGTCCAATCGGCGAGTTGTTCGTACATTAGGCCGGCGCGGAACAGCGAATCGCGGCCCAGGGGGGTACCCTTATACTGGGGATATTCGGCGATCTGCATGTAGACCGCGGCCGCGGCGCCCCAATCCTCTCTCCGCTCGTAGCACTCCGCCGCCTTCTCGTACGCCACCTTGAGGTCGTCGGCCTGGGGATACTCCTTTATATAAGCAGTGTACACGCGGGCCGCGTTATCCCAATCCCGGATCTTGTAGTACGTGTCGGCCGCCTTGCCGAGGCTCAGCCGGCCCACGTCGGTCCCCTTGTTGTCCTCGGCGTTGCCTTCGTAAGCCTGGGCCTCGGCCTGCTTGGCCGCGAACGCGGAGGCCTCGATAGGCCCAAGCGGCGGGTAAAGGACGACGAAGTCCTCGTACTCCGCCTCCTCCAGGAGCCCGGGCTCGATGGTGGGTTCCTCGATGGCCTCGATGACGATTCCGGCGCCTTTCATCTCCGCGGCCTTAAGGCCCGTCAAGCCGGCCAGGCTCTTGGCGCGCTCGAGGGTCTCGCTCACGCCCCGGTCCTTGGCCTCGCGTTCCGTCCGGGCGTACCACTGCTTGGCCAGCGCGTATTTGTCCTCCGCCGTTTCGTACGCGCCGGCTTTCTCGTAAAATTCCGCCTCGTTGAAGTACGACTTCGCCATGCCCTCCGCCGCGTTCACGTAGAGTTGGTCGTGGTCCTTTTGTTTTTCGGCGTTGAGGGCGGTAGGGTAGTTGTCGACCAGCTTACCGTAGGCCTCCCGCGCGCGCTCGAAGTCGTCGACGTAGAAATAAATCTCGCCCACCTTGGAGAGCACCGTCGGGACTTCGGCACTTTGAGGATATTTATCTACGAAGGCGTTGCAGGCGCGGACCAGGTTGGCCTCGTTCAGGGTTAACGATTTAACCGGCATCTCGACCGGGCCGTAGGTCTGAAGGCCGTTGCCGGCCTCGCCCCCGCTCGCCACCGCCGGCTCGGGCGCCGTTTTTTCTTCCTTGGAGCCCTCGATATCCGTCTGGAATATTTCGTCGTACGAGACTATGGCGTTGAAGAGCGATTGTTCCTGGGTAAACTTCTCGTCCCACTTTTCTATCTTGTAGCGTTCGCGGTCGGCATAACCGAGCGCCGTCTTCTGGTATTGGTCGCCCGCGTTCCCGAAATCCCCCAGCGCGAAATAAGATTCGGCCAAATAGAAATTTACGTGGTACGCCTTTTCGTTGGTCGGGAATGAGGCCAGGTACTGGTTGTAGCGGTTTATGGCTTCCTGGTAAAGGCCTTTCGCTTCGTCGGGGTGAGTCCTGCTCTTCCGCTCGGCCTGCATATTGTAATAGACCGCGACCTCGTACAGCGCGTTTTCCCAACGCTGCAGCGCCTTGTGGCGGACGTCCAGGTCTTCCTGGTTCTCGTACCACGCGGACCCCGGGCCGTAGCCGTCGACGATGCGGACGCGGGTATTGTGCGCGTTGTCGTAATCCTCCTCGCGCAGGTAACATTCCACCAACGAGTCGAGGAGCTCGGGCGCCCGGTTATAGGCGGGGTAATATTCCAGGACCGTCTCGTAGGCCGTGGCCGCGGCCTTTAACTTATCCTGCTTGTAGAGGTAGACGTCGCCCAATTCGTGCAGGACTTCCGGCGAATAATCGCGCTCTTTGCCGCCGCGGAACTCCTCGCCGTAATGCCCTATGGCCTTGGCGATGGCGGTCTCGTCGTTGGGGTCGCTCGCCCACTCCGTCAAGGAGATGGCGGTAAACTCCATCGCCTCCTCGGTCAAGATCGACTGCCTCTTGGAGGACTCTATAAGCGTCGTGAAAGCGTCGACGGCCTTCTGGTACTCTATCTGGGAAATACCTATGTCGCCCTGGTTGTAGAACGCCCACCCCATTTTGTACAGCGCCTTATCGTAGAAATCGGGGTTGGTGTCGGGGACCAGCGCGTAATATTTCACGGCCTTGTCGAACTCGTACGCGTCGAAGAAGTATTCGCCGATGCGGAAATAGGCTTCGGGCACGAATTTCGACTCGGGGTAAAGTTCGGTGAGCTTATAGAAGGTCCGCGCCGCCTCCTCGTCCTCGAATTGGGCTTTAAGGCAGTAGCCCAGGCCGTAATAGGCGACGTCGGCGTAGGGAAAAGCCTGGTATTTTAAGCATATCTGCTGATAGGCGGCGATGGTCTTCTCGTAGTGTGGCTGCGGCTCGGGCTCGGTGAAGACCTCCCCCGCCTCGCCCGCGCCCTCGAGCCGCGCCTGGTAGTCGTCGAGCGCCTTGACGTGCTCTTCCTCGGAACGTTCCAGGTAAAGCTCGCCCAACGCGATCAAGACGTCCGGCGTATACGGGCTTATGGGGTACTTGCCGAGGAACTCTTCATACTTCCGGATGGCGTCGTTGCGCCCTTGGCGTTCCTCGGTCGCGAGTTTCCCGGTCCTACCCATGCGCTCCGACTCGAGCTTGTCGAGTTCCTCCTGGCGCGTCGCGATCTTCCCCTGCAGCTCCTCGATCGCGACGTCTTCCTTCGCGATCGAGTCCTCGCGGGTAATGACTATCTCTTGGGGCTTGCAGCCGGCCGCGACGAAAATACAAATCGCGGCCGCCGCTAACGCGCCGCCGCACTTCTTAGCCTTCATATATATCACCCTTATTTTAGACCCGCCGGGCGCCGATATCTTTTAACCGGCGCGACGCCTTTTAGGGTATTATCTTTTAATTTACTCGCCCGTAACGTCTATATTGCTCCGATGCGGTATATAAACGTACTTAGTTACCGTGACCTTGTATATACCTCGGTTTATTCCTTAAAAGTTTACGTTAATCCTATATAAACCGTTACCGTACGTATATACCACTCGCCGCCGGTCCGGCGCCCAACTCGGTTCAAACGCTCCCGCAAACGGCTCGTCCCAAACCCGCGTAATGGGACGGAATTCCTTTGTTTTAACGTTAAAAGCCCAAATGTCGGATGGACCGTACTCGGGGTAATATGAAAACGCTATCCAACCGCCTTCGGCCCGCATACTAGGCGAACCGTAATTATAATATTTATATTCTGGCGTCAACTTATTTATTTGCCTACTTTCCCATTTCATAGCCCAAAAGTTATTACCACTAGTTTTGTTGTTACCGGTAAAAATAATCCACCCTCCACCTGGCGCCCACGTAGGGGCGCTAACGTAATATTCCGAGGTCAACCGCCTCGAAGTCCCGCCTTCTGCCGGTATTATCCAAAGATTATTTTTAATTTCGCCGGCGGGCGCTACGTACGCTATCCATTTCCCGTCGGGCGACCAAGCCGGGTTTTCGCCTTCTTCTAAGAGCAAACGCCTTTCGCCCCCTTCGGCCGGAATTATATACAAGGCCATTCTCATATTCTCTTCGCGGAACTGCGAATAAACGATATATTTACAGTCGGGGGACCATGCCGGGGACTCGACGTAATCGTACGGTAGGTTATTGGTAATATTTTTCCTATTTTTTCCGTATTCGTCACAGGTATATATATCCGAACTAGTGGAAAAAGCTATAAGGCCGTTATTACCCCACGCCGGTTCTAAACCCCCGGCTATGAATTCACCTAATTGGTATTTTTCTTCTTCGCCGCACGCTAAAATACCTACCGATGCGGCCAAAACAAACAAAATCCCACGTTTCATTCGCGTTGCCCCCCTAAATCTTTTAGCGTTATGCTATTTGCTATTCTCAACGTATTTTTAGTAAAAAAACATCCGCCCCGGTTTCGAAAATAATTTTCTAACGCTTCACGACAATTATTCTCCCGGCTCCGGCAGTTTTTCCTCGGCCTCGCCGCCCGGGACGGGCAACCCTTCCTCGGCGGCCTCGCCGGCTTCGCCTTCTTCGCCGCCGGCGCCCTCAGCTTCTTCGCCTTCCGCGGCGGGCGTCGGGGCGGGCGCCGTCTCGGCGGGTGGAGTTTCTTCGGGCGGCGTTTCGGTCGGCGCCTCGGTCGGCGCGAGCCCCGGCCCCGTTTCGCCCCCCTCGCCCCCCTCGGGTGGGGTTACGGTAGGCGTGGGCGGTACGTAAGTAGGCCGGGAGGTGCCGGTCTCGCCCGGCGCCGCGGTCGTTTGCTCCGGGATGACGTTGTACTTCTGGATCTCGCGGCGGTATATCTGCTCGGGGGTCTCGAGTTGCTCGTCCTTTTGCCCTATTACTATTTGTTCCTTGCGGAGCTCGTGGATGTGGACCTCTTTCTCGAGCCGCTTCTTCTCCTCCCGTATGACTTCCAGCTTCCCGACCATCACCTCGTCGTACGACATCAGCTCCTTCTCCACCTCTTGGGCCTCGCGGAAGGAGATGGTGGCGAGGCCGTAGTCGGCGCCGAGCATGACGTTGCCGCCCGTGATGGAGCGGCCGGTGAACCAGAGCTCGAGGTCGTTGAGGTCTTCGGTCAGACGGTTGACTTCTTGCTGCTCGAGCTTGATTTGGGCCTGGACGTCGGAGCGCCCTTTCTCCTTGGCGATCTTGTTCAGCTCCTGGAGGGCGGTGCTGACGCGCTTGACGTTCTCGACCTCGGCGATGATGCCCTCCAGGATCTTCGCCACCTGCGGGTCGCCGGCGAACTCGGCGGCGAGCGAGAAGTTGTTGACGACGTACTCGTAGGTCCCGATGGCGTCGTCGTACTTGCCCTGTCCCAGGTAGCAGTGGGCGAGCGACAGCCAGGCCTCGGCGTATACTTCCGACCCTTCCATATGGTCGGTGACGCGCTTCATCAGGCCCGCCGCCCGGCGGAAATGGCCCATGGCCTTGTCCTCGTCTTTTTCCTGTTCCGCCCGCTTGATCTCCACCCAGCCCAGGCCAAAGACGGCGTTATCGTAATTGGTCGAGTCGCGGCTCGAGACGTCGTTGAACTCGTCCTCGGCTTCGTCGTACCGGCCGGCCTGGTAATGCAGCTGCCCCAGCGTAACGTGGGCTTTGCCGGCCAGCGTGCGCCCGAGCGGCGACTTGTGTTTTATACGGAAGATGTTATCGAGTTGAGCGATGGCCCTTTCGATGCCACCCGCGAGGTCGTTGTCCCTCATCCCTTCGCGGAGGTAACAGAGGGCCAGCGAGTATTGGCCGAAGCCGTAGTATTCGCTCTCCGGCGGGATATCCTTGAAGGTCTTTTTGGCGTTCTCGAAATCGGTGATGCTGTAGAAGGCGAGGCCGGCGAAATAGCGGGCCCCGTCGACGTCGGGCGAGTTGGGGTAGTTCTTGATGAGCTGTTCGTAATAACCGACGGCGGCGTTGTAACGCTCCATCTTCAAGCTCGAGAGCTCGAGGCGGTATAACGACCGCGGTACGTATTCCGTCTGGGGGAAGTTCTTAAGAATGCGGTTGAAAGCGGACGCGGCGTCGGTATACATTCCCGCCTGGTAATAAGCCTCCCCCATCATGAAGGTCGCCCGGTCGACTTTGGAGAACGAGGGATAGAGGAGGACGACCTCCTTGAACTTCACCGCGGCGTCGTAATACTTCTCTCCTTTGAAGAGGCGGTACGCCCGGTCGTAGGCCGTAGAGGCTAGCGCTTCGAATTCCTTGAACTTCTTGCCCTTGCGGAGCTCCTCGGCGTATTCGCCGGTGAGCTCGTCCGCGGGCCACACCCGGCCCGTAAACGTAAGGGTCGCTAAGACTAAAGCGGCAGCGGCTATACTTACCCTTTTCAACATGCGTCTATCCGACGAAATAGGTTCGCCGCGCGTGCGCGAGGGCGATGCCGGGGCCCGTTTACGGCCTAGGGCCCTATCAACTCTTCGCGGATCTCTTCGACCCGCTGCTCCAAAATTTCGCGGCGCTGGCGCGCTTGCTTCAATCTCTCCTCGGCCCGCTTGAGCCGCGAGCGCAGCGCGCGCAGCTTCTCGGTCTCGGCCTTACGATACAGCGGCCCCACGTATAACTGCACCGCGACGCCGCCCTTGGGCGAATCGTATTCGTCGTCGTAGGCGATCCCGTGGGGGTACGGCGGCGAGGGCGCGGTGCGCGTCGTGGGCTCTCCCCACCACGCCTGCTCCAACTCCGATACGTACGGCGTGACCACGAGACCCCACGGCAACTTGAATCGAACGCCGAGGTTGAGGTCGCGGCCGTCTACCTCGCCGATGACCGAGATCCTCTCGTCCAGGAAATGATATTCGACCGAGCCGAACATCCCTTGCCACGGCAGCGAGTGCGGCCAGCGCGGGTCGGTCCCCTGGAAACGCGCGGCACCCGCGCCCACGTTGACCGTTAAGGGGATCCGGATGATGTTGCGCAGATTCTTGCTGGCGACGAGGTAATAAGCGTTGTCCTGGCGGTCTTGGTCGGAATACCAGGCCGCGTTTTCGCCGTAGGGGCTTATGTCGTGGTCGCCGCCCAAGTTCAAGATGCCGGCCGCTACCGCCGGCCACCGGGAGCTCTCCTTTTTAATCAATACCTTGGCGTTCCCGGAGTATTTTTCGGCGGTATATTCCCTGACGCCGAACTCCAGTCGTCCAAACAAACCGATCTGGAAAAACGTGTCTAATTCCTGGAGGTTCTTTTTTATTTCAGGGTAGGACCACTCGCCCTGCTCGTTGATTTGGGGCTCGTGTCCGTAGGACGTAATTTCCCCGGCCGTAACCGCGTAACTCGAGACGCCGACGTTGAACTGGGTATTCTCCATTACGTACGCGTTCGGGGTGTCGAGGACGCCATTCTGAACGTCCACGCCCGCGTACGCCGCGCCGACGAAACACAACCAGGCGCCGATGGCATACACCGCCCCTTTATTACGAGCCATCGCTAAACCGCCCATAACGTTAATATTCCGCGTTAGAATTAAAGGAAATCCTCTATACACCACCACTAACATTATAGTCGGTAAAACACCAAGTGTCAAGCCAAAAAACGCGAATTATCCCAAAATCCGACGATGGGGCCGTTTTTACGCCTCTTCCACCCTTCGAATAAGGGCGCCGAGCGCCGCCAGTTTGTCTTCCATGCGCTCGTATCCGCGGTCAATATGGTATATGCGCCGCACGTTCGTATCGCCTTCCGCGGCCAAGGCGGCCAATACCAAAGCCGCGCCGGCGCGCAAGTCCGACGCCATAACGTACGCGCCGTATAACCGGTGGACGCCGTTGATAACGGCCGTCGGGGGCGTGACCTCCAGGTGGGCACCCAAGCGCGCGAGTTCGGGGGCGTGGTTGAAACGGTCGGGGTAAATCCCCTCCACGACGACGCTCCGTCCCGCGGCCAAGGCCAACAGCGCCGTCATTTGCGGCTGCAAATCAGTCGGAAAAGCCGGAAAGGGGCCGGTCCTTATCTCCAACGGCGCTACGGGCAGGTGTCCGCGAACCGTGATGCCTCCGTCCGAAACCTCCACCCCTACGCCCGCCTCGCGCAATTTCTCGTTGAAAAGACTCAAATATTCGGCGTCAGCGCCTTCCACCGTAACGTCGCCGCCGGTTATCGCCCCCGCCAGCAAATACGTCGCGGCCTCTATTTGGTCCCGCATTACTTCGTATTCGCACGCCTCGAGGTGGTCCACGCCCGTCACCGTTATCTCCGCCGTGCCGGCCCCGTCGATGCGCGCGCCCATAGCCCGCAACATGTTAACGAGGTCGACGGTTTCCGGTTCCCGGGCCGCGTCCTCGATGACGGTGACGCCTTCGGCCAACGCGGCCGCCATCATCAAATTGGCGGTTGCTCCCCGGCTCGGCCCGGCGGGGCCGCTCAGATTGACGCGCTTCCCCTTCAGCGCCGGCGCCTGGGCGACGATATACCCTCCCCTCAAATCGACCACCGCGCCGAGCTCCCGCATAGCCTTTATATGCAGGTCGACCGGCCTGGGGCCGAACGCGCACCCGCCCGGAAGCGATACCTCCGCCCGCCGGAAACGCCCCACCAACGGCCCTAACACCGCGACGGAAGCGCGCATTCGCCGCACCAAGTCGTACGGCGCCACGTAACTATGGACGCCCCGCGTATCCACCGCCAAAACGCCGGGCCCTTTCCACGCCACCGTCGCGCCCAAAGCCCGCAACACGGCCGCCATAGTCTCGATATCGGCCAACCGCGGAACGTTCCGCAACGTCGTCGCGCCGTCGGCCAACAGCGCCGCGGCTATCATCGGCAAACAGGCGTTCTTCGACCCTTGCGCCGCGATCGTGCCGCGCAAGATTTGGCCGCCTTGGATGACGTACTTGTCCATTACGCTACCTCGCTACATCCAACGGGGATCCGAATAACCGAAAAAACCCCGGAAGAAGGGTCTGTGCGTTACGAGGGCCGCCAAGCGCTTGCGCCAATCTTGCTTCGACGGCTCGAGCCAAAGCGCCCGGCGGTAACAAGTTATGGCGGAGTTCTTGTCGCCGCGCCGGAAATAAATTTCCGCCAACCGCGTATAAGGCCAGGATTCGTACGGGTATCGCCGGACGTAGTTGCCGGCTAAACGCAAGGCCCGTTCATATTCCCCGCGCTCCGCGTATAAGTTGGCGAGGACGAAGGTTTCCGCCTTCTCGGGGCCTTCCGCCGTCGCTACTCCTTCGAAATATCTAAGCGCGGTATCCTTCTCGCCGGCCCGCAGCGCGTATTTACCGAGCGCGTTCGCCAACACCGCCGGCGGCACCCCCACTACGTCGCCCGGGAGCCGTCGATACAACGTCGCCGACCTGTACGACGAATCGTGAAATAAAATATCCAAGCCTTGAAGGCGGAACGTCACCATCTTCCGAAAACGGTCCAGGAGCTCGCCGCTGAATTCGCCGTCCGTACATACGATGAAGACGCGCGGCGACTCCTCGAGCGTCCTATACACGCCGGCGCGGGGTTGGGCCAACGCGTCCGGCCCGCCTTGCGTCTTGGTGTAAAAATTGTAACAGTCGCTGTTGCGATAAGGCCACACCAGCACTTTGGTCTGCCAATTCCGATTCCGGTTCACGAAGGCGACCGCCCCCCTGAAATCCTGAAGGGGCGTCGTATACTGCACCCGCAGCGCGACGACGTCGTCGGCGACCGCGCGGACGGCCCCGGCCGATAATACCGCCGCGAGCGCCACGGCGCCGAAGTTGCGTCGCGCCGCCGCGAGCCATTTGATTATGGCGACGAAACCGAACGCCGCCACCGCCACAGCCGCCGGCAACGCGAAGTACGAAAAACGAGGGTTCCAATACTGCGTCGTAAACCGAACCACTACCACGGGGAGCAAGGCCGGCAGCGCCACCAACGCCCACGCGGCCGTTCCGGCGAAGCCGCCGCGCCGCCGCCATATCGAGACTACACCCGTTATCAAAGCGCCCAGGAAAAGGACGTTCGCCGCCGCCCGGTCCCACCCGACGCTCGCCAGCGCGCCGAAAACCAGCGAGGGCGTTACGGCCATCTCGCCGCCCGGAAAGCGGTCCCGGTCGTAAAGGGCCTTCCCGAAAACGGGCCACACCGCGGCGACGGCGACGCCAACCGCCGCGAGGAACAAGATGAAGGTCAGCGCGTAGCCGCGGCGCGAGCCCGCGTCGTCGGGCCGGAGCGCCCGCAGCCACCCCAAGGAGGCGATCGCCACGTGGCTCGCTATCACCAGCGTCGCGAAATAGTGGCTATAAAGGGCGAGGGCGGCGAAAATCGCGTAAAGCGGAAACCAAATATATCTGCGTCGGCCCCGAAAGGCGAAAAGGAAACACGCCGAAGCCGCCGCCGCGAATAACATCGCCAGGGCGTAGGGACGGGCGTCGTGGGCGAAGAAAACGAACGACGGCGAAAACGCGGCCAGCGCGCCGGACAGGCCGCCGACGCGGCCGTCGCCCCACGCCGCGGCGACGGCGAAGATAAAAACCAGCGCGAACGATGACGCCAACGCCGCGGGCAGTCGCAGCGACCATTCCGAAAGGCCGAACGCCTTCCGGCTCCAATGTTCGGCGAGCGCCATCGCCGGCGGGTGCGAATCCATCTTACGGGCGGTTACGATCTCGGCGACCTCGCGCTGGTCCGCCACGCGGGCGCCGGTTATTTCGTCGAACCACAAGCTGTGCGCGCCCAGCCGATAGAAGCTCGTAGCCGCGCCCACGGCCACAACCAAAACGAGGGCCACCCGCGTACCGCTCAATCTCAAGCCTCGGCTTGAACGCGCCATTAAACCGTATGTTAAGCCAGCGCCCCACCGCTGTCAAGTAAAAGGCTATACTCCCGCTTGACGAACGGCGGCCGGTGTTGTAGAATTAACCGGAAGGTGAAGATATGGCGAACGCCGACAATATTAAGAAGACCTTCGAAAAGGGCGTAAGCCTCGCCAAAGAAGGCGTAGCGTACGCCGCGGCTCGAGCCGAAGACCTATCGCTGGCCACGGGCCTCCGCGTCCGCATCTTTACGTTAAGGCGCCGGACGGAACGCCTCTTCGGCGAACTCGGCGAAACCGTTTACCAACTGGCGGCGAAGAACGCCGACGTTCGCGCCGACGCCTCCGTAAAAAAGTACGTCAAGAAAATCGCGGCCTTGGAGCGCGAAGTCGAGGAATTATTCAAGGAGCTCGACGCGCTGTCGCGGAAAAGCCGCGGCGCGTTACGCCGGCCCGCGACGAAAAAAACGGCGGCCGCGGGGGCGAACGAAACTCGCGCCGCGCGCCGGTAAAGACATGCGGGAAAAATTATCGGCCGTTATCGCGGCGGCGCTCGCGGCCGCCGCGGCCGCGGCGGCGCAGGAAGCGCCCGCGCCGGAAGGATACGTTATCGGCGAGGCCGACGTCTTAAACATCCGCGTCGTCGGCGAAAACGACCTCACCGGCAATTACACCGTCCGCCTGGACGGCAAGGTCATGTTTCCGTACGTCGGCGAGGTCCAGGCGGCCGGGGTCCCGCTGTCCGCCTTCAACCGTATGCTGCGCGAAAATTTATCGGCCTACTACGTAGACCCCCAGGTGACGGTCGAGGTCTTGGAATACAACTCCTGCGTCGTTTACGTTTTGGGGGAAGTAGCCAAACCCGGCGTGTATAAGTTCCCGGGGCGAACGACGCTTTTGGAGACGGTCGCCGGGGCCGGCGGCTACGAGCGCAGCGCCGCCCGGGCCAGCACGATGGTCGTCCGCTCTTTCCTCGACGAACCCCAGGTCATGCGCATCGACATGGAGAAGGTCATAGACGAGGGCGCCATCACGCTCAACATCCCCCTCGAGAAGGGCGACGTCGTCGTCATCCCCAAGACGTTCGTCACCAACCTCAACGAATTCCTGGCCGACATTTCGCCGTCGCTATCGGCGTATCTGCGGGTCAATTCGGTATACCAGACGACCTGGGAGCGCTAGACCGGCCGACCGTAGCCTCACGCCCTTTGGTAACCGAAAAAATAAAAGAAGTAATCGAAAACGCCGGCAGCGTCGTCGTTCTCACGGGCGCCGGCGTCTCCGCGGAATCGGGGGTCCCCACCTTCCGCGGCGCCGACGGCCTGTGGCGCAACTTCCGCGCCGAGGACCTCGCGACGCCGGCCGCCTTCGCCCGCGACGCCAAGCTCGTGTGGGAATGGTACCAGTGGCGCCGCGAACTCGTAGCGGCCTGTAAACCCAACGCGGCGCACGAGTTCATCGCCCGCCTCGAGCGCGAGCACCGGGGCGACTTCCTCCTGGTCACGCAAAACGTCGACGGCCTCCACCGCGTCGCCGGTTCGCGCAAACTAGTCGAGGTTCACGGCGACATCTGGCAGGTGCAGTGCACCGCCTGCGGCTCGAGCCGCGAGGACCGGACGCTTCCCTTCCCCGAGCTGCCGCCCAAGTGCGACAACTGCGGCGGCCTCTTGCGGCCGGGGGTCGTGTGGTTCGGCGAGGCGCTGCCGGAGGAAGCGATAGGCCGGGCGTTCGCCGCGGCGAACTCGTGCGACTTCATGTTAGTAGTAGGGACCTCGGCCGTCGTGTATCCGGTCGCGTACCTGCCGCAGCTCGCGAAGGGCGCCGGCGCGTACGTCATAGAGGTTAATCCTACCGAGACGCCGGTCACGCCGCTGGCGGACGAGAGCTGGCGCGGCAACGCCGCGGAGGTATTAAAAGATTTGTTGTAACCATCGTCGCAATCCCTCGAAACGAAACGCCGGCTCTTAGGGCCGGCGTTTTTTAACCATACCGGTTTAAATTTCACATTTGGGTCCATAAAACCTAATGCCTCGTGTCTTCCAAAATGCCGTTAAATCGGGCGAATATAATATAAGTTTTTTAAGCATAAATAAACGCTTGACAATAAGCGGATTATGGCTTTATAATTCCCGCCGCATCAGGGCTTTTTCTTCTCTCCAAGGAGGTGATATGAAGAAATATTTTTTACTAGCGGGCTCGATGCTCGTGTTATGTACGGGGGGCGCCGTACCCGGAAGTAATCCGGCCCCGCCCGTAACGTCGGTGGACGCACTCGGCATCGGGCCCCAGCCGCTCGGGCCGTTGCCGGCGGTGACGGCTCCCGCGACTAACCCGCAAGATAACGCCAAGATCCTCCTCGGCAAACAGCTTTACTTCGACCCCCGGCTCTCGGCGGACGGCACCGTAAGTTGCGCCACGTGCCACAGCCCGGCACACGGTTGGTCGGACAAAGGCCCTACGAGCGAAGGTATTAAGGGCCAACTGGGCGGCCGGCGCGCGCCGCCGGTATCGAACGCGGCTTACAATCCTCTACAATTCTGGGACGGCCGGGCCGCGAGCCTAGAAGAACAGGCCGTCGGGCCGATAGCGAACCCGATCGAGATGGGCTTCACGCACGACGCTTGCGTCGCCTGCCTGTCGGGGATTCCGGCGTACGTCGACGCGTTCAGAGACGTCTTCGGGACCCCGTACATCACCATCGAGCAGGTGGGCCAGGCCATCGCGGCTTACGAGCGCACCGTCGTCACCACCGACTCGCCTTTCGACCGCTACGCCAAGGGGGACAACTCGGCGCTCACGCCGCTGGAGCGGGAGGGGCTGGAAATTTTCAACGGCAAGGGGCACTGCACCTCCTGCCACTGGGGCCCCAACTTCTCGGACGGCCGCTTCCATAACCTGGGCGTCCCGCAGACGGGGCCGCTCGCGACCGACGACGGCCGCTACGCGATAACTAAGAATCCTAAAGACAGGGGCGCGTTCAAAACGCCCACCGCGCGGGACGCGGGCGCCCGGCCGCCCTACCTGCATACCGGCGGCGAAAAGACCCTCGAGGACGTGATCCGGTTCTACAACAAGGGCGGCGGTAAAAACGCCAACCTCGAGCCGTTGATGGTCCCGTTGGGCCTTTCGGAACGCGAGATCAAAGCGCTGGTGGCCTTCATCGAACACGGCCTGGCCAGCCTCAACGCCGAAGTGGCAAACGAACCCGGCATTCCCGCCGACCAACTTCCCCGATAAAGGAGGACGATATGGGAAAAATAAATATAATAAGCGCCGTCCTTGTCGGGGTAATTTTGCTGACGGCCCCGGCCGCGCTGGCGATCCCGGCGTTCGCCCGGAAAACCGCCTTCAACTGCGCCATGTGCCATACGGCGTTTCCCAAGCTGAACGATTTCGGCCAGCGGTACCGCGACTGGGGCTACCAACTCCCCGGACAAGAGGGCACCGAGAAGACCGTCTTCGACCCGGCCGCGTCGCCCATCGCCCTCCGCACTACGCCCGTTTTCACTATATACAACGCCACCCAACCGGACCAAGGGCAGGGCGACGTAAAGGGGACGACTTCCGGCTTCAACGTCGCCGGCCTCGACTTCCTCGCCGGCGGCCTCCTCCATAAAAACATATCCGCCTTCTTCGTCTATACGCCCCGGCTAGACATCCCCGCGGCTTATGGCGGCGCTAACAACGCCACCGGCCCGTCGCAGCTGGGCTCGTTGGAGTCCGCCAACGTCGTCTTCTCGAACATAATCTACCGGGCGTTGAACGTCCGCGCCGGACGGTTCGAACCGGCGTATTGGCCGATATCTCCCCGCCGCTCCTACTTCATTTTCCAGCCCTACGAGATATACGACTTCGGCGGCGCCTCGGCCCTCCCCTACGGCGACAACCAATTCGGCCTGGAGGCCACGGGCCACTTCCGCTGCGGCTTCAAGTACGGCGTGGGCGTAGTTAACGGCAACGGCGGCGTCGCGGACAACAACGTTAACAAGGACGTATACCTGAACGTACTCAAGATATTCGGCCCGGGGGACGGCCAAAGTTCCGGCCAGGCGGCGGGCCTCTTCGGGTATTACGGCTGGGAGCCGACGACTTTCGCCTCGCCGATAGTATCGCCGTGGGGCGAGCTGGACGGCGGCGCGAATAAACCGGTGTACCGCCTGGGGGGCGACGTCAGCCTGAACTGGCAAACGCTCAACCTGCGCGCGCTCTACCTGCGGGGCTTCGACGACATGGCCTTCAACGCCGCCGCGCCGACCGAGGATTACAAATACTCGGGTGGCTTCGCGGAATTGGATTGGGCCACCCTCGCCAACAACAAGCTGGTCGCCGCGGCCCTCTACAATTGGGTCACGCCCCCCTCGTCCGACGAGAGCTCGACGGTAGCCTCGTACGCCGGCCTCGCCCGCTACTACCTGGGCGACTGGAAAGCGGTGAACGTCGCGCTCCACGCCGAATACGCCTACCGGAAAACGGGCAAGGCCGGCGCCGTCAAGGAGAATATAACCGGCGCCGCGGTCGACGTCGCGTTCTAGGTTCTAGTTTTACGCCCACAAAAAAGGGGAGCCGGTTACGGTTCCCCTTTTTTATATCCGGGCGCGGCAATCATCAATAAAAAAGGCCGGGTTTGCGCCCGGCCTTTATTATTTATATTATATGTAGCTACGACCCCTGAATCTTCACGTGGCGGAAGCGGGCCGCGGCGGTGCCGTGGCCCACGTGCATCGACTGGCCCGGTTGGCCCTTACCGCAGTTGGGCGTCCCCCACATCGCCCACTCGCCCTCGTTGCCGACGGCGTCGCAGTTCCCCCAGAAGACGGGAGTCTTGCCGGTATACGTCGGGTTCTTGACGACCGCGCCCAGCTTGCCCTTCTTTATGAGGCGGCCCCACTCCGTCGTGAACTGGAAGTTGGTGCGCTTGTCGTCTATGGACCAGGAGCGGTTGGTCTCGACGAACAGGCCGTCGTCGGTGGTCGCGATCATCTCCGCCAGCGACGAGTCGCCCGGCAAGAGGTTGATGTTGGTCATGCGGATGAGGGGGATGTTGTTCCAGGACTCGGCCCGGGCGGTCCCGTTGGACCGGGCGTCCGGCCCGAGGACCGGCGCCGTCTCGCGGTTGGTGAGGTAGTCGACGAAGATGCCCTCTTTCACGATGTCGGTGCGATGCGCCGGGACGCCCTCGTCGTCGTAGCCGAAGGAGCCCAGGCCGCCGGGCACGGTGGCGTCGGCGACGATGTTCACGATGGGCGAGCCGTACTTGAAGTGGCCGCGCTTGTCGAGCGTCAGGAAAGACGTGCCGGCGTACGCGGCCTCCATCCCCAGCACGCGGTCGAGCTCGATGGGGTGGCCGCACGACTCGTGGACTTGCAGCGCGAGTTGGGAGGGCCCGATGACGAGCGTCGTCTCGGCCGTGGGACAGACCTGCGCCGTCAGGAGTTGGGCCGCCTCCTCGGCGACGCGGGGCGCGTTCCCCACGAGGTCGAGCTCCCGGATGTACTCGTACCCGACGGTTCCGAAATTCCCGCGGAAGGAATTGGGATAGGAACGCGTCTGGATGTCGTCGTCCGAGACCGCGGTGGCGACGATGCCGCCGCCGGATTCGACGATTTTCTGTTCGACGAACGCGCCCTCGGTAGAGGCGAATATTTTTTCGGTGCGCCAGAACTGGAGGAAACCCTCCGACACCTTTATAAGTTTGCCTCGGCTCAACTCCTGCGTCGCCCGGACCAACAGCTCCATCCGTTCCTCGAGCGGGACGGCGAAGGGGTCCTCGCCGACCGCGGTAGCCCACGACGCCACGACGGCCTCCTGCGGCGCCAGGACGACGTCCCGGGCCTTAAAGCGCGCGCTCGCCCGGGCGATGGCCACGGCCTGCGAGGCCACGCGGCGCATCTCCTCGCCCCCCAACTTGGACGACGCGGCGAAACCCCACGCGCCGTCGACGACGACGCGCACGCCGAAGCCCTCGGTCTCTGCGGCCGCGATGGTCTCCGGCTTACCGTTCTTCGCCTCCAGGTTTTCGCTGCGGCGGCGCAATACGCGAATGTCGCCGTAACTCGCGCCCTGAGTTTCCACCAGGTCCAATATGTCGCCGATCAAATCCTTCATTACGCACCTTCCTTGACTTAAAGCTGCGGCGTTAGTCGCGGTTCACGCGTACGAACCCGGAACAAGCCGTTACCTCCAACTTCTCCTCCGCCATGACGCCGTCGAGGAGGAGGTTTAAGCCCAGCGAATCCGAGGGAGCGTGGCCGGCGATTACGACGTTAATGTGATTGTTCTGCGCGATCTCCAAGTTCTCGTCGGAAATATGCATGCCGACGAAGGTACCCACCTTGGTGTTGGTGGCCAACTTCTCGAACATCCACTTCGAGCCGCCGGTGCCGCCCGTCATATCGACGAAGACCTCGCCCGCCCGGATGCGCGCGGCGTTCTCCTCCGATTTTATGGAGCGGGCCAGGATCTGGAGGCCGGAGCCGTGCAGTTTGGCCTCGGCGTATTCCGGCTGGGCCTTCAAGAGGGCCACCACGTCCGCCAAGGTCTCCGGCCCCTCGCCGTCGAAGAGGTCCTGCAGGTATGTGGTGACGCAGTTATCGGCCACGGTGTGCAGGCACATGAAAGGAAACCCGAGGAGTTTGGCCGCGTCTACCGCCCGGGTATGGTTCCGGACCATGGTCCGCCTTTGGACCTCGTGGAGCCGCGGGTCGAGAATCCCCTCGGCGACGGTAATCGGGACGCCCAATTTCGCCAACACGTCGGCCTGCATCTCCATGACGCGGTACAGGTTGGCCGACGCGTAACCCTCGGGGTGATGGGCGACGCAGAGGTCGACCGGCGTACCCCGTTCGCGAAGGCGGTCGGCGAGGACCAATTCCCCCACCTCGAAATCTATTCCGACCATAATGGCGTTTACGTCGGCGTTTCCCTCGCCGTTAAGTACGCGGGTGTCGTGGTACGGGTTGGTCAACCGCTCGACGTCGAAATCGCCCTTGGCGTCGTCAGCTATGGCCTCGTACGTTCGCCGCTCCTTGGCCAGGTACGCCAAGATGCCGGTTTCGCCCCGGGGGTCGTGGCCGCGGCCGACGGCCACGGCGCGGCCGAAGAATTCGCTCAATTTCAATTAAATTTCTCCTTAGTTTGGTCGCGACGCGGGTTAAATTAAAAATTGCGAGTCAAGATGCTCCTCGCCCACGCGGGATGGCGCAGGGCCCACGCCAAAGCCGCCGCCGGGTTATCCAACGACGAGCCGTAAACCGCCGCCGCCCGCGCGCCGTGCCCGGGAACAGCCGCGGCTAAGGCCGGCGCCGCCAGCGTCTTCAACACCCCGAACCTCCCGGCCGCGGAATCGCCGCCGAAAAAAGAACGCGCCAACGCGAGAACGAAACGCGTCGCCCGCCGCACGCCCCACCGCCCGGCCAAAAGGCTATAACGCGCCCAGGACACCCGGCGGGCCAACAGCAGCGTCTCGTAGTAGTCGAGCAACGGCAGCGAGAAGAAGTGATTCTGGTGGTGGCATACCGAAACGAGTAAGCGAAACTCGTCGCTTATGGCCATGTCGTCGCCCAACCCCTGCGGTGCCGCGGCCCGTCGCGGCGGGAACGCCGCCGCCGGGCTCCAATGCAAATCCACCGCCTCGCCGTCGCGTATAAAAGTTCTCGCCGGCCACCACCGCGGCTCCTTGGGCAGCGGCGTGAAGCCCTCCCGCCGCAGAACGTCCCCGGCGTTGGCGTAATCGGCGGGCGAAACGAGTACGTCTACGTCGGTCATCGGCCGGCAAGCGGGGCTCGGATACGCCGCGAACGCAACGTCCACCCCTTTGATGGGAAGCGCGGGGACGCCCGCAGCCGCCAACGCGTCCCGCAGTTCCTCGAATAACTTCCTCCAACTCAGGTTCGCCGCCAATACCCCCTGCGCCAGCGACCGCAAACTCTCCTTAAAATCGCCGGCGGCCGGGAGATCGCAGTCGCCAAGGCGACAAGCCACAAGCGGCGCGAGCCTCTCCTCCCACAAGACCGCCCCCACCCGGCGCCACGAACCGTACGCCCGCCGGGCCGCGACTAAAGCGCCTACGTCTACCGGGTCAACGCTCAAGGCGCGCGCGACGAGCCGCCGCGCCGAAACGCCTATCACGCTTTACCGTCCTGTTCGGTATACGTCTGGTAGTATTGGCTATAATATTTATAACCGTAGGTGCCGAAGACGCGCGCCATCTCCGCCTGGTTGAAGACTACCCCCAATATCCTACAACCCGAGCGCCTTAATAATTCCAGCGCCCGACGGGCGGCGTTCCTGTCGGTCCGGCCGGCGCACACGACGAAACATACGCCGTCGGCCAAGCCCCCCAGAAGGAGCGCGTCGGTCACGGCCAATACCGGCGCGGCATCCATCACGACGCGGTCGAACCTACGGCCCAGTTCGGCCAATACGATTTCGAACTTTTTGGAACCCAGCAGCTCCGACGGATTCGGGGGCACGACGCCGCTCGGCAGTATCGTTAAATTCTCCACCGCGGTGGGCCGGAGGGCCTCGTCGAGTTCGGCCCGATTCATTACTACCTCGGCCAAACCGGGGACCCTCTCGGCGCCGAACGCCCGGTGGACGGTGGCGCGGCGGAGGTCGCAATCCACCAACGCCACCGCGTCGCCGGCCTGAGCGAATATTATCGCCAGGTTGACGGACGTAATAGTCTTACCGTCTCCCAAGCCGGTCCCGGTGATTAGAATCTTTTTTACGGCCACGTCGACCCCTGAGGCGCGGATGGCGGTCCGGAGGGTGCGAAAAGACTCGGCCACCGGCGACTTGGGGTAGGTATGCGTCACGAAATAAACGTCGAACTCCTCGGGCTTTTGTACCAACCGGCCGACGCCGCCGGGCCCCATACGCGGAATTATCCCGATCACCGGCGTCCCCAACCGCCGCTCGACCTCCTCCACCGTGTTGAGCGAGGTGTCGGCGAACTCGAGCGCGTACGCCACCCCCACGCCGAGGAAAATCCCCAACAATATCCCGACGAAGATATTCTTCGCGTAATTCGGGCTGACCGGCGCCGTGGGTACGAGGGCGTAATCGACGACCCTGATGTCGGCCGTACGCATGGCTTCGTTTATTTTGGCTTCCTGCAGCTTTTCCAACAACGACGTATATACCTGCTCGTTAACCTGATAGGCGCGCACGAGGCGGTTCAATTCCATTTCCTTTTGCGGCAGGGCGGCCGTAAGGTCCCGGTAATCCTTCATCGTGTCGTCAAGCAGCGTTATTTTCTCGTCGGACAGCGATATGTTAGTCGCGAGCTCGCCGTGCTCGAGCGCGTCGGACAGGCCGCTTTTGAGTTCGTCTTCGGCCGCGGCGATCTCGGCGTCGACGGCCTTAACCGTCGGGTGTTCCGGCGTCCTCGTCTGGATAAGTTCGGAACGGCGCCGCTGCAGCTCGATGATCTGGTCCTCGAGTTGTTGAAGCGCGCTCCCGGCCGCGAACCGCGATATCAGGACCTCCTCCGTGGGGAAAACCTCACCCTCGCCCGTAAGGGTTTCACGCCGTCGTTTGAGAATATCCAACTCTAAGGCGGATATTTGGCGGTCCAGACTTTCCTCCAGGAGTTGGGACTCCAGGTCGCCGAGCACCGTAACGTAGTGCCGGGTCTCGGCGTCCATATCCAAAATCCCCGTCTCCCGCTTGAAGGTCTCGAGTTCATTTTCGGCCGCGCGGAGGTTGTTCGCCGTCCTCACGATCTGTCCCTCGATAAATATGCGGGTAGTTGTGGCTTGTAGCCTTTTCTCCTCCAAGCTCTTTTCGACGTATACGTCCGCCACGGCGTTGGCGAGCCGGGTTACTTTTTTGGGGTCGCGCCCTTTTACAACCACGCGCAGCATGTTGACGTTCTCGATGGATTTGACGTTGACCGAACCCATCAGACCGGATACGACCGTGTCGACCTTCTGTACCTTCAGCAGTATGGTATCGCCGGCCTTGGCGCGGTCGGTCTCGACGAGCAACGTCCCGAATTCCGCCTCGACGACTTGCCCCACCCTTCCCGCGGCGGCGTGTCGGCCGCCAAAATTGACCTTGAACGAAGAAGGGCTGACGAACGTGATAACGAGGTCTCCGGCCGGGGTGCCTTCGGCGAAATCGGCTGCGGCCACCGCGTCGCGCACGCGGCGCGGCGCCGCCGCGACCCGGTAGGTCATCTCCAGGCGATTCGCCACCACGGTAAGCAGCGCGCGGCTGCGAATCATTTCGATCTCGGTCTCCAGAAAGAAGGGGTCGTAGTAAAACGCGGGCAGGATAGTCTGGCCCGTTACGCGTTGGCTAACCTTGACCGTAACCGACGTCTGGTATACCTTGGGGGTGCGAAGGCTCACCAGCGTCGCCAATACTACCGTCGCCAAGAATATTATTACGACGGCCCATTTGCGGCGTACTACGACGCGGAGGTAATCGCCCAACGAGACGCCCGTATCGAATGCCCGTAATTCGCTTTCGGCTTGCTTCGCGTCTTCCATAACGAAGGGCCCCTAAGGGTTATGGCCTTCCTTTATACCCTCCGGGTCTATACAACGCACCTTGACCTCGCCCTGGGGCGTTATGTCTACGGCATAGTCGACGTCGTCCTCGTCGTCGTCGGCCGGGCAATCGAGGACCGTCGGGTCCGTCGTATACGCCGGCCCGTCCTCCGGTTTTACGAGGTCTCCGTGAGGCGATAGGTCTAACGCCTTCAAATCCTCCGGTTTGGTTCCCGGATGGTCGAAGCCCCACATCTCCGGCCCCAACATGATGGCGATTTTCTCCTGGTTGGAAACGCACTTCTTCACGCGCTCCTCGACCGACAGCTTATCGCCGCCCGGGCGGCCGAACATCACGCTTAACGCCACGCCGACCATCAATAATAAAACGACGGCTAAAGCGCCTATCGCGGCCGTGACGACGCCGGCGACGACGCGCGCCCGGCCCGGGCGCCGGCGGATCGCCTTAATCCCGAAGACGACGGCGCCGACGTCTAACGCCAGCGTCGCCGCGAGCGCGACGATTAAAACGACGACGTTACGCCCCGTCTCGCGCGGCGCGAGCGAAAATTCCGCTTCGCCTCCGCCCCACTGGGCGAGCGCCCACATTACCAAAATAAATACAATCGGCCAAAGGCCCACAAGGCCCGCACATAAAATCGCCGTCGGCCTCTTGGAAAAAACGGCGCTATCGTCCGGCATCTCGTCCTCCGCTTAAGCATCGCGTACGAATATTTATGCTAACACAAGGAAACACTCGTGTCAAAACGAAAAACCCTTCCCTCGCAAACGCAAAAACGCGGCGGGACGTCTGTTGCGCCGCAAATCCGCGCCTAAAAATCCCCCGCGGCTTAGCTGGCGTCCCGGTAATCCCGCGGCGCGAGGCCGCGGCGACAGCAAAAAGGGGCGACCCTTCGGCCGCCCCGTACGTTGGCCCTGTGAC
>CAZLXP010000020.1:0-32058 GCA_964563535.1 uncultured bacterium | reverse complement strand
TACGAGCCCCACAAACCGACGAAACTCCCGCTCGAGGTGAAATATTGGACGCGGTAATTACCCCAGTCAGCAACGTAGACCCACGAATTTGTCGATAGAAAAGCTACCCCGTAAGGTTCGTTAAATTGCCCGTTGCCGCTGCCGGACGACCCCCACTTGCCGAGGAAGGAACCGCCCGTGGTAAAGTACTGGACCCGGTTATTGTTCCTGTCGGCTACGTAAATGTAGCCGTTGCTCCCGTAAGCGATGCCTTCGGGGAATTGGAATTGGCCGTCGCCGCTACCTTGCGAGCCCCATTTGCCGAGGAAAGAGCCGGCCGGCGTGAAATATTGGACGCGGTGGTTCCAATTGTCCGTCACGTAAACGACGCCGTTAGGCAATATCGCTAAGTAAACGGGAGGCCTGAATTGGCCGTCGCCCGTCCCCGCGGAGCCCCATTTGCCAAGGAAAGACCCCCCCGGCGTGAAGTATTGAACGCGGTAGTTACCTACATCCGTTACGTACCAATTCCCGTTAGTTGCGAAAGCTATTCCGTTAGGTCCGCGGAACTGGCCGTTGCCCGTACCCTCAGAGCCAACAAAGCCGAGGTACGAGCCGGTAGGAGTAAAGTATTGTACGCGGTGGTTGCGATAATCGGTTACGTATACGTTACCGCTCGAGGCGAACGCCAAGCCGCGGGCAACGCCGAATTGCCCTGGGCCCGAGCCCTCCGTTCCCCATTTGCCGAGGAAGGAGCCGCTCGAGGCGAAATATTGGACGCGGTGGTTGTAGGCGTCCGCTACGTATACGTTGCCGTTAGCCGCTATCGCGACGTCTTCCGGGCGGTCGAATTGGCCGTTGCCGGTGCCGCCGGAGCCCCACTGGCCTTCGTAAACATAATCGCCTAAAACCGGAATTGCGACGACGGTCCAAAAGGCTACGGCGTAAAATACGGTCCGTTTCATATCTTCTCCTTTACCCAACCAAGACGACGCGGGGGAAGGTAGTCGCGTTGGGGCGACTGGCCAGTCGCCCCTACTGGAACAACGCCTTAACCCGGCCTAGGGATGCCGGCACGACGGATAAAGCTTTGTGGTACAAGTAAATACGGTCCGTCGCGTCGTCTACGACGTAAAGCGTAACGACATCCGTAGTTGTCTCTTCGTCCGCGCCTACGGGCGTTTCTATTCCGGTTATTACCGGAACGCCGTTCTCGTATATGGTGTGGGTCGCGGAATCGGCGATCAACCTCGAGCCATAACCGCAACAGGCCGTAGGGCGCGTACCGGGGGCCTTAAACGTGCTTACCAACGACCCCGTGGTTTCGTCAACGACGGCTATTATGTTCCGGTCCGGAATCGCTATTAAAAGTTCGGGGGGATCCCATCCCAAGTCCAGGTCGGCCGGGCCGTCTATCGGGCAACGAAAAGAGCTAACTACCGAGCCGAACTCGGTAACCTCGTATATCCAAGACGTCCGGTTGTTGGAAATATATAAATTAAAGGGAACCCCACTTATACCCCACGCGCCCGGGCCGCCAGGCGCCGGGAAACTCGAGTCAATAGAGCCCGTTACTATACTCAAGAGGTAAACATAAGGCGTACTAACGCCGCCAACTACATACCCGGTGAATGGGCCGTAAACTCCGTACCCCCGCGGATTGGGCACGGGCACCGGGTACGAAGCTTCAAACCGCCATGTATGCGCTAACGGTACGATAGCTAAGCCAAAGTATACCGCCGCGGCTATTACCTTCTTATTCATACTTTACTGCTCTCCTATCGTTACGTCGTCAAGGCAGGCCGGTTTGTAATTGTGCTTCGTAGCGGTCAGTTTGCCGTCGTCGAAACTGAAAAAAGTAACTTCTGGGCCCCCGCCTCCCCCACGTAAAACGCGGCCCCGGCGAGCGCCAGTAGGCCGCAGTATAAAGCGAATCTATTCATAGTCCCGACTCCTTTTTATAATATTATAGCATACCTACGGCTATATTGCTATATCAAAATAACCCCCAATACGAGCAACGCCACGAACGGCGCGACGCCCGCGCCCACCGTCCCCGGGTGGAAGTCCGGCCCGAACCCGGAGGCGAAGAGGCCGTGGCCCTCCACCCCCAGCGATATGTAATTGCCCGCGACCATCCCGCCTACGCAGGCGACGATAATAAAGATAAGGCCTATTATGAAGGTCCGCGGCCTGCGCCCGGGCGGAACGTCGAGCACGTCCGGGTAGAGGAGCCCCAGCCGCCGGACGCGCTTATCGAGCGCCTTCAAAAACAGCGGCCCGAGTATCGCCGGATAAATTATGTCGTTGGCGACGATGACGTTGCCCAGGGCCGCGAAGGGCGCCATACCCAAAAGGTCGCCGCCCCAGCCGATGAAGAGGCCGCAGGCCGCCGCCGCCAGGACCACCGTCGCCTCTATTAATATCAACCCTCGCGACGACGCCAGATATTCTTTATCGGAGGCGCGTATGAGGCGATACGGGATATACGCCAAGAGGAAGTTGCCGCCGAAGCCGAAGAGGGACCCCCAACCCAGCGTCCCGAAGAAGTCGCCCAGCAGGTTGCCCAGCGCGGCGCCGACCGCGCCCGCGGGCCCGAACAGAAGCCCCGCGACGAGCGGTATGGCCGCGGCGGGCCGCATCTCCGTCAGGCCCGGGATGAGGACCAGCGGCTTGAACGGGATTAAGAGCGCGGCGTAGAGGGCCGCGGTGGCCGCGGCCAGCACGACCATCCGCGTGTTGCCCCACATCCTCCAAAGCTCGCGCATGACGCTACCTCGTCAGCTCGTAGATGCGCAGCAAGACGGCGGTATCTCTCAGGTCGGTGAGCGGCTCGATTTCGACGTAATATTCCCCGGGGAAAGGTACGTCGTCGAAGATTACGGCCTTGCCGTCGTCGCCCAGCGCCGCCAGCGCGGAGCGGACGGCCGCGGGCGGCGTCGCGACCCGGGCATACGCGCCGTAGGGATTTACGACGTTCGCCTCCAGACAATCGCCGCCGCACGATATCACGTACGTCGTCCCCTGCACCGGCTTTAGGTCGTACTTGCCCTTCGCCCCGGCCTTGACCGTGATCTGGGTCGACTCGAGGGGGACGAGTTTGGGCGGCGCCTCGACGGATGCGGGCTCCTCGCCGGCGCGGGCGCGGCCAATCGCGGCCGCGGTTTCGTCGCCCACGATGCCGGTAACCGGCAGGCCCCAATCGCGCTGGAACGCCTTGACCGCGGCCTCCGTCGCCGGCCCGAAGACGCTCTCGAGTTTGCCGGACTTAAGGAGGTAATCGTCGTATCCCAACCGCGACAGGTCCGTCTGCAGCATGGAGACGTAGTCGGCGGCGAAGTCGCTGTCGCGCGCGCCGAACTTGAGGGTGTGGCCGCCGTAGCGGCCGGATTGCGCGAAAATGGCCGCCGGCAATAATATGGCGGCGAGAACGACCGCCGTTAAGTGTTTACCCGCCATAACCGCGGCGCTCCTTTCCCTAGGGGTTAGTATATATCTCGGGTAAAAAAGCCGAGCGACCAAGTATAAAATATTTTGGGTTGAAAGGCCATATAATCGGTGTTAGCTTTCGACGCCCGCTTATCCCGCGCGAGGTTTAATATGCTCCGGACGGCGTTCCTCGGTAACCGCAACGCTTTCAATATGTTGCTGGCGGATTGGCTCGCCCAGCGGACGAACCTGCGGCTGGTCATCTGGGGCTCGGCGGACTATTGGGCCCGGACGTGGCGCGGCCGCGTTCGCTTCTTTCGGCGGCAGGCGAAGCGGTTTTCGGTCCTCAAGGCCATGGACGAGGTGCTCTTCTACGCCTTCTACCATACTTTTATGAGGGACCGGGAGGCCCTTTATATAAATAGGATGATCGCGGCGTATCGAGACCGGCACGACGTACCGCCCCTTCCGCGCGAAGTCGTCGTTCTCAACGTTTCCGACGTCAACTCGCCCGAGGTCCGCCGGGCCTTGGTCGACGAGAAGGTCGAGGCGATGTTCGCGGATTGCCTGGACGCGTACGTCAAACCCTTCATATTCGAGGCGCCCCGCCTCGGCACGTTCCTGTGGCACGAGGGTTTCACCCCCGAGTATCGCGGCTTCCACTGCCCGTTGTACGCCATCATTAACGGCGAGCTGGACAAGCTGGGGTATTCGCTCATCAAGATGGACGCCGGCCTGGACACCGGCCCCGTCGTCCTTCAGGGGCCGGTGCGCGACGCGGACCCGTTAACGGAGCCGTACCCGTACGTCGGCCACAAGGCCATCCTCGACAGCCTCCCCGACGTCGAGAAGTTTATCGCGGACCTCGAGGCGCGCCGGCCCGTACCCGCCGTGACCCGGGAGGGCGCCCCCGGCAGAATCTACCCCCGGCCCGGCATAACGGACCTGATAAGGTATCGCGCCGCCGTCCGGCGACTGCGCAAAGACGTTAAAAGCGGCGGGGGGTGAGCTTGCCCCAAGAATCGCTCGATTATTTTTTGGAATGGAACCCCCGGTATTGGGAGGCGCCTTTTTTATTCGGCCTGTCGCGCGTGGGGCCCGACCTGGAAGGGAAGAGGGTTTTGGAAATCGGGTGCCGGCGGGGACGGATGTGCTCGTGGTTCGCGGAGCGGGGCGCTCGGGTCGTCGGCGGCGACTTCGATTATCGTTATTTAACTGTCGCCGCGGCGCAGTCATGGGAGGGCGGGCGGCGCGCTTTTAGTTTGGTCTGGTCGCGCGCCGAGAAGCTGCCTTTTCGGGACGCGAGTTTCGACGTCGTATTTTCGAAGTCGGTTTTCGTCTTATTACAAAAAAGGAGGGCGCTGGCGGAGATGCTGCGGGTCCTGGCGCCGGGCGGTTACGTGTGGTTATTAGAAAATATGAGGGCCAACCCGTTCGCGGCCGGTGTCAGATTCTTGCGCGTTTCGTGCGGCGCCGCGTGGGTCAGGCACGTCCGCTACTTGACGTACGACGAGCTCGAGTCGTACGCGCCCGCGTTTTCCCGGTACGAACACCGCGAGTTTCATCTATTGACGCCGTTGTGCCGCCTCCTGCCGTTGCCGCGGCCTTGGTTCCGGCGCATCGTCGAATGGGAAAGCCGGCGGATGAAGCGCTTTCGCCCGCTGGCCCGGTTGGCCTGGTTGACGTGCGTCGTCGGCAAGAAGTAAATCCCCCCCCACCTCCGTTCGCATCTTTATATCCCGCGGCGACGGGCTACCGCGGAAGGTCCGTGAAGGCGTCGCGGATTTGGGGCCCCCCCGCCGCGCGCCGGCGGAGATACCACAGCCCGAACGACAGCGGGACCGCCAAAAGGCCGACGACGCCGAGGATGCTGAACCCCTCGGCGAGTTCGAATTTCTCGCCCACGTAACCGACGAAGCCGGTGCCGAAAGACCCCAGGCCGAACGCCAGGAAGAAGTTCACGCCGAATGCTATGCCCTGCCGCCGCGCCGACGCCAGCCGCGAGATCAGCGTGTTCGTCACGGGCTGCGTCGAGAAATACGCGAAGCCGTAGACGAGCGCCGGCGCGAAGAGGAATGCGCCCTGCAAGGTCCCCAAAAAAACCAACGCGAGTCCCGAGAACAAAAACGAGCCGGCGAGGACGAGCTCATACCGCCAACGCGAGGCCACCAGGCCGCCGACGTATTGCCCCGCGATGCCCAACAAAAGCGTCGCCGTCGTCACCGCGTTGCCCACGAATAAATTTTTTACCGTGGCCAGCCTCGTCGGCAAAAACGTCGTCGCGCCGTGGAAGATGAAGCCGTTCACGACGGCGATGACGTAGAAGAGGAGAAGGCCGCTGAGGAGCGTCCTTTGGGGAAGGGGCGGTGGCGGAGCGGGGCGGCCGGTGCGGCTCGAGCCCCCGCGTCCCGCCAACCCCGCGAAAGCGGCGCCGAGGCCGGCCAGCGCCGCCGCCAAGGCCACATACGACCACCGCCACCCGGCCGTCGCCGTGATGGCGCCCGCCACCACCGGCCCGAGCGCCAACCCCAGCGTCCCCAAGATGCCGTGGTATGCCATGGCCTTCTCGACCGAACCGACGCGCCGCGCGATGAGCGAGAGCCCCGCCGGGTGATATAGCGCCGCGGCCAGCCCCAGGACCGCCAGCGCCGCGCCCAGGCCGTAGATGTCTTTCGCCAACGCGACGCCGACGCACGCCGCCGCCATACCGAAGCAGCACATGACCAGCACGCGCCGCGAGCCGATACGGTCCGCCAAGAAGCCGCCCGCGGGCGCCGAGAGGCCGAAGGAGAAGTACGAGACGTTGCCCACCAGCGAGATGGCGAATAGGCCCGCGCCGACGCTCTCTCGCATCGGCGTCAGCACCGCGGCGAACGTCACCATCGTCATGTGGATGAGGCCGTGCGCCACGCCGGTTCCTAATATTATCTTTTTCTCGTCGCCGGTTATAAGCCTTCCTCGTCCCCTCTCGCGTCAGGGGTAGTTGCCGTCGTAGTCCGTCGCCGCGTAATCCGGCGGCTCGCCGTCGTATTCCAAAATCGCGACGCCGGAGGCCGTCCCGAAGGCGACGCGGAAGCGGCCGCCCTCGGAGGGGAGGACGACGATGGATTTACAGTATTCGTCGCCCAAGCCGTAGCGCGCGTAGTACCGCCGGACGTCGCCCGTCTCCAAATTAAAGGCGTTAATGCCCACGCCCCTTATGGCCAGCCAGAGCCAGGGGGGACGGGCCGCCGCGGCCCACACGTCGGTGTGACTCAGGCCGTCGCCCCAGCTTATGTTCCTCTCGAAATTTAAATCCTTAGCCAGCACGTCCACCCCTTTGTCGAAAGTGCCTACGTATACGTGCTCGCCGTCGGCGGCAAGGGAAAAAAGGACGTTGGAGGATACGCCCTCCCCTTCTTTCAAAACGCGGACGTCGCCCGTAACCGGCTCGAGAGAAACCAGGCCGCCGCCCTGCGTAGCGCATAAAAGTACGCCCCCGAAGGGCAGCAGCGCGCGCACGGCGTATGGCGGGAAGCCCTCGGCCTCGCCGTAAAATTTTACCGGCTCGAAACCTCCGCTTAACTCGAGCACGCCCGCCGTCGTCCCCAGGAAGTACCGGCCCGCGAGCTTGACGGCGCGGGTGCCCGCTAAGCCGGCGAAACGATCGCCGCGTAGCTCGAAGTATTTTAGGCCGGCGCCGTCGCGCCGCGCCGCCGCGACGCCCGCGCGGCTCGTCATCAAAACCTCGTCCTCGTAGCACCGCACGTCGCGGACGTCGTTCCACCGGCCCGGGAGGTTAAACTTTTCGGCCGCGAAATCGGCCTCGTCCATACGGGCTAAGCCATACGGCGTGGCCGCCCATATTTTACCGTCGCCGTACGATACGGCGTAGACGCCTCCCGGCGGCAAGCCCTTCGCGAGAGGCAGGGGGTAGACTTTACCCGACGTCGGCTCCAACACGCAGGCGCCGTTCTCGGTCCCCACGACTACGGCCTCCCCCCAACTCGCCACCGCGGTGCACCGGCTCGAGGGAAGGCCGTCGCCCGCGCCCAACCGCCAGGTGCGCGACTTCTTCTTCCGCGCGTCTTTGAGTTTCGTCCATTCCGCGCCGGCGCCGGCGCCGAACCTGAACGGCTCGCCGTCCGGCCGGCGGACGAAGAGCCCCTCGGCGGTAGCGTAGTACTCCAGGCCGGCGAAGGCGAGCACGTCGCGCGTGTCGGCGCGGCCCCAAGGCCCCGGCGCCCGCGTCGTACTCGAGCCGTCGTATTCGAAGGCGCCCTCGTCGGTCGCGACGACGAGTTTTCCGTCGCGCGCCAGGGCCCGACGCACGACCGCCATCACGGGTAAGGTAATGCCCACCTCGCGCCAACCCTCGGCGCCCGCGGCCGTGACGAACAACCGCCCCCGGCCTCCCCAATAAACGCCGCCCTCGACAAGCGTTACCGAGTATAGGTCGTCGAGCACGACCCCCTCCGGCGCCACGAAGCCCGTCCAACCGTCCTCCACCTGCGGGCTAAGCCGCGACGGCGGCCCAACTTCGGGCGGGATGGGTTCGAACGCCGTCACGGTCGTACTTTTGTCATACCGGCGGGCGCCCTCCAGAGTCGCGACGTAGATATATCTGTCGTCGACGGCGACGTCGGCGCAGTCGTTATAGGCGAAACCCCACATCCTCACGGTGCGTTTGAAATCGCCGCCGGCTCGCGACAACGTCCCCAGGCCGTTGCGGGAGGCGAAGTAGAAATTATCCCGGTCCGCGGCTATGGCGGTTGCGTAGTTGTGAATGAGGCCGTCGGCCGCGGCGTAATACGCGGCGTTGCCGGTCCGGGGCTCGTAGCGCGCGACGCCGCCGCCCAGATAGCTCAACCAGATAACGTCGCCGTCGACCAAGACGTCCGACACCCACGTCCTGCTCACGACGTTATGCCAGCTCGCGCCGCCCCTCGCAGCGCCCGCGACGGCAACGCATAATAGGGGGATATATACCGCGCACCGCCTCATCGCCGGGCGAGAGGCCGCGGCTCGCGCAAGCGAGGGGCGTGCTTGCAGACATACGCCAGCGGTTCGACGCTCCGCAGCGACGATACGCCCGCTCGAGGGTCGTTGACGTAGTTTATGAGCCACGCCGGCTTGTCCTGCGTCTCCGCGGCGACGTCGACCTCGAAGTGGAGGTGGGTGGGCGTGCCTTGGGCGTTGCCGGTGGCGCCCACCGCGGCGATGACGTCGCCCGCGCGGACCGGCTGCCCTTCCGCGCAGTAGACCGCGGACATATGAAGGTAATAGGTGTAGACGCCGCGGCCGTGGTAGACGGCGACCTTGGCGCCCGGGCCGCCCTTGGGCGTAAAGGTCGCGACGACCACGACGCCGTCGGCCGCGGCCAGCACCGGCCTCCCCTCGGGCGCGAAGATGTCGGCCCCCATGTGGTTGCGCCGCCACCGGTTGCGGAAGTCGGTAAGGCCCGTCTTTTCGGTATATTCTATAGAATGGAAAAGGGCGTCGGCGACCGGGAAGACGAACGACATCCCGCGGAACGCGTCGCGCGTGGCCAGCATCTGGCCCGTCGGCGTATCGGGCAAGACCAGTTTGCCGTCCGTGGCGTCGACGTACCCGCTGAGCCAGTCGCCGGGCGGGCCGCCGTCGTCGACGCCGTTGCCCCGCGCTCCGAGAGGCGTTATGGCCGACGCCGCCGCCAGGGCCGCGGCGCAAATTCTACCCATCCCCTTTGGCATCTTATCGCGTCAGGTCCGTCGCTATCTTCCACTCGCCGTCCTGGTTGACGAGGGTATGGGTGTGCTTGACGCCCCCCAGTTCGTACGCCACCTCGGCGGTCAGGAGCTCGGCCTCCAGGTCCGTGATTTCGTCTTTGGCGTACGGTTCACGGCTGGCCTCCAGACTTTTGAGGAAGAGGTTCCGGATCTCGCTTTCGGATAAGCCCTCGACGCCGACGGTGGTACTCGACAGCGCCGTGTCGGCGTAGCAGTCCAGCGCGGCGTCGAAGTCGCCTTTTTTCATAGCCTCGCCGAAGGCCCGGACGGTATCCTCGGGCGTGGCATACGGGTTCTCCGCTTTCTCTTTGGTGCAACCGAGGGATATAAGGACGAGCGCCACGCCCGCCAAGGTGAGACAAGTGCGCATACTTTTGACCTCCATAAGGTTAAGAGATTTTACGTGCGTTTATCGCGGGCGATGGCCGCGTACGCGTCGTGCTGGTGGATGGATTCGTAGTTGGTGCACTCCACCCGGTACGAGCCGACGCGCTTGTCGCCCTCGAGCTTTTCGGCAACGCCGCGGACGACGTCCTCGACGAAGCGGGGCCGTTCGTACGCGAGCTCCGTAACGGCCTTCTCGTCCTCACGCTTCAGCAGCGCGAACAGCGGCGCCGACGCGGCCTCCTCCGCCCACTGCACTACTTCTTCGATCCATATTATGTTGCGCGACTCCAACTCGACGTAGACATCGCCCCGTTGGTTGTGGGCGCCGGCGTCGGCGATATCCTTGGAGCAGGGGCAGAGGTTGGCCACCGGCACCGTTACGCCCAGCGAGAATTTGTATTGTTCGGCGAAGTCGCCGATGAAGCGCGCCCGCACCTCCAGGAAGGACTTATCCCCCGAGGCGGGCGCGGCCTTTTCGACGAAGTACGGAAAACTTATGACGATGTGCCCCCGGGCGGCGTCGAAGCGCTCGCGCATCTCCTTTAAGATATAGGCCATCGTCCGGTAGTTGACGTTGTCGCGGTAGCCGTAGAGGATCTCGACGAAGCGGCTCATATGGGTGCCGCGGAAGTGGGCCGGCAGGTCGACGAACATATCGACGGTGGCGATGGTGTCCTGGTGTTCGCGGTCGCGGTCGAGGACGCGGACCGGCAGCCGCACGCCCTTGACGCCGACGCGGTCTATCGGTATCTGGGCCGCGGGGCGCTCGTTCGCGACGTCGTTGATGGGTTTCTTATTAACCGACACTCGAGACCAACTTACCCTTTAGGGCATTAAATTCGCGGCGGTATCGGCGACGCGCCGGGCGATGCCCAATGCCCTTTCAGCTTCCACTTCATCGAACGCGTCTTTGGGAATGCCGCCCGGCAATCCGTTGGGATAACGGGTAGGGATGTAATATTTATCCAGTAGGGCCGCCGGCCCGACCAACTCGCGGAAGGCCGGCTCCATCCCGGCGCACTTCTCGGACAGTTCCGCCGCGGAGTGTCCCCACACTTCGGCGGCGCCACGGTAAAACAGAAACCCTTTCAGGGCCTTCTCCGCGGCTTGTTGGGCGAGGAAGCAAGCAACGTTGAAGTGTCGCCCGGCCACGAGGTATGCGGCCGCTTCTACGTCCGACCTTGCTTGGGCCAGCCACCGCGCGCCTTCGTCCTTAGCGGCGTTTCTCATAGACCAACCTCCCGCGTTTTACCGCGGCGGCGACGAACCCCGGCCGCGCCGTCATATCCTCGAATTCCGCCGGCGTATAGACCAACAAGTCGAAGCCCACCCGGGGCGCGAACTCCACCAGGAAGTCGTTTAAGCGGTTAACGAATTTGACGGCCGTCTCCTGAACCACTATTAAATCGACGTCGCTCGTGCGCCTGACGCCGCCCGTCGCCAGCGTGCCGACAAGGTATGCCCGCTCGACGCCGTACTTCGGCAGAAGCGCGAGCGCCCGCGCCAGCTCCGCTTCCAGCTTGGCCTTGCGTTCCTCGTCTATGCCGAATTCCACGGGCATCCTTTGTTCACCGCCTCCGGCCGCTCCGGCGCGACGTCGTTCAAATCGTCCTTTTTACGAGCCATTTTAGTATTGCCTTTTTAATAATTTTCGGGGCCCTCGAGGCCGCCCAGCAGGTCCGAGACCGACAACCGCGCGGCCCATTCCCGCAAGTAATTTTTGTCCAACGCCGCCCCTTGTACGTGGTATACGGCGCGGGCGTCGCGTACGTGCCTTTCGCCGTCGCCGGCGGCCCGGGCCCAACGCAACTTCGAGAGTATCGCGTCCTCGGCCGAGGGAAACCACAGCTCCACGCCGGCCACCACCACCCGACGCCGACGCGCGAAAAACGATTCCTCGAAGGCGCCGGCTTTTTTCGGGTGGAGGTCGACCTTGGCGCCAGTTTCGCTGTCTATTATGTTGGCTATCATCCCCTGTTTCAATGACGTATCGATATCGTCGCCGGGCGCGTAATAACGCGGCGGCGGGAAGGCCGCGGCGAGCTTATCCCCCAATCCCGGCGAACCGGCCACGACGATGTCCGCGACTTGCGTGAAGCGGGGCTCGCCGTATAACGCGGTGACGACGGACCCCGTTACGACGTACGGGATTCCCGCCGCCTCTAAAACAGCGGCGACTTTCGCGAGGAGTTCTTCTTGTGACATTCCACCATTTCGGCGACTGCGCGCCGCCGGGCTTCGTCCTCCGTAAGGGCCGGGAAACGCAACTTTACGCCGGCGACGCGAAGGCGGAAGCCGAATTCCCACGCCTCGGATAAAACTTTTAGCTTCCGCTCGGGCGTCAACCGCCGGAGCGTCTCGAGCCAGACCTCAGCGGCCTTCCGGGCCGCAGGGCCCTCGTTCGCGGGGGCGCTTTCGGGTTGGGGGGGCATGTTATTCGGACCTAACCCGTTCCCACAAGTCGGTGACGATTTTCGCACGGAGCCTTTGGTCTATGATGCCTCGCGTCGAGTCGTTTATTACCGCGGCCACACGGTTCTTTAATTCCAGGAATTCCGGTAAAATTTTCTCGAGGTAATCCAAATCGGCGGGGACTAATACGGCCTCCGCGCCGGTATCCGCCCATGCGCCGAGGTAGCGGGCTTCGGCCTCAGACCGGCAGTCGATACGCCCGCGGACCTTGTCCTTGCCTATTACTACGAACCAGCCGTACAAGTCTTTATCAATGGTAACGGGTTCCGCTGGTTTCCAGCCGTGCCTTATGAGGTCGGCGCAGCTGCCGATATGCTCCCGTACGAAATTCGCCAACGTATCTTCGCCCAACGCCGCGAGGACGTTTTTGGCGAGTTGCTCGGTGTCGATGCCGCCGGGTTTCTTTTTACTAGGTACTATGCTCGCCGCTTTCGCTAGACGGGTGTTAATTAAATCCACTAAACCCCGGTAAACTTCGGTTTGTTCGGCTTCAGAAAGCCCAAGTACTTTCCCCATTATTATTGCATCCAAATCGCGCCGGGGGGTTTTTATTTTTTTGAGTTCGATTTCACGGGGGAAAGAAACGCCTATTTCATCCAAAGCTGAACGGACGTCATGTTTTTTCAGCTTCCGGAAAGCGCTTCGTATTTCGACCGAAGTCCGCCGATCTATAGAATCGGGATTAATCGTTGGGATATCTTCCGTTTCGTAAGTAGCGATCCAAAGAACACCCTCGCCGAAATTAGTACGCCCCGTTACTTCCGAGAATAAGCCGACTACTGATGAATTCAAATAACCCGAGATAACCCCCTTATGTTTTTTTTTGTTTAGATATATCCCGTATAATTGTTGATCAATATATATTTCTCACGGTACGACTGGTACGAAGTGCCTATCATTTACCCCTTTAATCCAAAGCAAATCGGGACTGGGAATATCTGGTAGCTCGTACCATTTATCGCCGCGCGACGAACAAGTAGGGTTTTTGTCAATTTTCCTTGCCTCACCGGTTTTAACGTAATTGTATACTTTTTTATTTTTAAGGTTTTCTTTTCCCTCCTTAACAATCAATACGCGAGTTTCGATATCCGCGGGTTGTACTTCGAACGTCTTTATTTCGCGCGGGCTTTTAATTAAAATATTCGGAACCCAATGCCCCTTTTTATCGTTATGCATCCAGAATTCTTTTTCGATACCCAAACGCGCGATCTCCTCCTCCGTCAGATAAAAGAATTCGTTAGCGCCAGTCGTAAAACCCCGCCTGACTTCCGCGACCTCCTTTAGCGGTACGAGCTTGGCGGCGCATTTCTCCAGTATTTTGAAGTATATCGCTGGCGCGCGGAGGTACTTGCCCCACTTCGCGCCTACGTACCGGCGCTTTTCGGGGTCGTACCCCTCTTCGCGGAGGTTCTTTTGTCTTACTACGTGAATACGGATTTCTTCGTTTTCGTAAGGTCCTTCGTGCGCTAATATAAGCTTCGCGAAATCATCTACAACATGCCGGCGCGATAAGTCCCCTTCCCATTGCGGTGACGGCCGAGGGAAAATTTCGGCTAGCCGCCTTTTGAGGTAGACGAACCGGACAGGGTTTTCGTCGCGAACTTTGGAATCCGGACATCTCTCGAGTATTACGATGCAAGTGTTTACGTCCGCGCCGGGAAACCACCTTTCTATTTTCGATTCTATTATCGCGACGATCTTGTAATGGCTTAAGAAAAATTCCTGTAGGCCGGCGCCGTAGCCAACGTCCAGCCAGCTGTTAGATACTACAAAACCGAACCTTCCTCCTTCTTTCAAGAACTTGTAACCGTGTACGAAAAAGTACGCGTGAATACCGGCGCGTTTCGAAATATCGGCGAGTTTTTCGCCGTTATCGTAAAGGGCGGTTTCGATAATACTAGTTTTGTATTTGGCCGTTTCGGTATCGCCGGTTATTTTGGTTATTTCCTCTTGCCTGGTATAAGGCGGGTTCCCCACCACCGCATCCACAAGCTCGGGTTTCGGCACGCCAAACTCGTCGAGGCAACCCGGCCCCGCCGCGCTCGCGGCGTCGCGTCGCGGCGTTTCTTTGAAAAAGTCGGTGTGAAAAACCCGCGGCCTATTGTGCTCCGCGCCTAGGTCGTTAATAGCTAAGTTTATATACGTAAGATGAGCCGGGAACTTCGCGATGTCGAAACCGTAAAGCGTTTCGAGGATAAGGTCGTGGTTTAACGTAGGGTTCGTTTGCTTCTTTTGGCGGTAAGCCCGGACTAGGAAAGTACCGGCCCCGCAACCCGGGTCGAGTATGACGTCGTTTTCGCTTTTAATACATAGTGCTAAAATTAGGTCAACTACGTCGGGCGAGGTGTAGTATTGGCCAAGTTCATGCCGGCGGTCCGCCGGTATAAGATCTTCAAATATATGTCCTATGATCTCGAAACCGAGTTGCGAGAAGTCATATTGTTTAAGGTAATCTACTAAACGTACGACCTCTTCGATAACCCTTTCGTCTTCAGGGAAACCGGCCTCGTCTATAAAGTCGGTCGTGTATATTGTTTTATAACAAATACGTAGGACTTCTTCAAAATAAGCTTCCAGGAACCTCTTCAGCGTTTTCCCGCTTACGGTCCCGGCCGGTATTTCTAGTTGGCTAAGCCGGTGTTTCGCTTGAAGCGTTTTATAAAAAATTATTTTGTTTAAGAGCAGCGTGGCAGTTTGACCCCCCGCCGCGCGATAATCGCCTTCCGCCCCGGTAAAATTCCAACTTTGTTCGTTAAACCAACTTCGTAAAAGGTTTCGGAAATCTTTATCTTTTTCGGCCCGGTCTTTGATTATTTCGTAATAGAACTCGCTAAGCTTTGCTATCCGGTCGCGCAAATAAAACAGAAGAATCTCGTCCAATTCCCTTTTCGGTTCCGGTTTTACACCCGCCGCCCACTCATATAACGCCGGCAAGAAGCGCGCTAGGCCGTTCTTGATAGCTATTTGTATCGCCGGTTCCCTTATTTGCTCAAGATTCGTTATAGCGGATAGCTCGTACCGCCCGACGGTTTGTTCTGCGTCGGTTAACCCCCTTACTGTTCGTTCGGTACTGTAACAAATAACCGTCCGGAAATTAGATACCGCATAATACCGGGCGTTACGCCGCATCGCTTTCTCGTAGGCCGGCTTTTTTAATTCGTCGTAATTATATACGTCGAAAACTGGCGGTTTAAGCTCTATGACGCATAATACCTTATCGCTTTGCGGGCGTTCGAAAATTATAACGTCCGGTTGTTTCCGGTCTGCCCCGCCCGTTTCTTGGAACGCGTCCCCGAGACCAATTTTTCTTTCGCGTATGATTTCATTCGCCCATTCTACGAACTTTTGATTCGCAGTACGCTCAAGAAGCACTACCGGGGGCGTGAAGCCCGCGGGCATACCTTTCTTATTGGCCTTTTTTACCATATCACTCTATATCCGCTACCTCGCGCGCTATCCTTTTAGCTATCTCCAAAGTAGCCGCGAGACGGTGAACCTTGACTTCCCCCATACCTTTTATGGCTAGGAATTCGTCGAAGTCCTTGCCTGCCATACCAACGAAGGAACCGAACTTAGCGATTATTTCCTCGGCAATTTTTATCGCTGGTCTCTCCGCTGTTCCCGTACCGATAATTATCGCGACGAGCTCGGCATCCGAAAGTTCTTCCGCGCCCAAATCGCGCAACTTTCCGCCGGGGTGGGTGTAAGGGCCGCTTTCCTCTTCATTTAAGTTCAATTCTTCTTGCATAAGCTCATCCTTTAAAACTTTTCACTCCCACTCCACCGTGGCGGGCGGTTTGGAGGTTATGTCGTAGACGACGCGGTTGATACCTTTAACTTCATTTGTGATGCGCGCGGATATTCTGGCCATCAGGCCGTGGCACATGCGATACCAGTCCGCGGTCATGAAGTCCGCGGTGGTGACGCAGCGCAGCGCGCATACGTGCTCGTACGTCCGCTCGTCCCCCATCACCCCCACCGACTTCACCGGCAAGAGCACCGCCAGCGCCTGGGCGATGTCGTCGTAGACGCCGGCGGCCTGAATTTCCTCGCGCAATATGGCGTCCGCCCGGCGCAGCGGCGCGAGCTTCTCGGCCGTCACCTCGCCGACGCAGCGGACCCCGAGGCCCGGCCCGGGGAACGGGTGCCGCCCCACGATTTTCTGGGGCAGGCCGAGCTCGCGGCCTACCGCGCGGACCTCGTCCTTGAAAAGTTCCGCCAGCGGCTCGAGCAGCTCGAAGGGCAGCTCCTCCGGCAGGCCGCCGACGTTGTGGTGGGTCTTGATGGTGTCCGACGGCCCTTTCACCGAGCGCGACTCGATGCGGTCCGGGTAGAGGGTCCCCTGCGCCAGGAATTTTATCCGGCCTACCTTAGCCGCCTCTTTCCGGAATACTTCTATAAACGTGTGGCCTATGACGCGGCGCTTCCGTTCCGGGTCCGTCACGCGTCGGAGTTTTTTTAAAAACAGCTCGCCGGCCCGGGCGACGGTAAGCGGAATTCTAAGTTCTTGCCGGAAGACATTTTCGACCTCGGCGACTTCGCCCTCGCGCATAAGGCCGTTGTCCACCAGGATGGCGTGGACGCGGTCGCCGACGGCGCGGTGCAAGAGCACCGCCAGCACGCTCGAGTCTACGCCGCCGGAGAGCGCTAGGACGACGTCCTCGCCGCCCACCCGGTCCTTTATTTCCGCTACCTTCTCGGCCACGAAGGACGCCGCCGTCCACGACGGCTCGAGGCCGGCGACGCCCAGGAGGAAGTTGGCCAGAATGCGCGAGCCGTATTCGGTGTGGGTGACCTCGGGGTGGAACTGGAGGCCGTAGATGCGGCGGCCGTCGTCGCCCACGGCGGCGTAGGGCGAGTTGTCCGAGGTGGCGAGGGCTTCGAATCCCGCCGGCAACTTCTCGACGCGGTCGCCGTGGCTCATCCAGACTTGGAAGGTATCCGGGACGCCGTCGAAGAGGGGGTGGGGTCGCGGGACGTGCAGCGCCGCCGGGCCGTACTCGCGCGCCGCGGCGCGGGCCACCTCGCCGCCCAGCGTAACCGTTACGTACTGCAGGCCGTAGCATATGCCCAGGACCGGAACGCCCAACTCGAGCACGCGGGGGTCGGCGCGGGGGGCGCCCTCGGCGTATATCGACGCGGGCCCGCCCGAGAGGACGACGGCGCCGACGCCCTGCGCCGCGAGGGCCTCGGGGTCGACGTCGTACGGCTCGATCGTCGCGAAGACGCGCTGCTCGCGCACTTTGCGCGCGATGAGCTGGGTGTATTGGCTGCCGAAGTCGAGGACTGCTACATGGCGCCGCATTTATACTCCGGCAACGTCGCGGTCCTTGGGGAACGCGACGTCGTAGTTGAAGGTTATTTTTTTCTTCTCGGCGTCCTTAAGCGCCGGGCGCCGCGCGCGCTTTTTCGCCGCCATCCTAAGTCGTCTCGGATTTCCCGAGTATTAAACCGATTACCGTTCCGGCCAGCGGGCACCAAACCAGCGAGTCGAGTATCCAGGCCCAAGCCGTAGCCGCGGGCATATTAACCCAGAGGATGACCGATAAGGTCGAGGCCAGGACCACGCCCACCCAAACGAGGCCGCCGAAGATAAGGCCGCGGAGCGCGGCCGGGCCCGGAAGGGCGCGGTTGATGGCCCAATATAGCATGGCGAAGAGAAGCCCCGCCGCGACCGAGAGCAACGCCATGTGGGTCATCATCGCCGGATACGTTCGCCACACCGCGAGGTGAGCGGGGTCCGCGTACGACGCGCCGAAGACGGCGGCGTGGAATAGAAACCCCGTTCCGATTTTAATCAGGCCGGCGAGGATGCCGCCGATAATCCATTTGATAAAACTCACGCCCGTACCCCCTTAGCTTCGGTTAATCGTTTGCGTCGTAAGCCGCTCGTTCATGCTCCCGGTGCGATAACCGTCGAGGTCGAGGGTGACGAATCGGAAGCCGAGCGCGTGGAGCTTGGCCGCAACGCGCTTGCGGATGTCGGGCTTAGTCGCGTGCGGCAGCTCTTTGACGTCGAGCTCTATCCTGGCGGTCTCGCCGTGATAGCGGCAGCGTATTTGGCGGAAGCCCAGGTCGGCCAGCGCCTCCTCCGCTTCCTCGACGAGCTTCAACTTTTCGACCGTTATCTCTTCGCCGTAAGGAAAACGGGACGCCAGGCACGCCGATTGCGGCCGGTCGAAGTTAGGGACGCCGTTATCGCGCGCCAGCCACCTCACTTCCTCTTTGGTCAAACCGGCCTCGGCCAGGGGCGAGATTATTCCCAACTCGCGCGCGGCCTTGGCCCCCGGGCGGTGGCCTTGGAGCTCGTCGGCGGTCGTGCCGTCGGCGACGGCGGCGATGTCTTCTCGGGCGGCGAGCCTTTTTAACTCCTCGAAAAGGGCCCGCTTACAATAGTAACACCGGTCCGGCGGGTTGGCGCGGAATGAGGGGTCTTCGGTCTCGGACGAATCGATCAACAAGTGTTCGGCCTGGAGGATGCGGGCGGTGGCCTGGGCGTGTTCGACTTCGCGGCCCGGGTAAGCCGGCGAGCGGGCGGTTACCGCCAGGACGCGGCCCGGTACGGCTTTCCGGGCCGACGCGAGTAGAAACGTCGAGTCGGCGCCCCCCGAAAAAGCCACCAGGAGCGACGGCAGCGCCTCGAGCCGACGCAGGAGTTCCTTGTATTTTTTCTCTCGGACCTCCGGCGTCACGTCAATACCTCGTCGATGACGCCGCCGCCCAGCAGGGTGTCGCCGTCGTAGAAGGCGGCGGATTGTCCCGGCGCGACGGCGCGCCGCGGCTCGTCGAACGCCACGACCCAGGTTTCGTCGGCGAGTCGCCGCAAGGTCGCGGCCATGCCGGGGTCGCGGTACCGCACCATGACGCGGGCGCGGATTTCGGCGTCGGCGGGGGGGATTAACCAATTGACGGCCGCCGCTTTGAACGCGGCCGCGGCGAGCGCCGGCGCCTCGGCCAATACTATGGTGTTGGTCGCCGCGTCGATTTCTTTGACGTATACGCGGGTCCCGCGGGCTACGCCCAGGCCCCGCCGCTGCCCTACGGTGTAGCGGGTAACGCCGGCGTGCCGCCCTAAGACGCGGCCCTCCTCGTCGACGATGGGGCCGGCCTTGCCACCCCCTTCGGTCGCTCCCTCGATAAAATCGGCGTACGGGCCGTCTTCGACGAAGCAGATATCCTGGCTCTCCGGCTTGCGGGCGGCCACTTCCGCCACCTCGCTCAAAAGCGTCCTCACGTCGTTTTTCACGAAGGGGCCGAGGGGGAATAGAAGCGCGGGCAAGTGTTGGCGGGGCGTGCCCCACAGGAAATACGATTGGTCTTTGGCGGCGTCGGCGGCCCGCCGAAGTACGTATTGGCCCTTGTCTTCGTCGTATGCGCGGTTGACGTAATGCCCCGTCGCGACGGCGTCGAAACCCGTCGCCCGCGCCCGGCGCAACAAGGAATCGAACTTTATCAGACCGTTGCAGCGAACGCACGGATTGGGGGTACGGCCCCGCGCGTATTCGGCCAAGAAGTCGTCCACGACCAGGCGCCGGAATTCTTTCCGGAAATCGAGGACGTAGTGCGGGATGCCGACGCGTCTCGCCAAGGCCGCGGCCTCTTTTACCGCCGTAGGCGAACAACACGACCGGCCCGCCGGCCGCCGCGAGTCGTAGAGACGCAGCGTTACGCCGACTACGTCGTGCCCCTGGCGCTTGAGCAATAACGCGGCCACGGCGCTGTCCACGCCTCCCGACATCGCGACTAATACTTTTTCAACCATAGCGGGACGTATCCGAACGTAAGAAATATCACACCGACGGGGGCAAGTCAACGGCCAACGTTTTTCGGCGACTGCGCCGCGTCCGCTTATTTACCCGGTAAAAAAAGCCCCCGCCGGACTGGGGACGTGGTGCGCTGCGGCGGCTGAGGGCGGCGGTTTACTTGAAGCGCCGACGGTATTCTTCCGATTTCCGGGCCGCGACTAGCGGGTCGACGTGCTCGTACGCCTCGGCCATATTATAGAATGCCCGCTCCTCGCCGGGGTCGAGCTCGGCGACGTCGCCGAAGCAACGTATGGCTTCGCCGTAGTCGCCCCGCAACGCCGCTAAGGCGGCCAGGTCGAAGAGGGCGCGTTTGCTTCGGGGGTCGAGGGCGAGGGCCGCGGCGAGTTCCTCCCCGGCGCGGTCGCGTTCGCCGCGGCGCATATAGACCTCGGCCCGGGCGCACCTGGCGTCCGCGGCGTACGGGAACACGTCGAGGAATTCGTTTAGGTAAAGTTCCGCCTCGTCGCAGTGGCCCGTTTCCAGCAATACCTCGGCCAGGTAATAAGGCGCCGCGGCGGCGCCGGCGGCTCTCGCCTTTTTGAATTCTTTTATCGCGGCGGGCAAGTCGCCGCGGGCGAAGTTTATTTTACCGCGAACGAGGAAACAGCCGCCGCCGTCTTCGGCTTCGGCCGGCAATAGCTTTAACGCTTTCTCGGTCGCCCCCCTTCTTGCCCACCCGTGGGCGAGGACGGCTAAAGCCGAGACCGGAAGCGCGGCCGCGGGTTCGCTCACGGCTTCGGCCAATACCGCCAGCGCTTTCGTTTCGTCGAGGGCTTCCAGCGACGCCGCGGCGCCGGCCCAGGCGGCGGGCGACGCCGGGTCTTGGGCAATAACCTGCTCGTAATATACGAGCGCTTCCTCGTTGGCCCCGCGCAACCTGAGTTCGTCGGCCAACGGCAGGAGCTCGGCCGCGGGGCGGTCGGCGGCCGCCAGGGCTACCGAGATTGCCACGGGGAATACGGCAAGACCCGTTATTTTAAGGTTTTTTACCGACACGTAAGGCGGAAATATGGTCGCGGGCCGATTTGACGTACGACGCGTCGGCGGCCGCGGCAACGGCCTGATGGACGTAGTCTTCCCATATAGAAAGCGCGACGCGTCGGTCGATCTCTTCGTACGCCAGGGCAAGCCAGTATAAAATCGTTGCGTCTTCGGGCGCGAGGGCGCGGGCTTCCCGGTAAAACTTTATGGCCTGCACCGGTTTACGGGCGTAGTAGTACGAAAGGCCGCAGTTAAAGTTGGCGTCGACGCATCCCGGGTCCAATAGCAACGCTTCCTCGAACGCGTACGCCGCGGGTTGGTATAGACCCAGCTCGTTTAATATTACCCCCAAGTTATAGTAGACTTCGGGGCGGTCCGGGTCGCGCCGGGCGCATATTTCGTATTCGCCGCGAGCCTCCTCCAACCGGCCGGTTACGCCGTAGCAATAAGCCAGATAGAAATGCGGCGCGAGTTCCGCGGCGTGGTCGCGGCACGCCGTTTTCAGCACCGCCGCGGCTTCCTCCAGTCGGCCCGCCGCCACCGATTCCTTGGCCACCGCGACGTCGCCCACGCCGCCGGCCGACGAGGCGCCGGCGCCGGAAAAGATAAGCGCCGCGGTCGCCCCAATTAATAAGGGGCCGGCGCGAAGACGGCGGAGGGCGCTACTCATCTTCCTTTTCCGAGGCGCCCCCCTCGATACCTTGGAGGGTAGCCAGGTATTCCTTGGCGCGCTCGACCCACTTGGCCTCCTCCGGGAGCGGTTCGGCGATGGTCAGGTATCGTTCCCAGGCGTCGACGGCGTCCTCGACGCGGCCGCTCTCCATCACCGCGTGGGCATAATTATAGAGTAAATCGGGCGAGTACGGGTCTTCGGCGAGGGCTTTTTCGTAGTAAACGATGGCTTGGACGAAGTCCTTGCGAAGATGGTAGATGCGGCCCATATTGAAGTAGGCGTGGTGATAATGGGCGTCGATGCCGAGCGTTTTGCGGTAGGCCTCCAGGGCTTTTTCGGGCTCGCCCAGGTCGGTGTAGCACACGCCGATATTGAATTGGGCGTCGGCGTTCTCCGGGTCCTTGGCGAGGCATTTCTCGAATTTTTCTATCGCCCCTTCAAAATCTTCCTTCTCGTATTCGGCCTCGCCTTGCTTAAACAGCTCGTTGGCCTCTTGGAGCAGCTTTATTTTATCTTTGGCGCCGTACGCCGAAGCCGCCAGCGCGAGCGCGACCAAAGAGAAGAAAGCGGTCTTAAAAGGGCGCGTAATTATCAACATAGCCGGTTTAAGAACCTTCCAGGACCCGAAGGCGTTGCGTAGCTTTGGCCCGACTCTCCGCCAGGTCGTCCCGGCCGGAGGAGTGGATTAAGAACTCCCGGTAGTACGAGATCGCCTCTTCGGCCTTCTCGTCGGCGTCGGCCAGGGCCGCGAGGTTATAGTACGGTTCTGGGAAATCCGGTTTTAAAGTCACCACTTTCAAGTAACCCTCCCGCGCCTCTTCCTTCTCGCCCATTTGCTGTTTGACGAAAGACAGGCCGAAGAGGTAGTACGCGTTTTCGGGGAATTTATCCACCAGGCGTTGATAAATCTCGAGCGATTGTTCGAAATCCGCCGCGGCCGCATAGTCGGCGGCGTATTCCGCCAGGATGTCGGCGTTCGCCCCGCCCTGGGCGATGGCCTCGAAGTAATAATCGACGGCGCGACGCCGGTCGCCCATCCCCTCGTACGTCGCCGCCAACTCGGCTAGGGTCGAGCCGTCTCGGCCGTATTTGAGGGCCTTTTCGTAATAGGCTATGGCCTTCGCGGCGTCGCCCGCGGCCCGCGACCAGGCCGCCAACGTTAAATAAATTTCCCGCGTTCCGGGGCGCCGCGTCAGGTAATACTCGAGCATCTCATACGCTTCGGCCCGCCGGCCTAGGTGATCCAGGAGCTTAGCCTTCAAGAGGTAAGCTTCGTTCTTGTCGAACCCCCGGGCGAAGGCTTCGTCGAGGTACAAGAGGCCTTTTCGGTTGTCCCCCCGGCGCTCGGCGATGACTGCTAAATTATACAGCACGGCCGTGTCGTCAGGGTACGCTTTGCGCGCTATCAGAAGGTCTTTTTCCGCCTCCCCGAACTCCCCCCGCGCGACGAACGCCAGCCCCCGGATAAGGTGGGTGCCGGCGTCCTCGGGCCACGTTAATAAAATCCCGTCCGCGAGTTCCACCGCCCGCTCGTAGTCGCCGACAAGCAGCGCCGATTGCGCGAGGTTCCTACGCGCGGCCAGGTCATCCGCCGCGGCCATACTTCCTAAAAGCGCGCCGATTAAAAAGGCGGATCGAGTAAGGGAAAGCCTCACTTTAACGCCGAAGTCTAACAGAATACCACGACATCGTCAAGCCAAATGTCTTTTGTTTAAAGGTCATTTTACCCTTGACCCCTTATTTGCTTTATGCTATACTTTAGTATAACTAAGTGCTGGGTAAGCCAGGCCCCCCCGAACGCGTGTCGGCGGGGCCGTTTTATTAAGGAGGGTTTCTATGGACCGCCTCGAGGTCCTATGGTCCGAGCTTTTCGGGGACGAAGACGTGGATGAAGACTTCGACCACAGCCGCCGCGGCGAGCCGCCCTGGTTCGGTTTCGTCCCCCGAGTCCTAGCCGTCGACCTCGCCCGCCCTTTCGCGCCCACGTTTGCTTTGTGGCGGCGCGGCGCCGTAATCGAAGTCGGCACCTTCACCGTCGACCGGCGCGAGATACCGGGAAAGGTCAGGCCGTTACTTATTTTGGCCGAGACCTTCGCCGACCTCTGTCGCGAACGGGATTTGTTCGGCGCCCACCTGGCCACGTTCGACCTCCTGGCGGACGCGGCGTGCGCCGCCGCCACCGCGGCCGTAGTCCGGGAAGCGGATTGGTGCGGGATGTTCATATTGGAACCCGCGCCGTACGGTACGAAGGCCGGCGTGGAACCGGCGGCCTGGCTGGCGGAAGCCGCCGCGGCCGAGCTCGGCGCCGGCGTCGCGAAGCCGCCGGAGATGGTGGCTCGGCGCCGGTGGCTCGAGAAGTCGGGCCTGTCAGAGCTCGCCTTGAAAAGCGCCCCGGTAGCCGTCAGCCAGCGGCGAGGGGAGCTTGAGGAAAACGAGTTGGATTAGGCGGGCGCCGCGCTGCAATCGGACCCCCGCCGGCGACGCCACCCAGAGTAGCGCCCGGCTTCGGCCCCGGTAACCGGTATCCCAGAGGGCGGTGGCGACCGCGACCCCCATCCTTAACAGGCTCGAGCGCGGCCGCGCCACGGCGCACAGGTCGTCGTGAACGTTGACCTTCTCGCGGAAAGCGACGGCGTAGCCGCCGGCCTCCAGCTGTATCCATCCCTCGTCGTCGAAGGGCAGGACGTCGACTTCCGGTATGACGCGGGCGTCGTTGTCGAAGCCGAGGCGGCCGGGGCCCCGCCATATGCCGACCTCCGCCAGCGTCAACTCGACGCCGTTGGGTTGGAGCTGCCCTTCGGCGCAGGGCGTAACCAGCGGCGGCTCCCACGCGAAGACGCGGCGGTATAGCTCGTCGCCGACCAGTATGGACATATTAATCCACGGGCCCTTCCAAGATGGCGAGGATTTCGCCCGCCAGGTAAAACGAGCCCGCGACGACCACCAGGCCGTCCTCGCCCGCGACGGCCCGGGCGCGCTCGAGCGCCGCGGCGGCAGGCGTCGCCGCGTCGACGCCGCGGAATAGGCCGCGGGTAACTTCGGCCAACTCGTCGGCGGCGCGGGCGCGCGGGTTTGCGGCCGCGGTGGCTATGGCGCAATCGACCTCCGCCGCGAGCTCGCCGGCGAAGGCGGCCGCGTCCTTCTCCGCCGACATCCCCCAGACGAGGACCTTCTTGGCCGCCGGCAATTCCCGAATAAAATACGCCAGCTCCCGGGCCGACGCCGCGGTGTGCGCGGTGTCCAGGACGACCAGGGGCGAGCCGGGAACGACCTCGAGGCGGGCCCGCGCCCGGGCGCCCTCGACCCCTCGCCTCGCCGCGTCGGCCGAGACCGCGACGGCGTCGAAGCACTCGAGCGCAGCTAACGCCACTGCGGCGTTGGTGCGCTGCGCCGCGCCGGCCATCGCGGCCTTTACCGCCGAAAGTTCGTAGCGCCGGCCGCGATAATCGAAGGTCCCGTCGCCGTTCAGCCCGAAATATATATCTTCCCCCACGAACGCGATGGGCGCGCCGACGCCGCGGGCGGCGTCGCGCAAGACGCGCGCGGCGACCTCTTCCTGCGGCGCGCTCACCGCCGGCACCCCCGCCTTTATCACGGCCGCCTTCTCCGCCGCTATCTTCTCCAAAGAATCTCCTAAAATCTGAGTATGGTCCATACCCAACGACGTGACCGCCACCGCCGCCGGCGACACGACGTTCGTCGCGTCGAGGCGACCGCCCAGGCCGGCTTCGAGTATCGCAACGTCGGCCCCCCGCTCGCGGAAGTATAAAAACGCCGCGGCCAAAAGGGTCTCGAAGTACGTCCGGAAGTTGGCCGCCTCGCCGCCCGTCATCGCCGCCTTGACTTCCCCCACCAACCGGCCGAAATCCTCCTTGGATACCATTTCCCCCGCGAAGGCGACGCGTTCGCGCACCGACCGCAAGTGGGGCGAGGTGAACGCGCCGGCGCGGCGGCCGGCGGCGCCGACCGCCGCGGCCAGCATCGCGACCACGGACCCTTTTCCCTTGGTGCCGACGACGTGGATGATGGGGAAGGCGTCTTGGGGGGAGCCGAGGCGCCCGAGTAGCGCGGCGAAATTCTCGAGGTCGAAGGCGCGCGTGTCGTAGCGGCGAGGGACGTCGCGCTCGTAGTTGACGAGCGAGTCCAGAAAGGCGGTGGCGTCGGCGTAATCCATAATTCGCTAGCCGGCGTACGGCGAAGGCTTGCGGGGCTCCTCCTCGTCCTCGGCCTCGGCCGGCGGCCCTTCTTCCTCCGGCTCGCCCTTAGGATAGGCGAGCCACGCCACGCCGATGGAGATGACGTATAACAGGAGCAGCGGCACGGCGAGAATAGTTTGGGTGAAGACGTCGGGGCCGGGGGTGAGCGCCGCGGCGACGATAAATATGACGACGATTACGTACTTCCATTTGGCGGTAAGAAATTTGGCCGAGACGATGCGGAGGCGCGCCAGGAAAAATACGACTACCGGCGCCTCGAAGATGAGGCCCGTCGCGAGCATCAACCGCAGCGCCAGCGACGCGTAATTCCCCAGCGTCCAGTCGGCGACCAACTTGTCGGTCTCGAAGGAGCGGAAGAACCGCATCGCCGGAAATAGCATGTAGTAACCGAAGACGACGCCGGCCGCGAAACACGCCGACGTCGCGACGACGAAGGGCAACGCGTATCCTTTTTCTTTCGGCAATAAACCCGGCGCCACGAAGCGCCATATCTGGTAGAAGATGAAGGGCGACGTGACGACCAGGCCGGCGATGAACGAGACGGCGAGGTAGACGATGAAGGCCTCCGCCGGTTTGATATATTGGAACTTGCCGCCCCCCGGCGCGAGCAGGATATCTACCAGCCGGGGCGAGAAGTAGAAGGCCGCGGCGGTCCCCGCGGCCGCGGCACCCAGGATCCACAAAAGCCGCACCCGCAACTCCTCCAGGTGCTCGAGGAAGCTCATCTCGTTTGGGTGTTTGCGCGGCATAATAAAGGGCAAAAAACTCCGGCCTTACGCTAAGCCGGAGTATAACTTTATAGGAAATTATACGCAAGGACTTAGGGGTACTGGAGGTATTTTATTAAACGGGGGAACTAGGAGAATAGGAAGCCCGCGGGAGGGGGTGGCCGAAATGGATTACATTACATAATAAATATTCTACGAAACTCGACCTTCTAGTTTTTCGACTAGGCGTGATAAGCTAGGAGCGCTCGTCCGGGCACGTTTAAAATCCCAACTATTGATAACGAATTCAACTAATTTATCGTTGTAAAGCGGGCCGCAATGGACAATATCCCCTTCGACCTTTATTAACGTCTCCTTTATATTACGAGATCTTGAGCGGCGGGCCAAGTTAACCAACTCGCGTTTCGGATCTAGAACCCGTTCCGGGGAAGCCGGGATTAAATCAGGTGAAACGGATAAGAATTTCGCGATGTTAGCGCGGTCGGCTAAAAGCCAAGCCTCGATTTCCCTTACCACTACGTTGAAAACCATATTTCTGTGGGGCGAACTAAGCCACGCGTTAGCTAATAAGGGCGCGCAATCCGCTTTGGTGTTCAAATCGATTATTACTACCCAATTCGTATTCGCCTGCGCTGCCGCTTGATTCCACCGATGGAGATTATCTTTTATATGGTTCTGGCCTCTTTTGCCATAACTGCCCGTAATTTTAACTTTAAAAGCTTCGGTTATCTTTTTTAATGCAGCTTCGTCAACAACGCCTTCGCCCGCGATATTAACGTACCGTAAAGCTTTCATATTTACCAACCGAAAGTTAATTGGGCTAGGTCGGCCGGTTCGGTCCGTGGGAAAGCGGCCCCGGCCGCTGTAACGCCGGCGTCTAGCAAAGCTTTGATTAACGCGTCGTCTTTACCGGAAGTTATAGTAGTCCCCCGGTCGTCGGGGATTAATAATATAACCTCCTCCCCCGAAATCCCGGGCTCGTCTAAAAGGTCGTAGCTGTGAGTACTTACGATAACTTGCCGTGCTCCCTTTCCCCTAATCCTTTGTGCCCGGTAAATTAAAGGCGCGAGGCGCCTAACTACAGCCGTATGCAGGGAAAGCTCAGGTTCCTCTAGTAAAAGCGGCCCTTCGCCGTCTAATATCGCCCATAACAAACCTATTAACCGTATCGTACCGTCGGATAATTGGTCCTCGCGTTGCCATACTCCGCGCGCGCGCCAATTTTTATAACGCGCTTTAAGATGGGGTTCGTCTTCCTCCACGTCAAAAGTCAATTCCTCTAGTTGGGGAATCGCACGTTTAAGTGTTTCTCCAATCCGCCGCAACCTAGCTTCGCGGATCCTCGGGGAAGTTTTTTTTAAGGCTTCTAAAAAATCTGATCCAAACGGGTCGTTTTTTCTGGGAAGTGCGCGCCCCGGTTCCCTTATCAACTGCGGAACTAAATGCAAGTAGTGTACGGTGCGTAGAAAACTGACAAACTCGCGGAAATCTTGGTTTTTGCCGAGTTGCTCCAACCAAGTTTGCCTTAACCTTTCCGGGTCTTTTTCGTCTTCTTTAGCCGGGCGCGAGATTAATTCTTTCCCGTTTTGATATAAAACTTCTTCCTTTATTTTTGGGCGTTTGACGTAATCTTGGTTAAATACTAACCGGTAATCCCATATGGGAAGTTCGGCGGGATCTGTACTCCCTACCTCTACTTCTATCGTTATATCGGTTTTTTGAGTAGCGCTTAAAGATCTTATTTTTGTAACACCACCGCGTTCTTCTTTTATAGCATTAACAAACCCGCCACCACTTTTTACGATGTCGCGTAAAAAACGAAAAGCGTCGAGGAGGTTGGATTTACCGGAAGCGTTCGCCCCGACGATAAATACGCGCGGGGCTAATGTCGTACGCGCTTCTCGGAAATTACGCCAGTTTTCTAACTTTACGCTACGGAAAATCATAAAATCCTATCCTTGGCCGATACTACCACATATTCGAATAAAACGTCAACCTTCCTTTAGCCCCAGCCCTGTGGTTATTATGCGCGGCCGCCTTCGGCACGTTCATTCATCTATACGCACCGCCGTTCTCCCGTAGGTTCCCCCGGCTAATATGTAACCGCGACCCGCCCGGGCGAGCCGCGGCTCTGTGGGCGCTACAGGACTCGAACCTGTGACTTCTGCTCTGTGAAAGCAGCGCTCTACCAACTGAGCTAAGCGCCCGCGTCAACGCGCTTCCTCCTCGCCCATTATTATATCCGGCCCTGCCGCGGATGTCAACCGCGTTCGCGTCGGCGTTACGCCGGCCCGCCGGGATACAGGACGTACGCCGCGAGGGGCTCGTCGTTCGCGACGTGGGAGGCGACGACCTCGCGCGCGCGCGCCGGCGTCATGTCCGCGTAGACGACCTCCTCGCCGCCGGCCGGGACCACGATTACCAGCGGCTCGCGCTCGCACAGGCCGCGGCAGCCGCATTGCGTAACGATGACGTCCGTTATGCCGCGCTCGTCCAGCTCGTCGACGATGGCCGCCAGGACCTCCCGGGCGCCGGCGGCGATGCCGCACGTCCCCATCCCGACGATTATGGTATAGCGGGCGCCGCCCTCCGGCAACTCCCTGGCCGGCGCCTTCTCCAGCATCCTCCGTAAGTCTTCGAGCTTCACGGCTTCCCCTCCCCCTCGAGGCGCGGACCCTCCGCCGCCTTTTCGCGGGCCGCCAACCTCTCCTCGTTTTCGGAAATGTATTTGTGGAGCGCCTTGGCCATGCGGGGCGTCCCCAATTTGCGGCGCCGGAGTTTCACCTTAAGCTCCTTGGTGCTAAGCTCGAAACACGCGCCGTTGCGCTTGTGGCGGTAGTAGAACTCGAGCCGCGGGTTGGTAACGATAAGGGTCCACACCGTCGCCGCGATGTCGCCCAGCGGCGGCCGGTCCACGTGGCCGAGCCCGAAACGCGCTTCGACGGTCGTTCCTCGCCCCGGCGCCGAGGTTACGGTAAGGCCGCCGCCGGCCTGCTCCGCCGTCTGCTTGAGCAACGGGATGCCGAGCCCCACGCGCCGCGTATCGCGCGTGGTGAAGAAGGGGTCGTGGACCCGGGCGAGTTGGTCCTCGGTCATGCCGCAGCCGTTATCGCGGATGACGAACGCCAGCAGGTCCCGGGAGCGGTCCTCGGTGACCTCGACCGCGACCTCCGTCGCGCCCGCCCGGATGGAGTTCATCGCGATGTCGAGGATATGGAGCGATAGTTCTTCCACGTCTTAGGGGTTTAGCCGTAGCCGGCGATGCGCCGGCCGCCTCGGTTGGCCAAGGCCATTTTTATTTCCGCGAACGTCGGCGCGCCAAGGTCGAAGACGGTATAAGCCTTCCCCACGTCCGCGGGTTGGTGCGCGTCGGAAGAACGGATAATGGGGTAATCTAAATCGGCGAAATCCTCGGCCTTGCCGAATGGCGAGAGCTCGACGGCGTCGAAGAGGTCGGGCGGGATGAAGCCGAGTTGGCTCGTCATGCTGAACGCCGGCCGGTCGACGTGACAAGCGACGGCCAGGCCGCCGTAGCGGCGAATATAATCCACCGTCGTCGTGACGTCCATGTCGGTCGCGCCCAACAGCAGCCGTCGGTTTATGCCGAGGACGTTGTCGTATTCGTCCACGACGACCTGATAGCCGAAGCGTCGGGGGTCGTTCTCGCCCGCTTGAAGGCGCTGGTATATTTTACCCTGCATCTCGCCGGCGTCGGCGAGGGTCGCGAAAAGCGCCAAGACGTGAACCTCCTCCGCGGTGGTAACTTCCATGCCGGGGATTACGGCGACGCCGGCCTTTTCGCCCAGCCGGATCGTCGGCCGGGCGTTTTCGGAGGCGTTGTGGTCGGTGAGGGCGATGACGGCGAGGCCTTTTTTTCGCGCGGCTTGGACGATTCGTCGGGGGGATTGGCTGAGGTCGCCGCAGGGTGAAAGTACTGAGTGGATATGAAGGTCGGCGCGAAACGGTCGCAAGTTCAGCGCTCAATCCCCCTGACGCCCATTTTGTAAAGTTCGCCTACGAGGTCGAAGGTGTCCTCGGCGGAAAGCAGGACGTTCACGCGTTCCTCTTCGGCCTTGGCGAGAGTTTCCGCCGACGGCCTCCTCCCGTTGGCGACGATGATGCCGGCGAGGTCGTTGAGCGAGCATACCGCGGCGACGTTGGCGTGGGTTTGGATCGTTATCCAGAGGGCGCCCGCGCCCGCGTTCGCCATCACGTCGGACAAAAGGTCCGACACGTAGCCGCCTTGGACGTCGCGGTCGAGGCCGCCGGCGCCGACCGCTACCTCGAGGCCCAGTTTATCGATTATCTTCTTCAGTTCCATACTCGTCCGCGCTTTCTCGAGTCTTGAGGGTGGGCGGTAATTGTCCGGATAAGCTGCTCATCTCCTTCGCCAAACTTTGGAGTAGTTCGCGGAGTTTGAAGGTACAATCGGTGAGTTGCGCCTTATCTAAGACGACGTCTTCGGCGAAGGCGCGGCAGGTGGGCGCGCCGCACGAGCCGCAATCGATGCCGGGCAGGGTGGCGATTATGTTTTCGAGCTCCTTCATCCGGGCGATGGTTTCGACGATATCGGTGCCGAGGCCGAGGGTGGCTCGAGGTTCGACCGGCGCCCTGATGTTAAACTCGTGCCGCCTTACCATCTCCAGTATCTCTTCGTAGGAGGGGTCCGGCGGCCGGCTGGCCGCGACGCCGAATTGCTCGCCTTTGGCTTTGCGGAGGTCGTCGATGCGCTGCTTCGCGACGAAGGGCTCCTGGGTCATCAACGGGCCGCCGACGCACCCGCCGGTACAAGCCCGGAGCTCCAAGTAGTCGTAGCCGTGGTGGTATTCGTCGCTCTCTATGAGTTCCAGCACCCGTATGACGTTGTCCACGCCGTCCACCGCCAGGCGGTGGCCCCGGCCGAGGAGCATATTCTCGCCCCCCGCCGCGCCCCAGCCTATCCCCAAGCCGGAGGCGCGCGCGATCCCGGGGATTACTTCTATCTTCTCTAGGTTGCTCATTATGCGATTGTAGATATCCGAGATGGCCAGCGCGCCGTCCAGGAAGTTGTCGTGGGTCACGGCCGGTTGCTTTATGGCGGTCACTTTGGCCGGACACGGCGTGATGAAGAAAGCGCCGATCTCCTCGGGCGGCAGGCCCAGGTGTCGGCTCCGGCTCATCTTGACCACGCGGGCCGCGGCCTCCACCGGCGCCTCGAGTGGGACTATGTGGCCCACCAGCGACGGGAAGCGGACCTGGATGAGCCGAACGACGGCCGGGCAGAGCGAGGATATCGCGGGCGTAACGCGGTTCTCGTTCTTCAGGTATTCGCGAAGCGCGAGGGTGATGATCTCGCCCCCCAGCGCCCCCTCGTATACCTCGTCGAACCCTAAATAAATCAGCCCCGACAACACCTTGTCCAACGGGATCGACGTTTTAAATTGGCCCGCGAACGCGGACGCCGGGATGGCGACGTTATACCGAAAGCGCTTAAGATCTTCTAAGGTGTCCGCTTGCGCATATTTGGCGTTAGTAGGGCAAACGCGGATACACTCGCCGCAATCTATGCACCGCAGCGGGTTTATCCAGGCCTTGCCGTAGCGGACGCGGATCGCCTCCGTCGGGCATTCACCCACGCAAAGCCCGCATTCCACGCACGCG
>CAZLXP010000019.1:0-33388 GCA_964563535.1 uncultured bacterium | reverse complement strand
CGTCGAGGAGGATTGGCGTCTCGGTTACGGCCTGGCGGACGTAATCTCGCGTTGTCTTTCGGCGTACGACGTCGCCGTGTTGGACCCCTTCCGGGCGGCGACGGGGTACGTGCGGCGGGGGGTGGTATCCGAAGCCGAGGTTCTGGAGTGGGGAGGGGCTTTGGAAGCGGATTATGCCGTGATAGGCCGGGCGCGCAGGGTGGGGCGGAACGTCCAAGTTCGGTATAAGATCGTGGGGATGTTCGAGGGGCGCGACTGGCGGCGCCTGCGCGTTTTAATCGCGGCGGACCGGCCTTTCGAGGCGGCGCGGGTAGTGCTGGACGACGTGGTGGCGTTATGCGATTTAGAGGTAAAGAACGACGCCGCGCTCGCTTATTATAAGGAACCCACGTCGTCGCCGGTGGCGTGGAGGGACTATTGCGACGGCCGTCGCTACCAAATTCTTGGGACCCCCGATGACCTGGAAAAAGCGCGCGCGGCGTTCGGGCGGGCGCTGGCCGAAGACGAGGGTTTCACGCTGGCGGGGGTCGGCGCCGCCGAGTCGATACTGCAACTCGCCCGCCGATACGTGCGCGACGAGGACAAGTTCCTTTCGCTGTTGGAAGCGGCGTACCGGATAGCGCTGCGGGCGGTCCGGCAGAGGCCCGAACTTTACGAGGCGCAGAACGTAATGGGCGAGGTATTCGTCTTCCTCTCCGGCGGCCGCGACGACGACCTCTTCCGTCGGGCCCAGACCCGTTTCCTGGAGGCGGTGCGGCTCAACCCCAATTCGGCGCGGTCATGGTATAACCTGGCGCTGATCTCGAAGTACAGCGTCCCCGAGGAAGACGTGGGTTACGCCGACTTTCTCGGCAAGGCGATTTCGGCCGACCCGTCTTATATCACCGCGCGGTTGGCGCTCGGCCGGCACCTGGACGAGAAGAACGACTTCGAGGGCGCCCGGCGGCAATACCGGTTGGCGTTGACCTATAACCCGCGGAATACGCCGGCCTTGAACGAGCTGGGTTATTTCTACCTCAAGCGGGGCGACGCCGAACGCGCGGCGGAAATACTCGAACGCAGCAAGGAAATCGACGAGTCTAACGCCACCACCCGCTATTACCTCGGCATAGCGAATTTCCGGAGAGGGGAGGTCGCCCGGGCCGAGGAGGACCTATGGGCGGCGTTGGCGTTCAGGCCCCAGGTATATAAGTACTACCAAACCCTGGCCAGGGTGTTGGAGGGGGCCGAGAAGTACGTCGAGGCGATGTCGGTTTGGGAGGAGGCGCTCAAGCGCGTGAGGGACGAGGGGGAGGCGCAGAAGATCCGAGCGCATATCGGACGCTTGGCCGAAAAAGCGAAAGAGCGCGCGTAGGGCGGGGCAAGGCCGAGGTAGCAAATAAAACTTGATTTTTTGGATTTTTTTTATTAACATCCAATTCCCTGCGGTGCAGGTGATGGGGCCTAGAAGATTAGAGCTTACGACCGTTGTTTAGGGAGTCGGCACTTGAGCGTCGGGCAAGCCGCGACCCGCGGAAGTCCAAACCTCAAAAGCAGGCGCCCACTTTAAACAGCTGTTCCAATCTCATCCTCACACGGCACCGGCGGGGTAAAATCGGGCCCGCAAGGGCCCTTTTTTTATTTGGCGCGCGGTAAAAAAAGCCCGGGCTTCGGAGGCCCGGGCAAACGTTGGGATGAATACGATTTAAAAATAGAAACGCGGCGCCACCCAAATCGCCCAGCCGGTGAAGTCCTCGCGGAGGGGGCCCCGCAGCGGTGCGCTGCCGTATTGGGTCCAGTTGGCGAGCGTCGCTTCCGCCGTCCAATAAGTCCCGTATCCCTCGAGCGCCAGGCCGTCGAACAGGGTGAACTCGGCCCCGAGTTTAAGCTCGGGCCCGTAACAAACTTCTCTCGTCCACGCCGTGCCTCCCGAGGTGACGCCGAAGACCGTGATGTCTTGGGCCGTGTCGTAATTCGCGATGAAGGTGACGACGCCCAGGCCCATCTCCGGTTTAAGTCGGCCTCCGATCAATCCCGTCGTAAGGAACGTGCCGCCGAGGCGAACCGGTATAATGTGCGTGGTCAGCGTCACGTCGCGGCTGTATTGGTCGCCGGTATACGTGACGGTGTTCTCCTTGCGGAAGTTGGCGACGAAGGCGTCGATTCGGAAGTATTCGCCCAGGCTGACGCCGTAGCCCAAACCTAAGCCCATCCCGAGCGCAATTTCGCCGAACTCGCCGTCGTGGCCCATCTTTTTTTCTATGCCTTCGACGCTGCCTTCGTTGACCCAGGCATTAGCCCTCGGCATTTCCATCTGGGGCAGAGCGAACGCCGCGGTTATGCTGCCTTTGACGAACGAATCGTCCGCGGCGCCCGCTATGGCCGCGGCTAAACCTGCGGCGGCAACGACCGCCAACAACCATTTGTTCATACGAGTTCCTCCTTGGTTTGAAGATCCCTTAAGAGACGTTACCGCTCGAGCGCATATTAACATATCGCGTCTTCGGGCGGCGTAAAAAATGCCGCCGCCTCAGCGGGAGGAGATGTTTTTAGCGCCGGCCTTTCGTTTTTTCTATGCGTATATTTTTGATTGCCGCGTCGCGGAAGGGTATTTATAATTGACGCGTGGCCGAGGGCCTGTTCGAAAAAGACGATTTTGCCCGGGCGCCGCTCGCGGTGCGGATGCGGCCGCGGACGCTCGACGAGTTCGTGGGGCAGGAAGAGGTCCTCGGCCCGGGGACCTTCCTGCGCCGCGCCATAGAGGAAGACCGTCTCCAGTCGCTCGTCCTCTACGGCCCGCCCGGGACCGGCAAGACCACCCTCGCGCATATCATTTCCAACGTCACCGGCGCCGCGTTCGAGGCCCTCAACGCCGTCACCGACGGCCTGGCCGAGCTCCGCGCCGTCGTCGAGCGGGCGAAGTCGCGCCGCGCCCTCGAGGGCCGGCGGACCCTCCTCTTCATCGACGAGCTCCACCGCTTCAACAAGACCCAGCAGGACGGCCTGTTGCCCCACGTCGAGGCCGGCCTCTTCGTCATGGTCGGCGCGACGGTCCACAACCCGTTCTTCGCCCTCACGCCGCCGCTGCGCTCCCGCAGCCGCATCGTCCGCTTCAACGCCCTCAGCGACGAGGACCTCAACGTCGTCGCCGACCGCGCGCTGGCCGACGAGGAGCGGGGCCTGGGCCAACTTACGTTGAAGCTGGCGGACGACGCCCGCCGCCACATCCTGCGGGCCGCGGAGGGCGACGCCCGCCGGGTCCTCAACGCCCTCGAGGCCTCGGCGCTTATGGTGGGCGAGGGCGGCGAGATAACGCTCGACGTTGCCCGGGAGGCCGCCGGAGGCCGCGACTACCTCTACGACCGCGACGAGACCGGCCATTACGAGACCATCTCGGCTTTCATCAAGTCCATGCGCGGCTCCGACCCGGACGCCGCCCTCTACTGGCTGGCGCGGATGCTGGCCGGCGGCGAGGACCCGCGCTTCATCGCGCGGCGGATGGTCATCTTCGCCTCGGAGGACGTGGGGCTGGCGGACCCGAAGGCCGCGCTTTTGGCGCAAGCCGCGTTCCGCGCCGCCGAGACCATCGGCGACGCCGAGATGCCGCTCATCCTCGGCCACGTGACCGTGTACCTCGCGGCCGCGCCCAAGTCGAACACGGCGACGATGGCGATCGGGAAGGCGATGAAAGAGGTGGAGGAGGGGCCGCGGCGGGAGGTCCCGCTGCCGCTGCGCAACGTCCCGCGCGCCGGCGACCCGGACCACCCGGCCTATAAGTATCCCCACGGTTTCCCCGGCGGCTGGGTAGCCCAGGAGTATATGCCGGAGCCGGTCCAATTCTACGAGCCGGGCGAGCGCGGCGACGAGGCGCGCATAAAAAAATATTTGGCGTGGATAGCGGGCATGAGGAAGAAGCCGGCTAAGTAGTTTTGACCGCAACGACTAGTATTGGTATAATATCGCCGGCGGTATTAGTTACGGAGGTGCAAGATGCTTAAAAAATATAACGCCGTAATAACGCGCGAAGGCAAGTGGTACGTCGCGCGCTGTATCGAGCTCGGCGTCGTAAGCCAGGGGACGACGGTCGAGGAAGCGCAGGCGAACCTCAAAGAAGCCGTAGACCTATATATAGAAAGCTTCGGCGGCGAGGATTTACCCGAGGGTTCGAGCCCGGCGCTCGTATACCAACTCGAGGTCGCGGTCGGTGCCTAAGCTGCCGGTTTTGTCGGGGGCCGGTTCTTATAAAACTATTGAAGAAGGCCGGTTTTGAGGAAGTCCGGCAGCACGGTAGCCACGTTACGCTCAGGAAAGGTGAGCATAAAACCGTCGTTCCCCTCCATGACGAGCTTGCCCCGGGGACGTTGCTCGGGATAATGAAACAGTGCGGCCTTACGCGGGACGATTTGATAGCCCTTTTAGGGAAATAGCTAACGTTCGTATTCGATAATTCAAGGAGTGACTATGGCTGAGCTGACGTTTTCCGAAATGCTGCGCTTAGGCGGCGTGCCGACGTACCTGTCGTTTATCCTGGGGATAGTAATTATCGTCCTTATCGTTATAGGGTACGTCGCGGTGGCGCCGTACGCGCGGCTTAGGCCCAACGGCCCCCTCGTCAAGGTGTGGGCGTGGGTCATCCTCATCAGCGGCCTCGTATGCGCGTTCAACGGCGGCTTAGGGACCATCACCGGCTTAGTAAACGTCCACCGCGCCGCCGCGGCGGCGGGCGCCGACGCCGGTGCCGTCATGGCCGAGGGCGCGTTCGAGGTCCTCTTCAACGTCGCCTTCGGCTTCATGTTCGCGTGGCTCGCGCTCTTCGGCTACGCGACGATGCGGCTGGTCGCGGCGAAAGAAGTTAAGGAAGGATAATCGGGTAACAAAGTGCGAGGCCGCCCGAGCAGAAAGTTGGACCCTAACTTGCTTTATGTAAAATCGACTGCTATAATTTATGCGTAAGGGAGGCCTTATGGCCGAGAAGAGGTTATTCTGGCACCGGGCGACCCGGGCGTTAATATGTGCCGGCGGGGTCGCATTATTTATTTTACTAAGCTGCGGCGAGGCGCTAGGGCCCGTCTCAAATTCGTGGCGTAAAGTAGCGGAATTCGAAGGGGCTATAGGCTGGAAAATAGAGGGCTTAACCGTCACTCCGGGCGGCGTTTACGCGGCGCTTTGGAGGCCTGGAACGCCCACCAAATTGAGGGGGTATACCTCGGAATTAGCAATCGTAACTTACAGGGGAGGGCGGCTCGAAGATGATTGGGTTCTTAGGGACGCCGGCGAAGGTAGCTGTATGTACGGCTTAGATATAATAGGTTCGGTAGTGTGGGCGGGCGGTACGCGGAGCGAGAAAGGGAAACCTATCAACTACTTCCCGTTACTGGTCAGGAATATCGGCTCCGGATGGCATGAAGTAGATTTGGGTCCTAGCCCCGGATTCCGCGGAATAGGCCGCGTCTACCCCGTGTCCGAGGATGTTTGTTGGGTCCTTACCGGGGATAGAGACCCCGGCCGTTGGTACGGTTCGCTGGTTCTATACGAAAACGGCGCTTTGCGGAAGTTCCCCACTTTCCGATACGTAACCGCCGCCTATGACGCCGGTGCGCATACTCTTTACGTGATACGGCGCACAAAGGGGCCCGTAATCGAAGTAGCTATTACCCGTGATATGGGCGCGAGCTGGACTTATGAAAGCGCGATGTTAAAACCTTTCCCGGGGGTTGATTTAACAAAAAAGGTTATCCTTCCGCCCCAAATTTACCGTAGCGATTTATATTTCGTCGTCGAACCTGGGGAGAAGGGTGCCGGTACGTCTATTTACCGGCGTACTGGCGCCCCTGGCGCCGGCGAATACGAGCTCGTCTTCTTCACCAACCTCGGCCCTTATTTCCGTTCCGTCGATTACTTAGCGGCCGACGATACGCGCCTTATGGGCACCGGCGTTGATACTTGTTTAATCTACGACCGCGAACGTTGGCTGATGGAACGGTTGCCGTACGAGCATACGTCTTTTAACGGCTTAGGCGCGGCGCCTACGGGTTTTTACGCCACCGCGGATAACGAGACGAGCGGGAAGTTAGAGTTATTATTCCATCCGTGATATAAGATATAAGAAAACCGTAGCATTTTTAATAATTATAATCGTTCCTCCATTTATCACGATGGTTATTAAGCCAACTTTTAATTCGGCTCCGTCGTCAACTCGTTTTCGACAAGCGTGTACGGGGTTCCGGCGGGTTGCGGTTGTGACGGCACGTACGTATACGTTGGCATAAACGCCCCCCTCCATAGCGTCCTGCAATTCGAGACGGCCGGCGTAAACATCGCGCCCGCGTCCTTGGGCCAAGTTAAGGCTTTGTTCCATTAAACTGCCGAAAAGAAAGAGGGCCGGCCTCCGGGCCGGCCTTTTTTTGTTTCCCGGAACCTTCCGCCCCATATAATAAACGCGGCCGCGGCGGGCGCCGAGGCCGGGGCCGTGATGGCCGAGGGCGCGTTCGAGGTCCTCTTCAACGTGGCCTTCGGCTTTATGTTCGCGTGGCTCGCGCTCTTCGGCTACGCGACGATGCGGCTGGCGGCGGCGCGTGATAATTAACCCTCTAGCCGAAGCGAAAGGGCCGGCGGGCAGCACGATGGCGCCTCGGGCCCGGAAAAATTATTATATTGATGGGCGGTTTTTTTATGGTATACTAAAAAAGAACACAATAATGACGCATTAATTACTCAAGGAGGAAAAGAACGTGAAGAAAAGGTTATGTTTTGCCGCCGTGTTGGCCGTCTTGGCGTGCGCGTCGGCGGCCTTGGCGTACGGTACGCTCGTGTCGTCTTTTACGGCTCCTAGTACTTTCCCCAACGGCGTAGGTTGGGCGAGCTGGAGCACGTCGGGTTTTTGGGTTAACTGCAACGGCAACGACTACCGCTACCGCATGACCACCACCGGGTCGATATACGCGTCGTGGACCAACCCCGGGACCGGTTCGATGGGATGCGGCGCCGCCAACATCGGCGGCACGGGCTACGTCTTCGTCGTCGACTACAACAACAGGTACGCCTACCGCATCGGCATGGGCTCCGGTTCGATATACAGCTCGTGGGCGGTCCCCGGCTCGTATCCGTATGGCATCGATTACTGCGGCACCGGCGGTTATTACGTCTACTATACCGACCAATCGGCCCGGAACCTGTATTTTATGGATGCCTATTCGGGCTCCATTTATCGTTCTCATACGCTTACTTTTGCGCCCAACGACGTCGGCTACGACCCCCGCGGCTACCTTTGGATAACCACCGGCACCGGTTCGGTCGTTAACCAGTGTACGACGACGGGCTCCGTCGTCCGCTCATTTTCGGTAAGCGCGTACGGGTATCCAGCGGGTTGCGGTTGCGACGGCACGTACGTATACGTAGGCATAAACGCCCCCCTCCATAGCGTCCTGCAATTCGAGACGGCCGGCGTAGGCGTCGCGCCCGCGTCCTTGGGCAAAGTTAAGGCTTTGTTCCGTTAAACTGCCGAAAAGAAAGAGGGCCGGCCTCCGGGCCGGCCTTTTTTTGTTTCCCGGAACCTTCCGCCCCGTATTATCAACCCTCCCGAGGGGGAGGGTGGAAGGTTATGTTCGCCGCGGCGCCGGCGCGTCTTTGGAGCAGGCGATTATTTACGGCCGCGGCGGTTCGCCCGCGTAACGGTCAGGCCGTATTTCTTGCTAGCTTCTTCCGTAAATTTTTTGGCCCGGGCGACGCGCTCCTCGAGCGATAACAGCTCTTCTTCCTTCGCGATCTTCTCGCGGATGTCGTGCCACATTTTATCCATTTCGTAGAAATCCATCCACAGATACCCCCTATTCTTCGACGAGTTCCTCCGGAGAAACGATCTCGGGCGTCGAGTAGCCGAGAACGACGTTAGCAGCTTTTATCAGGTTGCGTCGCCTTATCCCTACGATATGTTTAAAGTTATAGCTAACTAAGAAGTCCTTGCCGTAAAAAGTAGCGTAGGCTACGTGAAGGGCGTCGTTATGGTATTTGGGCGGGATAACGCCGCGCGTTACGTACTCGTTCGCTAATCTCTCGATTTCAAAATCCGCCTCCAAGACGGAGGGGGCGGCTCTTTTGAGCGCTAGGGCGATTATTTCGTTTACCTCCGGCGGCGCGTTTTCTATCTCCTCGAGCACTACGGGCGAGATGAAAAACTCGAATTGCGAAGCCGACCCGAGGAGCGTTTCCGCGGCACGGCGGAAATACGTGGGGTCCGTTTCCGCCGCCGCGCCCCACACGGAAGTTTCGACGTATACCTCGGCCTTGCGCACGACTTGAGTATACCAGAACGGCGAAAGGGGGTAAAGCCGAAATCGCGTCCGCTAAACGGTATTCCGGAAGCTTCCGCCCGACATTATCAACCCTCCCGAGGGGGAGGGCTAGGGCGGAATATGAAAAAACCGCCCGCGGGCGCCGCCCAGGCGGGGGAAAGGGCGTAATCCCCACCGGACGCCGGAAAGTGGCTTAGCCGGCGCGCCGCTTGCGGGGGTCCGCCTCGCGGCTTGTTTTAAGGCCCAGCCGCCGGCAGGCCTCTTCCAAGGCGGCTTTATCGCGGGCGATTATTTCCGCGGGCGACAAGCCCTCGTCTTCGGCCGCTAGCTTTTCGCGGATCTTGTGCCACATTTCATCCATTTCGTCGAAGTCCATAACCTTTACCTCGGCGGTTCGTACGCTAACTCTTCCGGCGAAACTATTTCCGGCGATTTGTAACCCAAGATAACGTTCGTCGCCTGGATAAGCCGGCGTCGGCTTACGGCTACGATGTGGCGGAAATTATAGCTCGCCAGGTAGTCGACGGCGTACGATGACGCCAGCGCGACGTGGACGGCTTCGTTGCGGTACGCCGGCGTAAACAAGCCCCGGCTTAGGTATTCTTCGGCCAGGGAAAGAACCTCGTCGGTAATGACTAACGGAACGGGGTTTACTCGTGCGATTAAGGTTTCCACGATATCGCGTACGGCCGTCGGCGCTTCGCCGACTTCCCTTAATACCGTTTGGGATATAAAAAACGAGAAATCGTCGGTTCTGTCAAAGAGCCTTTGCGCGGCGACGCGGTAGGAAGCCGGCTCCACGTCGGCGGCGGCGCCCCATACGGAGGTCTCGACGTATACCTCGGCCTTGCGCACCCCTCTAGTATACCAGAACGGTAAAACGGGGTAAAGTCAAAACGGCGCGCGCGTAAAAACTCGCCGACGTTCCAAGTCCCCGCCGCTAAGTCGAAGCCCTTACGGGACCGCTACGGTCGGCGGACGGCCGATGTCGCCGGGCGGCTCGTTGGCCTGGACCGGAGGCCACGTCTCGATTACCGGCTCGAACCAGATGTCCACGTCCGCTGAGCCCTCTGCGGATACGACCAGTTCCTGCTCGAGGCGGTCCGTACCCTTGACGGCCTGGATGAGGATGCGGTGGGGGCCCGGCTCGAGCGCGAGCGCTATCTTGAGGACGTCCTCGACGTCGCCGGGGCGCAGCTGCTCGCGCGCCGCGGGTGCGCGGTCGACGAAGACGCTGACGTCGACGTTTTCGGTGGTGAGCTCGCGGTTCTTGACGACCAGCGTGTACGTATACCCTTCTTCCTCAGCCACGGCCGCGGCTAATGTGAGCGCGGCCCCGAGCGCCGCGGCCGCTACGCCGATTACGATTACTCTCATTTCGCCACCTCCACGTTTAATATTTTATACCTTTTACGGGGGGATTGCAAATTTAAAAACGGCCCGCGGGAGGGGGAGTCCGGGCAAGGGGTTTAAACCCCTTGTCCCCTGCGAGGGGGGAGTCAAGCCCTAAACCGCTTTTTTCGGGTTGTTATTCGAGGCCCCCGGCGGTAATATATATGGGTCGAAAAGGGGTTAATTATGAAGAGAAGCATATTGCTTGCGGCGGCCGCCGCGGCCTTAGTCGCAGCCGGGTTGGCGATTGCCGACGACGGCGCCGACGCCGAGGGGCGCGGCGCGTTCGCGGCGTCGCTTCGGCTCGAGCAGATTTTCCCCGCGGCCGGTTTCGACTACATGTTCGCCGGCCGACTTTCGTTCGGGCCGATAGTGAAGTACGACGGCGGCAGGTTCGTCGCGGGAGCCGGCTCGCGCCTTTACCTCCTCGCCGACTATAAGAGCGCGGGGCTCAAACCCTACTTCCTGGCGGAGGGCGGGTATCAAACGGGGTCGGACCCGTCGGGAGGTTCAGGCGGGAGCGGATGGGATTGGCCCTACTCCGGCCGGGACGGCGCCGACGCCGCCGCTGAGGACGACGCTCCCTTCCCCTACCGCTTTTACGCTTTCGCGGGGCCGGGCGTGGACCTGCGCGCCCGGGGGCTCGACGTCGTCCCGTTCATGGAGATAGGGCCGCGGCGCGAGTTCCGCCAGGGCAACGAGGACTTCTATTTATACTGGGCGCTCGGCCTCCGCTACACCTGGTGAGGGCGAGCTTAATATTTGCATAACGAAACGGCGGCCTTGAAGGCCGCCGAGGTTTTAATGGGTGGAACGGTTGCGCCGGGTTTAGGGTTCCCCGCAAGGGGTTTTAACCCCTTTTCCCGCGCCGGGGTAGAGTCAAAGGGGAAAATGAAAACCCCCCCGGGGGGGCGAGGGAAGATTTCCGAAGGACGGAAATGGGCAGAGCGAGATTCGCGGGGTTATTTTAATGATGTAGGAAAGGGGCTATTATTTCTTCGAATTTAGTAGGTCCTTCCCGTAATTTTTCGCGCGCTTCATCAACTGCTTCTAAGCTGGGAAGGCCTTTGATAATAATTTCAGGCGCGATCATACCCGTAGGCGAAATAGCGTTAAGCATATTATTTAACGTTTCTAATATCGAATTCCGCAATTCGATTTTAAATTTTTCGAATGTGAGAAACCTATCGAAATAATAATATTCGGTAATATCTTCGTTAGCCGTACGTCTAGCATTCCATCCTAAAGGCCGCGTCGCTTCGAGTACCGCAAGACTTTGGGCTTTTAATATCTCTAAAGAATACGCAGGCGTAAATAACGACCAATCCGGAATACGACGGGAATCGAGGACAACGAGATTTCTTTTCGTATTTCGTAAGCCGGTGCGAACCGACTTAGGCGGCTTAAAAATTACGATACTATCTTTCGTTAGTTTCGATATGCCAATAACCTTAACATACCGGTCGTGGCCCCGGATTATTACACGGAAGAAATTGTTTAAGATTTTAAGTACTACGAACGGGTCAATTAAGGTAAGGCTGAGCTCGACTATGCCCGATTCTCCCGAGGTGTATTTTAAAGAGTAAACGGCTTCTTCGTGCGTTAAGAATTGAGCTGCGCAATCGTTTATAAAACTGCAAACAGCTTCCTTTATGCGCCGGGGATAAGGATGTCTCGAAAGCCCCTGGGAAATTACTGGTTCGATTTCTTTAAGATCTGGTTTTAGGATTACATCGAAATCTTTCATCTTGGTTTGTCCGCCTATGGGCATGACACTATTATGAATATCTTCCCATAGCATATTCATATTGAGCATATAGGCATGCTTAGCGCTATCCCTAAATCTTTTATTTAGGTAGTACGGAATTAAGACCGTGTTAAAAAGGGATTTTAATGGATTTAACATAGTCCGTACGGTTTTAATCAGAATCGGGTGGTACAGACCGGTCGGGGTTGGAGCGGCTTTCTTCACTAAAAGCTTTTAAGAAGCTGTCGAATTCCCACGTCAGCTCTTTCCCCGCCTTATCGAAATAGCTTTTTAGAAACAAACCGCCGAAAACGACCCGCGGGTCAAATAATCGAAGGTGTCCCGATTGTTTTACGACAGCTCTAATCAAAGGGGTAACATAAATATCGGTCCGAGGTTCTATAAGTAGCATGTCTTCGTACGAAAGGTATTCAATACCTGCGGATTTTAATTTATTAGAGAAGTCTTGTTCCCAGGCAGTACGTTGAATTCCCCGGGCGTATAGCCTAAAAGAAACAAAGGGATGGGTTATTATATAGTGTAATAAACCGATAATTTTTTCTAGGTCCCCATGTCCCGCAAAATATTTTTCCCATAACGCCCGTGTTATGCGGTTAAACCCTTTATTGTATAAGTCAGAATAAATCATCGCGTAGCCGGAAAGGGATATCAGGTCTTGTAGCGGTTGAACCATGAATCCGAACCGGTCTTCGGCCGTTACGTAGGTTAGGCTTTGCCTTAATTTTTCGGAAGCCGTCAAGCATAAATTAAAATAGGGGGGAAATATTATTTCGAATATTTTTTCGTTTCCGGATGCCATAGTTTCGTAACACTCTTGAGCTATATAACAATAAATCTGTCCGAAGTAATCGGGGAAGTCAGGGTTATAATCGATATCGTAAAAACCCTCTGCAGATTGGGCAAGTTTAATTACTAAAAGTTCTCTTGCCCGTTTAATCCTATTTTCGTAATTACTTAGGTCTAACGTCGGCCAAAAAATATAGTCTTCTACTTTTTTGAGCCGCATTACGTTTTCTATGATAGCCTTAGTTTCTTTTAAATGCGATTGTAATTTCGCACAAGCTTCTAGTCCTGATTGTATAGAATGCGATGCCAAGAACGGTTCTTCGTTCTCAATATAGTATTCGCAATCGGGAATTAGGTTTTCTTCGAGTGTCTTTACCAAGGTATTTAACCCGCTGTCTAGGTATTTGGTTAGGCCCCTCAGGGCTAATTGCCTTTGGTACCAAGGAGCCGTAGAAATACTCCTTTCTATTTTTAACTCGTTGTTGATTAAATTTTGCAACGACTCCAGTTCCGTTAGCACTTCTCTCGGTACGTTAGTTAAGTAAATTGCTTTTTCGTTTTCCCAGTTAATATCGTTAATAGTTTTATGAAACTCCGCGATTTCTTCCCTACGAATGCTATCAAAGAAACCTAAGATAATATTTAAGAAACCCGCCCAATACGTATCTATACAACCTAGCTTATTCATTAACTCGGCCTTTTGAGATTCACCTGTTTCGTATTCTTGCGGGCGCGCTTTTCTTAGAAAGATATTCTTGGGGTTCAAAGATACCCATATTGATTGGGTTTCTCGGCAACCATAATTACTCGTAATAAATCTATAATATGAGCATAGGTTATTATATAAATCGGCTACGTTCAGTAGGTCGTTATTTTCTAAATGGGCGGCGTTAATTTTTACGATACCTTTTTTAGTAATCTCCTCGAACCAAGAAAGGTCGGGGATTTCTTTTCCTTTTATCGCTGTGCCCGTTTTAACCGCGATTTCGACTTCTGAGTGACCGGCAGTTAACCAATTGGGGAATTGTAACTTGCGGCGAAACCAATAACTATTGCCCGGGATTTGGTTTTTCCACAAAGTGTAAGCTGCCATTACGGCCAGAATATTACCACTTAATTCGTTTAAAGGTTTTCCTTTTAGGTATTTTTTGGGGCATGCTAATTCGATGATGTTAATAATAGTATCAATGTATTCCTCAGCCCGGATTCGATAGTAGTTTTGGAAAGATACGTCTTTGAAACGGAAACCTTTAGGTGTTGCGGCTTTTATCCATCGAATAATTTCGGGGTAAAGGTCTTTCGATAAGGCGGTTGGGTTAAAAAATACGAAAGTCCGTAATCCTAGGTTTACGAATCCAAGTAAAGCTACTAGGCCTAATACGGAAACGAATACTATATTCAATACTCCCGGTTCGTACCCAAGTATTATGGTTATTAGCAATATTAGTGCTATCCCCCCAAATAAAGCGACGACCTTTATATATACGTTGCCGAATTTTTCATTTATTAGTTTTTCGCGGACGTTATCAGGTACATTTGCATAAGCGGTACTCAATACCGCGCTTATACCGGCGAAGTATAAACCTAATAATATCCCAGCTATTTGGGCGTAAGTCGTTAGTAATGTAGAATAGCTTCCCTCTCTTAATATCCTATTCGCCATTCGCGCATACCTTGCCCCGGCTTCGTTAAAATAATATTCGAGGTTAAGGGGTAAATTCCTTTGAATTAACTCTAGCGAAATTATTATCACCAAGGCAAAGAGGAATTGCGAAGAAACGGTCTTAATTATAACGCGTATTATTGATGCCGATTGGCTCTGTTTCTCGAAAAACCACCGCGTACCGAATATCGATCTGTACCCGTAGAACCTCAATTTACCTAAGCTGTTTTTTATTGCCCAATAAACCTTTAACGTTCTAATTTCGTAACGTCGTTGCAGTGGTCTCCGGAACCACCGCGAGACTGCGGTAATTAACGGTAGCTTTTCTGATAAACGCATCGTCACATTATATCCGTTTTTTCCCGATCAGCGAACTAAAAAACCCCACTTTTTATAAACCTTTACGTTCAAGAGCACTTACTTACTCTCCAAACGGCCTATCCCTAATCGCGAAGGCGAAGTGGCGCACGGTCCCGCGGCCCGAAGAGGGCGAGCGGTTGCGATACGCCACCGCGGCCCAGCGGGGCCCGGTTACCGTAAACTCGCGCCTTAAGGCCGCGGCGCCCTTGCGCGTCAACGCGCGGAGGACATGGCGCCCCGCGGCGAGCCGTATATCGTAACGGCGCCAGCTTCGGCCGTAACCGGCCAAGAAGGTCCCCGCCGCCACCGTCGCGCCGTCTATGGTTACCTTTATGTCGACCGGGTTGACGGCGAAGCTCTGGTTGGCGACGTAGAGCGTTAACGTATAGTACGGCGCGTCGCGCGCAAATGCCCCGGCCGTAAAGGCCAGGGCTGCAAGTCCTATACGAAGCGTTCTTATCCCCATGACTTCTCGCGCGGCCGGCGGCGTTTTCGTGGGGCCTGACCTTTAGGTCTGGCCGGGGCGCTTAGATCCCCAACTCCACTTCCGCCAATTTACCCCGTACTTCGTCTATGACGACGAGGACGCCGCCGTCCTCGCCGGCAAGCTGTTCGTTAGCGTTCAGGAGCTCGATGCCATATATCGTTCCGTCCGGCGCTAGGTCGACGTTCATCTCCTCGCTTACCTTTATCGTCTCCACCTGTTCCGTTTTGGCGTGGAGGGCGATATAGGCGACGTTATATTTACTGTCGATCGTTATCTTCATCGGGACTCCTTAATAGTAACGGACGACTACCGTAATTACGAGCCAATAGTCGTCTTCGCGGACGGCGACCGCCTCGATCTGTTTTGCCGCGTAAGGCCGGCCTCGCCGTTCGCCGGTTTCGTCAAAGTTGCGCCTGAACCCTTGCCGCCCGAACTTAGCCGGAAAAGATTCGCCGGCGGATACGGTGGCGACGACCTCTTCTTCGCTGGCGCCGCGCTCGGCCATGCGCGCTCGAGCGTGGGGGTGTATTCTCACTTCCATTAACGCGGCCGCCTAAGGACGGACCTCTCTTATTTATAATATCACGATCGAAGTCGAACGTAAATTCTCGGAAGCCGCATTTGCGGGGCCCGTATTTCGTAGGTCCTGACCTTTAGGCCCGGCCGCTTTAAGAAATAATAGCATCGGTTCGGCGTATAAGGTATAATTTAATACCGTTACAGGAAGTCGACGTGAAGATAAAAATAATCGTGCACGAGGCGGAAGAGGGCGGCTATTGGGCCGAGGTCCCGGGCCTGCCGGGTTGCTTCTCCCAGGGCGAAACCCGGGAGGAGCTTATGGCCAACGTCCGCGAAGCCATAGAAGGCTATCTCCTCGTGGCTAGTTAATATAATAAAAAATTAACAACGTAAAAAAGGCCGACCTTCGGGCCGGCCTTACGTTTCGCTTTCGGCTTCCGCCGCGGCGCTCGCTTCCGGCATCAATTCCGGCCGGCAGACTTTCGCGAACTTGCAGACGCCGCAGCGGCCCAGGTCCTCCGTCCGGACGAACTGCTCCTCGGCTCGAGGGACGTTGTTCGCGACGTCCCCTAAAAGCGCGCGCATGTCGTCGAACGACCCCCGCATCCGCGTGACCGTCGACTCCAGGTCCTCGGGCCGGACCGGGAACTCGCGCTCGTCGTCATGGTAAAGGTTATACTCACGCGCGACGACGGCCGCGGGGTCGGCGCGCCAGCGGTAGCTCGCGTACAGCGCGTAGCAGCTAAGCTGCAGCGACGTGTCCTCGGTCAGCCGCTTGCCCGTCTTCCAGTCGTAGATGATGACGCGGTCGCCCTCTCCCCGGTAGGCGCAGTCCAGCTTGACCCATACCTTGACCGCGTCCAGGAAGAAGTGGGCCCACTCCTCGGCCTCGAGCCAGGCGTGCCGCGGCAGCTCCCGCAGGCCCTCGAACGCCGCGGAGCCGTAGAAGGTCCGCAGGCACCGCTCCACCTGAGCCGCGGCGTCGCGCCAGTCGTCCTCGCCCCGGCCCACGCCGTACTCGTGCTCGAACAGCGCGCAGCTCTTGGGCCGTTGGCGGTAGCGGCCGTGCCAGCTCGAGACGTACTCCTGGCGCATCCGCTTGAGGGTGACGTCGACGACGCGGTCGACGCCGAGCCCCGGCTGGCCCCAGCGCAGGTTCTGGATGGTGTGGTCGATGCAGTCGTGGACCTTCTGGCCTATCCACGCCGGCAGCGTCGCGAGGTTTTTGAGGACGTATATCTCGCGGGTGCGCGCGGGCGCGTCGGCCGCCCAGCCGCCCCAGAAGCCGTAATATTCGAAGAAATATTTGCGCGGACACCGGCGCAGTACGTCGTGGCGCGACTTCGACCACGAGAATTCATTTTTCAACGCGGCCACAGCGTTAATATAGTAATAGCGGCGCGCGCCGGGCGCAAGTCATTTCGCGATTTTTAATATTAAACCAAACGTCGGAGGGAAGGGTCGTAATAACCGAGGGCGCGGCGTCGTGACGGCTTTCATCCGTTAAATTTCCGCGGCATAATGGGCGGCCCGCGCCTCGCGGCTTGCCCGGAAAGGAGCGACGGGTATGAAGACTCATTTCGTAGCGGTATTGTGCGCGGCCTTGGCGCCCGCGGCGGCGCTCGCGTTGTCGGATTATATCGACGAATACGTCGACGACGTCGTCGGGGAGCTGGGGGAATGGGGCATCCCGGTCGGCGGCGCGACGGCTGAGCCGACGGCGCCGGACCAACCGGCGACCCCGGCCGCGCCGGAGGGGGCCGCGACCAAGGTTAAAACGGAATACGCGCCGTACGGCGAGGAACTTACGACCCTTTTCGTAACGTCTACGCCCGCGGCCGCGCCGGTCACGGTGGACGGCCGGGACGTCGGCCGCACGCCTGCGTACTTCACGGACCTTGCCCCGGGCAGGCACTTCGTCACGGTCGGGGACGTCGCCGACGAGGTGGAGCTTAGGCCGGGCGGCGTGACCCACCTCGACGTCTCCTACGCCGCTTCACCGGCCAACGCCGCGCCCACGGCCACGGCCGGCAAATACGTCGACAACCGGCACAACTGCTTCGAGCTTAATATCGGCAACGACTAGGCGGTTTTAGTAAATCCAAATCGAATTCGGATGCGGAGGCGCGCCCGCGGCGGCGCGCCTTTTGCTTTGCCCTCGCGCCGCAGTTATGTTATAAATATCGCATAATAAGCGGGCGTAATTCAGGGGCAGAATGCAAGCTTCCCAAGCTTGACGTCGAGGGTTCGAATCCCTTCGCCCGCTCATCGCACGGCGTCGGCCGGCGCGGCCCGGCGCCCGTTTCATAGCCCCGATGAAAAAGTCTGCCGGCGAATACGACGAGATATTCCGCGGCGCGCTGCTTTTGGTCCTGCTGGCGCTGCTCGTCTGGCACTACCTGGCCGCGGTGAAAGGCGTGCTGACGCCGCTCTTTCTGGCGCTTTTGGTCGTCGTCGTGGCGTTCGCGATGCGCGTGAAGTGGGCGCGCGGCGTCGGCTACTTCGTCGCCGGCCTCGCCGTCATTTGGTTCTTCTCCGTTATTTGGCAGTTGCTGTTTCCGTTCGTGGCGGCGTTCGTCATTGCGTATTTGTTGTCGCCGATCGTGACGGCGCTGGCGGAACGCGGCGTGTCCCGCAGCCTCTCGGCTTTCGTTTTGATTGTGCTCGCCCTCTTGGCCGTCGCCGGCGTCTTCCTCATTATAGTCCCGCCTATTATCGCCCAGATCACCCGCCTCGTCGCGACGCTAAGTTATTTGCCCGGCCAACTCGAGGCCTGGGTGCGGGCGGCCGATGCGTGGCTGGCGTCGTTGGAGGATTACGAAGTATCGCCGTACGCCAAGCCGTTAATAGATAGCCTGGCGGTTCGGGCGCAGGGCCTCTTCGCCGCGCTCTTCGAGCGGGGGCTCGCCTTCGTCACGTCGCTTTCTCAGCTCGCGACGCACGTCGTCAACATCATAATTACGCCCATCTTCACCTTCTACCTCCTCCGCGACATGCCGAAGATTAAGGGGTGGGTAAGGGACCGCGTGCCGCGGCGCTTCCTGGACGAGGCCGTCGAGACCTACCACGAGATAGACCGCGTCCTAGCCGGCTTCATCCGCGGCCAATTCATCGTCTCGACGGCCGAGGCCACGTTCGTCGCCGTCGGCCTGACGGTCATCGGCGTCGACTACGCGCTCCTCTTGGGGATATTCGCGGGTTTCGCGAACATGGTGCCGTACGTCGGGACGTATATCGGCGGCCTCCCGGCGCTGGTCGTCATCCTGGTGGGGCCGGACGCGGGGCGACATCTCATTTTCGCGCTTATTTTGTACGTAACGGTGAACCTGTTCGACGCGTATATATTGGCGCCGCGGGTCGTAGGGCGCCGCGTCGGCCTGCATCCGGTCGTCACGATGGTCGCGATGCTCGTCGGCGCGAAGTTTTTCGGCGTCGTGGGCTTTCTGGCCGCGGTTCCGGTGACGGCGACGTTGAAGATATTGGCTAAAAAGTTGGAGCGCCGATACCTGGAGGGGCCGTTTTTCAAAAATCCGCCCCACGTCGAAGGCGCGGACGGGCCCCCTTAAAAGGGGGTTTTTGTTAACGGCTCGATTGACATAAACGGTTAATTTTCATACTATAAGATTTAATCGGCACTTCGTCGCTTTATGGATAATAATTTGCGAGAGCTCATCCGCGCGGATTTCGACCGGCTGCTTCGGCGGGAGCGGTTGGATGTTTCCGCGGCGGTCGAGCGGCTCATATTTATTCAGACGGTGGAGGGCCACGCCCACAACGGCCACGGCGAGTTCAGGCCCCGCCACTTCGTCGACGTAACTACCGCGGACGTCGTCCGGGCGCTGCGGCTCAACGCCGCCAAAGTCAAGCGGGCGCGGCAGAAGCTGATAGACGACGTCTTCGCGTGGGCCGCGCGGGCCGCGGCCGGCGGCGACGCGACCGCGCTGACGGACGCCGACGGCAAGCCCCTTCTATCTATACCGTTCCTTGCCGATTTCGCGGTCGAACCGGCGGCCGTGTTGCGAGGTATATATATCGGGGGCAAGCGCGACAATTCCGAGGTCCGCGCCGAGGTGGAGGCCGAAACGGGCGTGGCCATCGGGGGCGGTTCTTGTTACGTCGTCGATACGGCCGTTATGCGCGAGATGGGCCTGGACGGCGAAGTGTTGTCCCACGACCCCCACGGCGACGAGATAGCGGAGTTCCGGAAAAAGGGGTTGATCGTGGAGCTTGGGCCGGGAGCGGTGGACGACGACCGCTACCGGTTTATGTATATACGCGACCGGGCGGGGCCGGGACACTCCGACGACGCCGCGTTCGTGCTGTCGGGCGCGATTTGGGGAGCGGATTGCGCGCTCGGCGTTTTCCTCGCCGACGCCGTGGATACCCTCGAAAAATATTCCGAAAAATATTTCGACCAGGACGACGAGCTGAGCGCGACGGTCGCGGCCGGCGAAATCTACGACCCGGCGTGGGAGGGCGATTTAAAGGACATTACGTACTTGGCCGCCGTGCCCGAGGATGACGACGACCTCGTCCCGGACTCGTCGCTCCGATATTTCCTGAAGGTGGACGTCGACGCCAACCGGTGCGCGCTTCAAAACCACCTCGACTTTATCGGCGGCCGGCCTACGGTTCCCATGATTCTGGGTTTCGACCGCGTGCTCAGCGTCAAGTTTTACCGTTGGGCCCGCAAGCGGTTGCTCGAGTATCAGGCCCGGGTCGGGGGGGCGCCTCGAGCCGCGGCGCCGTTGGCCTCCGTCGCCGGGGTGGTAGACCGGAGTTTCCTGAGGGTAAACGTGAACGACAGCGCCGAGAAAGTGGTGGAGGCGTTCGCGAAATCGAACGCCGAGGTGGCGGTAGTCGTGGATGACGACGGCGAGGTCGTGGGGACGGTCCGCGCCCCGGACCTCCTGAAATTTTTATGGGGGCGGCGGGGGCGGTGATGGGCCGCGAAGAGCTCAGGCGCAACCGCCTTTTCAGAGAATTCTCGGACCAGGAGCTCGACATGGTCCGCATCGTGGTGGACGAGGCGACGTACGACGACGGCCAGCTCATTATCAAGGAGGGCGACCCGGGCGAAAGACTCTATCTCATAGACGCCGGCCGATGTTCGGTCACGACGCAAATTTCGGGCGCCGGGACGGAGGAGATAAGTCTTTTACAACCCGGAGAATTCTTCGGCGAGATGTCGCTTATCGAGGCCGCGCCCGTGTCCGCTACGGTATACGCGCGCGGCCGCTGCCGCCTGCTGTGGCTCGAGCGGAAGGCCTTCGACCGTTTGATCGCCGAGGACATGCCGGTGGCCAACAAGTTGCTCCAGGCGATAATATTGGCCTTCTGCGAACGGGCCCGCGATACCACGGCCAAGATCGAGGGTTACTACAGGATGAGTAAATTCTGAACTCGGACGATGGAAGAACGGGTAAAAATATTGGCCGCGTGCGAGTTGTTTAAGACGCTGCCGCCGGAGGCTTTGGAAATGTTGGCCTCGCGGTCCGAGGCGGCCGCGGCCAAGGAGGGAGAGGTAATCGTCGCCGAGGGTAAGGCCGCCGATAACCTATACGTCGTTGCCGAAGGCCAGGTGGATTACATAAAAAGGGTGGACGAAAAACGGGGGCTGGTCCTTTTCCGGTGGCAGCGGGGGGACGTTTTGGCGTTAAATCCCGTTATGGATGGCAAGGAATATTACGTTTCAGCCATCGCGACGGCGCCGGTAAAATTTTTACGGATATCGGCGAAGGATTTCTGGGCCGTGGTCGCGGCCGACCCGCTATATGAGCATCGGGTTTTTCGGCAAACGTTGCTTATCCAAAGCGCCGGCCTTCGCCAAACGACGCTTCGTTTGCGCGAGTTCCTGGCCAAGATCATTAAGTGACCGTGCCGGCGTGGCGGGCGAAGCGACCTCAGGCCGCGCCGGACTTGTCTTGGCCCTTGCAACGGGCCAAGTCGTTTATTTAAACCTTTGGCGCGGCCCGGGCGGGGGCGCGTCGCCGGCTAAGCGGCCTTGCCGCGGGCCGGGTTTCCCCGAGGCCCTGACGTACGAGCGGCAAAGCGTTGAGCCAAGAAGAACGTATGGCCGGAGTCGAAGAAGACGTAACTAAGCGCCGGCGGCGCCCTCCCGGGACGAAGTCCGCCGGGCGCGAATACGCCGAAGCGATCCTTATCGCCGTCGTCGTCGCCTTTCTGCTCCGCGCTTTCGTCGTCCAGGCCTTCAAAATACCGTCCGGTTCGATGAAACGCACGCTTCTCGTCGGCGACTACGTAGTGGTGGAGAAGGTGGGGTATCGCTTCCGGGAACCCTCCCGCGGCGACGTCGTCGTCTTCAAGTACCCCCACCAGGATAACGAGCTGACGGTCGGCAAGTGGTTCCGGGAGACGTACGAGCTGGTCGTTCACCGGCGGCGGGTTCCGCGGCGGGACTACGTGAAGCGCATCATAGGCGTGCCGGGCGACGTCGTTATGGGAAAGGGCGGGCGGGTATACGTAAACGGCGAGCGGCTGAGCGAACCTTACGTCCACGGGCCGGCGGCCGACGAATTCGGGCCGTTTAAAGTCCCGGCGGAATCCTACTTCGTGATGGGCGATTACCGGGCCGAGAGCCGGGACAGCCGGTACTGGGGCTTCGTGCCGCGCCGGTTGATCAAAGGCCGGGCGGCGTTTATATATTGGTCGTGGAGCCCGGCCTTTTGCCCCGAACACCGTTCGCGCGTGTCGCGGCTCTACCGCACGCGCCTCGCCGGGACCGAAGGCTCCGCGGCGCCGCGGCGGACCGAGTATATTTGCGACGCCGGCGGCGAGATATTGATTGACGGCGAGGATGTCCGCCTGTCGAAGTGGTACGAATTTTGGCGGCACGTGCGCTGGGGGCGAATATTGTTAGCGGTGGGGTGAGCGCGGCGCGGCGACGTCTTTTCGCGTGGGTCCTGAACGTTGGGCAAAGAATTTAAAATCTTTTGGCCTGTTTTCGTTTCGTTGGCCGTCGCGGCCTGGCCGGCCCGCGGCACCGTGCTGGAGGACCCCGACGAGGGGGAGCTCGGCGACTTTTTCAAATACGTGGCGCCGCCGGGGGAGGAAGAGCCGACGGCCCAAAGGCGCGAGGCCGCGGCGTGGGTGGCGGAGGTGCGGGCGGAGCGAGGCCTCGAGGCGCCGTTGGAGGCCGTGACGGTCGGCGAAGCGCGGGCCGAATTGGAGGAGCCGCCGCTCGCGCCGGACGAGGTGCGCTTCGCGGTGGACAAGGAGGCGGGTTGGCTCGAGTACTTGGTCAAAGAAGACACGGTGTCTTTATACCGCGACGCGCGCGTCTCCTACGGCGACCTGACGTTGACCGCGGACCGCGTGCGGTTCTTCTCGGCGCGCGACCTGATCGTCGCCGAAGGGTACTGCGAACTTATGGACCCTACGCAAACTATGCTCGGGGTGCGGATGTCGTACGACCTCCAGACCGAGAAGGGCGTGATCCTCCGCGGCGACGCCGATGCCGCCCAGGGCTACTACCGGGGCCGGCGTATAAAGAAGATCGAGGAGAAGACCGTCGCCGCTCAGCGCGGCTCGTTCACCACCTGCGACCTGGGCCAGCCCCATTACCACTTCTGGTCGCCTAAGCTCAAAGTCTACCTCGAGGACAAAGTGGTGGCGCGGCCGGCGGTTCTCTTTATGGGCGAGGTGCCGGTGGCGGCGGCGCCGTTTTACTTCTTCTCCCTCCGCAAGGACCGCCACTCCGGCTTTCTGCCGCCGTATATCCGTTATGTGAGGCACGGTCAGTTTATCGTCAACAACGGCTTCTACTGGGTGATAAACGATTTTTCGGACGCGACCTTCCTCCTCGACTACGATTCCAAGGCGGGGTGGCACAAGGGCGCGAACCTGGTCTATCTCTACGGCAGCCGCTCCACCGTCAACAACTTCTACGCCAGCCACATACGCCAGCGCGATCAGGCGATCGAGTGGTGGAAGATATATTCGTCGCACCGCCAGGACTTCACCGATAACGCCGCGGCGCTGTTGCGCCTCGACCTCCGCAACAGCACCGCGTACGACGAATACTTCGACGAGGATTTCGAAATCAGGACCGAGCAGAAGCTGGAGTCGTTCGCCAACGTCTCCCAGAACTGGACCGATTATCAGCTCTCGCTCGACGCGCGCTTTACGAAGGAGAAGACCACGGAGGCGGTAGGCTCGCCGCAGCCGCTGACGCTCTTGGCCGAGCCCCCCCACCAGGTCGAGCCGTACGGCGGGACCATCCAGCGCACGAAGGACCCCTTCCCGCGCGTAAATTTTTACGCCACGCGCAAGGAGATCGGCGAGACGCGGTTTTATTATCAGTACAACGCGAGCTGGGTAAATTATCAAGACTTCGAGGAAGCGGGCTCGGTGCTCAAGGAGGGCTCGACGGACCTCTCGGCGTCGCGGCCGCTCACGCTCTTGAGGTACGTGCGCGTCGACCCGGGCGCCGCCGGCCACGGCTACTGGTACGACCGCGACAAGTTCGGCCGGAATAATCGATTCCTCGCCACCTGGGATACGACGTTGGCGCTCTCGACCAAGGTCTACGGCATCTTCGGCCGCGACGAAACGGTCTTCCGCCATATCGTCAACCCGACCGCGACCCACAGCTACCGGCCCAATATCGACCAATCGTGGATGGTGGCGGGGGGCGCCGTTTACCCCGAGGAGAGCGCGCTCTCTCTCGCGCTGCGGCAAACTTTCGACGTTAAGTTGCCCGAAGAGAAAAAAGCGGCGGCAGAGGAGAAAGAAGAGGCCGGCGCCAAAGGGCCGGCCCGTTCGTGGGAAGACGTGTACCGGCCTAAGCGCGGCGGCCTGGAAACGCCGGGCGGCGAGTCTATCCCCCGGCTGCGCAAGGCCGCCACCCTCGGGAAAGTGGTTAACCTCGTGACGTGGGATACCACCACCACCTATAACCTGGGCCCGCTCAGTTACCCGGGCGAGCGGCCGTTCAGCGACCTCATAAATACGATAGAGATAACCCCCAACTTCCGCGACTGGTATTTCCTTTCCCAGCGGCTGCAACTCCGCAACGACATATACGACTTATCCTTCCTCGACCTCGACGTCACCACGACGGCTTCCTTCACGACCGGACCGCTGGCGCGGGAGGAGGAGGAGCTCGACCCGTCGTGGCGCCGCGCTACGGACCCCTACGGAAGGCCTCGCGTCCCGGAGGGCGAAGACGTCGACCCCAACGTCTACAACATCGACACCATCACCGGCCGGCGGTACGAGGCGGGCGAGGGGATGGGCCAAGGGTGGAACTTCTCGCTCACCCACGACTACAGCCGGTCCGAAGGCGGCTTCGGCCTCCACACGTTGAAGGGCGCCGTATCGTTCGACTTGACGAAGAAGTGGCGCCTCGGCTACGACGCGTATTACGACATCGCGGAGGGAGACCTCATAAGCGAGCACTACCGCGTCTACCGCAACCTCCACCGCTGGGAGGCCGAGTTGCGGGTCGCGTTTGAGCGGGAGGAGGTTATCTACTGGTTCCAGGTGCGGCTGATAGATATACCGGAGATACAACTCTACGGCACGCAGGAACGGACGTTAGGCCGGCCGTAGGACGGGGGATAAAAAAGGCTTGACTTTCGGAAATTATGTGTTATATATACCGTTAAATAAATTGAGAGGAATTCGATTCCATGAGATATAAAAAACTCGCATACCACCCTGAGTTCCTCCCGCACTTTACGCGGGAGGGCAATATGCTTTCCGGGTGGGTTATTGTGCCCGTTGCCCGGTGGCGAGGTGTAACTAATTGAGAATAAAGTTTTTGCCCTCAACGGTTACGCCGACCCACCGACCGAAATCGGTGGGTTTTAAATTAAATTTCCGGGACGTTTAACGGCTTCGCGCCCGGGCGCAGGAAAACATGAACGGCGAACGCGAGATTACAAGAGAGGATACGAACGGAGGGCCGACGATGGAACCGGCCGGAACGGTTAAACGATTAAACGTCGAGCGCGAATTATCCTTACTTGCCGCCGAGGCTGTCGGCGACGGCGGGCCGGCGCTCAGGGTGGAGGGCCTGACCAAACGGTTTACGCGGCCGGAGGGAAAGCGCCGGGGTTTCTGGCGGCGGCGCCCGAGGTTCGCGGCGCTGGCGGCGGTCACGTTCGACGTCGATAAAGGCGAGATCTTCGGCCTTATCGGCATGAACGGCTCGGGCAAGTCGACGTTAGTCAGGATAATCTCGACCCTTCTGGTCCCCGACGAGGGGCGGGTCGAGGTCTTCGGCGTCGACGTCGAGCAGGACCCGGCCCGGGTGCGCGAGCTTATCAACCGCGTCGCGGTGGACGCGGCGTTCTTCAAGGTCCTTTCGGGTTCGGAGAACCTCCGCTACGCCGCCCGGCTCTACGGCCTCAACCCCCGCGACGCCCGCGCCCGGTACGACGGCCTGTTGAAGCGCGTAGGTTTCGACCCCAAACGCCTGAGCGACCAGGTGAAGAGCCTATCGCGGGGCGAGCGGCAGAAGGTGGCGGCGACGCGCGCGTTTATGTCGGCGCCGGCGCTGCTCTTGTTGGACGAGCCGACGACCGGCCTCGACCCGCGGTCCAAGCGCGAAGTCCAGCGCGTCATCACCGACATGCGGGACGAGGAGGGGACTACGGTCCTTTTGACTACCCACGATATGGAGGAGGCGGAGCGGCTCTGCGACCGCGTCGGCATCATCCACGAGGGCCGGCTCGTGACCGTCGCGACGCCGGCGGCGTTGAGGGAGCGCATCGGCGCCCCCGGCGCGACGTTGGAGGACGCCTTTTTGAAATTCACCGGCGCCGAGTGGCTCGGCGACGAGAACGGCGACTAGGATGCGCCCATAGGAGCGGATTGAGATGACGGTCAAAGCTAGGGCCTTAAGGGAATTCTGGTGCAGCGTCGGCTTCGCCGAGCGTAACTTCATGCTGGTGAAGCGGTACGCCGGTTGGGAGGCCGTATTCCTGACCTACACCATCGTGAGCGCGCTGACCATCGGCCTCATCGGCGTCGCAACCGGCGACAAGCGGCTGGTTTTGTATCTGGTCGTGGGCGCGGTGCTGTGGGGATATCTCTCCATCCTCTTCCACGAGGTCAGCGAGTGCATCGCGTGGGAGCGGTGGGAGGGGACGCTGGAGTATACCTTCATGGCGCCGGTGAAGCGCTTTACCCAGCTTATGGGGAACGCGCTCTACGCCATAACGTACGGCCTGGGCCGGGCCGCGGTCGAGCTCCTCGCGTGCGCCCTCTTCTTCGGCATCAGCCTGGCGGGCGCCAACTTCCTGACGGCGGGCGTGGTGCTCATCGTCTCGAGCCTGCCGTTCCTGGGAATGGGGCTGGCGTGCGCGGTCCTGCCGCTTTTGTCGCGGGAGCGAGGCTCGCAGGCCACGCATATTTTTCAGGCGTTGGTCCTCCTGGTCTCGGGAGTCTACTACGATGTGAAGGTCTTGCCGCGGTGGTTGCAGCCGTTCTCGGTGGTCTCGCCGGCGACGTATACGTTGCGGGCGATGCGGGCCGCGGTGCTGGAAGGCGTGGGCCTGGGCGCCGTAGGCCGCGAGCTCGTCATCCTCGTGGTATCGGGCGCGGTCCTCATCCCCGTCGGCTTTGCTTGCTTCGTCTTGGGCGAGCGTTGGGCCAAGAAGACCGGCAAGCTCAAGATTGACGGGTAACGCGGGAAGTCGCGCGACAGGAGCGGCGGCCTTAAAGGCCGCCGCTTTTGTTATTACGGCGGCGGCCGGCCCGACGCCCTCGCCCTTGCGGCCCGGGGGCGGTTGTGTTATCTTTCACAAGCACGAAAGGAAGGCCCAATGCGGAAACTGACATTTATGGCTCTATTGGCGGCCGCGATGGGCGCCGCTTCATTTGGCGCGGCGGAAGAGCTCGAGTTGGCGACGGCTTCCTTGGATGAAATTGTCGCCGCGGCCCGGGGCGCGTACCGCGCCGGCGACGAGGCGCGGTTTAAAGAATTGGTCGACGCCGCCACCGCCAAGTTCGCGCCGGCGGACGTTTATTTCGCTCTCGGCGACGAATTCCTCGAGGGCGAGTCGCCGGACTACGAAAGGGCCGTGGCCGCGTACGAGGAGGCGCTGCGCCGGGTCGAACCCTCGGAGCGCCTCCCCTATCCGGAAGTTTTCTATAATATGGCGTGTTCGTACGCCCGGCTGGGCGACGCCGAGAAGTCGTTTGACTGTTTGCGGGCCAGCTTGGAGGCCGAGCCCCTTTTCGCGCGTTACGCCCGCGCCGACGAGGACCTGGCGTCGTTGCGCGGCCAGGAGGGATTCGAGGACTTGCTCGCCCGCGCCGAGGAGAAGGCGGCCGAGGAAGAAGCGGAAAAAATGACGATTAAACCGGGCGAGGCGGCGCCGGACTTCACGTTGACGGACATCCACGGCCGCGAGTGCCGGCTGGCGGATTTCAAAGGCAAGCCGGTGGTGTTGAATATTTGGGCGACGTGGTGCCCGCCGTGTCGCCTCGAGATTCCGGATATTATAAAGTTCGCCCGGGACCACGACGGCGACGTGGCCGTGCTGAGCATCTCGGTCGACGAGCCGGGAGAGGACGTGGCCGCCTTCGCCGAAGAATACGGCATAAACTATACCGTCTTGCGCGACGACGGCGCCGCGGCGAATAAATATATCGGCGCGAACCCCGGCATTCCCCAAACTTATTTCATCGACGGGGGCGGCGTCGTGCGAGGCCACATCTACGGCTCGGCCGACCGGGACCTCTTCGAGGAGCGGCTGAAGCGGCTAGTCTCGAGCGGCGGTGAGTAGTGCGAAGTCAGGTCTCGTCGCGGCCGCGGCCGTCGCGGCCGCGGCTTTGGGTTGCGCGGGCGTGAAGACGCCGGCGGCGTCCGCGGTCGTGGTTTTTGAAAGTAAGGTCTGGGGTTTTAAGTTGGAGTATCCGGGGGATTGGGAGGCCCGGGCGGGCAAGGGAGCCGAGGCGCGAATTCTGGAGCTGCGGGCGCCCGGCCGCGAGGAGACGGTCGGCGCGGGCGTAAGCGTCGTGGGCGCCTGGTCCGCGGCGCCGCTCGAGGGCGTGGCGTCTTCCTTGGAGCGGAAGGTCGCGGCCGAAGGCGCCGTATCCTCTTCGGAAGTCGAGGTGGGCGGCCGCCCGGGCAAGGCTTTCGAATACTGCACGGTACGCGGCGGCGAACGCGTATGGAAGCGAGCCGTCGTCGTCCGGGGAACCGAACGCTATTATTTCATTACCTTCGCGGCGTACGACCCCCAATCCGAGACCGCCCGGGCTTACTTCGAGGCCATAGAGAAGTCGATCGAAATCCGTTAGGAGCCCGCGGGGCGGCGTCGAACCGAAAGGCGCCGCCGGGCGGGATATCCGCTTGCGGCCGCGGCCGATAATTGGTAGGATAGCGTCGCTCGCGGTTTTCGCGGTTTGGTTCGCGGGCGAAAAAGACGAAACGGAGGTGCGGGATGAAATTGAAATGGTACGGCCACGCGTCTTTCGGCATCACTACGGCCGAGGGCGTTCATATCTGTACTGACCCGTATATTCCGGGCTCGTACGACGGCGCTATCGGCTACCGCCCGATACGCGACCGGTGCGACGTCGTGCTCCAATCGCACGACCACCCGGACCACGCGGGCGCGGGCGAGCTCAAGGGCGCGCCGGTCGTAGTGCGCGGCCCGGGCGAACACAAGGTCAAAGGAATTAAATTCGTCGGTACCCGGACCTATCACGACGAGAGTCACGGGAGCGAACGCGGCGAGAACACCGTCTTCACGTTCGAGGCGGACGGCATGAAGGTGGCTTTTCTGGGCGACCTCGGCCACAAGCTCACCGATAAGCAGGCGGCGGCGATCGGGCCGGTGGACGTGGCGCTTATCCCCGTCGGCGGGTTCTTCACGATTGACGGCGCCGCCGCTACGAAAGTGGCGGAGCAACTCGGGGCCAAAGTTATAATCCCCATGCATTACAAAACCGACGCCTGCGGTTTTACCATCGCGACGGTCGACGATTTCGTGGCGGGGAAAGCGAACGTCGAGCGCCCCGGCGTCGCCGAGGTCGAGATAAATAAGGAAGGGCTGGGCGCCCCTAAAATTATCGTTTTGGATTACGTTACATAGCCGTTGTAAATCAATGTGCCGGTTCGCGTCTTAGACGCGACGGGCCGCTACCGCCTGGAGGCGAAAGGGACGATATGCGCGACATAACCGTAGACGAGATCGCCGAAAAAGTTAAGGACCTGTGCATTGACGCCGGCTACAACCTTCCGGCGGATACGGTCCAGGCGCTTAAGGATTACCGCGAAAAAGAGGAATCGCCGGTCGGAAAGCAGATTCTATCGTCGCTGCTCGAGAACGCCGAGATCGCGGCCCAGGGTGAGTACCCGCTGTGTCAAGATTGCGGCTTCGCGGTCTTCATCGTCGAGCTCGGCAACGACGTGCACGTGACCGGCGGGTCCCTGCGCGACGCCATCGACGAGGGAACGCGCCGCGGATATACCGAAGGATACCTGCGCAAGTCCATCGTCGTCCACCCGGTCGTCGGCAAGAATACGGGCGACAACACGCCGTCCATCATCCATATCATCCCGACCAAAGGCGATAAACTCGTCGTCCACCTGGCGCCGAAGGGCGGCGGCTCCGAGAACATGAGCCGCATCAAGATGATGAAGCCCGCGGACGGCCGCGACGGCATAATCGACTTCGTCGTCGGGGCGGTGCGGGAGGCCGGGCCTAACCCCTGCCCGCCGGTAGTCGTCGGCGTCGGCATCGGCGGCACCTTCGAGTACTGCGCGTTCCTCGCGAAAAAGGCGCTCTTCAGGCCGCTGGGGCAGCCGGCGGCGGACCCGTGGGACGCGGAACTCGAGAAAGAGTTGTTGGAACGCATAAACAAACTCGGCATCGGCCCTATGGGCTACGGCGGCACGACTACGGCGCTGGCGGTGCACGTCGAGTCCTTCGGCCGCCACATCGCCTCCTTCCCGGCGGCCGTCAATATCAACTGCCACTCGGCGCGGCATAAGACGGTGGAAATGTAAATACCCTTTTAGCGGCGGGAAGCAAATCGGGGGATAGGTTACGGTTTTCGTAGGGGACGAACTTTAGGTCGGTCCACCTTGTGGCTGGGCAAGGGGCTGGACCAGGGGCTGAAGCCCCTTGTCTGGGAGGCGGCCGCACCTGAAGGTACGGCCTACGAAATAACGTCAACAGCACCTGCCGCTCGGCGCGGCATAAGGATATCAACTTTTAAGGGCGCAAAGAATTACGCTCCTATATTAAAAATCCCGGCTTAACCCGGCGGGATGAAGGCGGACGAAGGGGTAGAAGATAATGGCGGCCAAGGTCAAATATGTCCCCGAATTGGAGGAAGAGATAAAAACGTACTTCGCGGGGAAGGAGGAATACCTAAAAACGGCGAAGGGTAAGTATCTCCTCATCAAGGGGACCCGCGTCTTGGGCGTATTCGATTCCGACCGAGACGCGCTGCGGGAAGGGTATAAGAAGTTCGGCGGCGAGCCGTTCCTGGTTAAGCAGGTCGTCGAGGTCGAACCGGAGTTAACCTATACCGCGCATATTTTAGGAGGAGACGTTGCCTAGTGTTACGGGCCGCGTGCCTAACTTGGCGGAGGTAGGCCCGGTAGTCCCGGCGCACATTTTACCTTCCGAAGATTACGTGCGGGAAGTGGCCGCCGCCGGCGGGGCGACGTTTAACCCGATAGAAGTCCAGGCGCTCTTCGATACCGGCGCCACGAAAACCGTCGTACGGGAAGATATCCCCCGGCGCCTCGGTTTAAAACCTGTTGGTTTCACGTACCTCAGCACCGGTTCGGCGCAAAACGTTTTATGCCCGTTGTTCGACTTAAGGATAATCTTGCCGGAGCAAGTGACAGTGAACGGCATCTTCGCAGCATTGCCCCTCCCCGGCCAACCAATCGAGTGTCTTATAGGCCGGGATATTTTAAAACTCGGCGTGTTTATATATATCGGTTATATGAACGCGTTCACGTTTAGTATTTAAAACCGAGAGTCGGCCGAACGCTATGGTCGACGTCAACCACCACTCGGCGCGGCATAAGACGGTGGAAATGTAAATACCCTTTTAGCGGCGGGAAGCAAATCGGGGGATAGGTTACGGTTTTCGTAGGGGACGACCTTTAGGTCGGCCCGCCTTGTGGTTGGGCAAGGGGCTGGACCAGGGGCTGAAGCCCCTTGTCTGGGACGCGGCCGCACCTGAAGGTACGGCCTACGAAATAACGTCAACAGCAACTGCCACTCGGCGCGGCATAAGACCGTAGAGATTTAACCGCGCCCGGTGTCGGGGTAAAAAGCGGCCCCTTAGCCAGGGCCGCTTTTGCGTCGAAGGAAGAAATTTGGGTGGTGGGAGGTGTTACCACCTGCCGCCCGGGCCGTCGGGTGGCAACACCCGACGGCACTTCTCTTTTGGAAGAAGAACGCCCGTCGGGCGCGTTTTTTGCGATGCGGGGGTGAACGGCGGCCGTTTTAGGTATTAGCTGGGCCCGTGCCGGCTTTTGCCTGCCCAGACAACCAAAAAAAACTTGACAAGGATAACATATTGTGATTAAAATACCTCGTGGTTAGGATATAAGGCGGCGCGAAAGGAGTATTCCCGATGGCCGAGGAATTCGAAGACCCCATCGAGGCGATAAAGAGAAGGAACGAGGAACGCGCGAGGCGCCTCAAGGAGAGGATCGCGCGCGGAGAATTCGATAGGTTCGAAACGCCGCTGGAGGAAGTCGACGAATCGTTGCTCGGCGGCCCGGAAGCGATGGAGGGGCCGGAAAGTGAGTTCGACCTGAGTTCTTTCCCCGCGCCGCCCGAACCTTCCGCGATTTCTTTGGGAGATATGCGCATGCCGCCGGTGGCGGAACCGCTCGAAGTGCCGCCGATGGCGCCGCCGGAATTCGAGCCGGAATTCGCGTTCCCGCCCGAACCCGCGGCCTTCGCCGAACCGCCTGCGCCCGCGCGGCTGCTAGCGCGGGAGCCCGGAGAAGACGTCTTCGCCGGCCTGGAGTTGACGGAAATCGACCTGGAGGGCGTGACCGAGATTATAGCGCCCCAACCGTGGGATACGGCCGAGGCGTTGCCTTTGGGAGAAGTACTACCTATGGAACCGGTCGCGGCCGGCCTTGAGATCGAGATCGAACCCGTCGTCGAAGCGCCCCGCGAAGTGGTGGCCCCGGCGGCGCGCGAGCTGGCGGCGGTGAGCGAACCGACGTTAAGGGAAGAAGAGGCCGAGGCTATCAAAGCTACGATAGAGGAGGAGTTGCGCGAGGTCCCGCCCGTGGCGCCGCCCATGCCGCGGCGGCGCATAGAAGTCCCGGTAGGCGTGGCGGCCGAGGCCGCGCCCAGACCTGCCGCGCCTAAAGAAGAGGTCCCGGTGAAGGAAGAGGAAGCCGAGATATTTATAGGCATCGAGGTGCTCGGTAATAAGGTGCGGATAGATAGACGCAATATTACGCTTGCCGGCGCGGTCGACCTTTTCAAATCCATAATCGACCGCTACCAAAACAGGTAGTTTTCTCGTTTTGCCGACGAAAAACCCCCGCCGCGGCGGGGGTTTTTTATAGGGAATCCCGATTACGAATTACGCTTGCAATCAAAGGTTAGATACTATATTATTCCTATCAAGAATATAAAAGGCTTTAAATACGGCCCATATTGACTTATGAAGTTATCCGGTTGCGTATTCGGCGTGCCGATGGTAGTACTGGCGCTGGTCATTATATTCTTCGGCGTGTTATGGATTATGGCTTCCAGCGCGCCCGAGGCGGGCGCCCAGGGCGGCAAGCGGTTGGGGGTGGGCGTTTGCCTGAACGTCATCGGCCTGCTGCTTATCGCCGGCGCCGGCGTTTTAATGTACCGGTCTTATAAGCGGTACCAGGCCGAAAAGCCGCAAACGATAGTCCAACAAATAGATTTGACGGGAGATTTATCCCTCGAGGAGTTGAAGTGCCGGGCTTGCGGCGCCACCCTGTCGAAGGATAATATCGACGTCAAGGCCGGGGCCGTGGTGGTAACTTGCCCCTATTGCGGTACGTCTTACGAGATCGAAGAGGAACCCAAGTGGTGAAAGGCTACGTCGCCTATGGGGCGAGCAATGCGGCTTAGACGCTGCGCGATAGGGTTCTTATGGTTGGCCGCGGTTGCCGCGACCCCCTCGCCGGTCGGGGC
>CAZLXP010000018.1:0-33673 GCA_964563535.1 uncultured bacterium | reverse complement strand
ACAGGGCGCCGGCGAGACGTACCTGTGTTCGCCGGCTACGGCCGCGGCGTCGGTCCTTATGGGTACCATCACGGACCCGCGGGAGGTAATCTGATGGCGGCCAGGCCATTGGCGCTCGAGGGCCGCGTATGGCCCGTCGTCGACGCCGCCGGCGCGTATATCGACGACGTCGACACGGACCAGATCTATCACAACGCCCACCTGGCCGTCACCGACATGGAAGAAATGGGGCGGTACGCCTTTGGCAACCTCGGCGGCTGGGGGGATTTCCCGCAGAAGGCGAAGGCGGGCGACATCCTCGCGGTGGGGGCGAACTTCGGCGCGGGCTCGAGCCGCCAGCAAGCGGTGGATTGCTTCCGGGCGCTGGGCGTCGCCGGCGTCGTCGGCGTATCTTTCGCTCCCATCTACAAAAGAAACGCCATCAACGCCGGGTGGCCGCTGATGGAATGCCCGGACTTATCGAGGTTGGAGCTCGCGGCGGGCGACGTCCTGAGGTTGAACTTTAAGACGGGCGAGGCGGTCAACGTCACGAAGGGCAAAACCGTGCCGGCGCGGCCTTTCTCGCCCGTCCAATTAGAAATTTACGTTGCCGGCGACCTCTTTGCTTACGGCGCGCGCTTAGGTTAACGAGCAAAATAGGCCGAAGCGGCGGATTTAAAATCCCCCGGTTCGGATATCCAACGCCCGTTCCCGCAGGGCCGCAAGGAAAGGCCCGGGTTCGAGCGCGACTTCCGGCGGAAAGGCGCCGGCTTTTTTTACGCCGCCCGCGGCCAACGTTGCCGCGGCGACGGCGACGGGGAAGCCGGTCGTCCGCTGCATAGCCGTAAGGCCGCTGGCGGCGTCGGCGTAATCGACGAGCTCGAGCGAAGCCGTCCTCTCCTTACCGGCGATTTTTCCGGTAACCCAACAACGTATTAATACCACGTCATCCTTGCCCTCGGGCAGGGCCGCGGCGAGGCGTTCGGCGAGTACGTCGCGCGGCTTGACGCGGGCGTCGCCGATCGTTATTTCGTCCTCGCCGGCCAGGCCCAGGTCGAAGAGGGGTTTAACCGCGGCGCAGTGGCCGGGGTACCTGATGGTCTTGTAGTCGAGGTCGCGGACGCGGCCGCGATAAGTATACGGCAACGTGGACGCGCCGCCCGAGGTATGAAACGCCTCGAGCCGGCCTACGGGCGGGAAGTCCAACTCCTCGACGGCGGTGAGCGGCGGTACGGTAGCGATATCGCCTTCTCTTAACACGAGGCACGGTTCGACGTATTCGTTGATCAGGCCGTAGGGCGAAAAAACGAGCGCGTAACCCAACGGCGGCTTCGGCTCGCGAGGCAGGCCGCCGACGCGCAGGCGCAATTCGCTAACCTCGTCCAACGCCGCGACCAGCGCCGCCGCCAGGACGTTCGTCATTCCGGGCGCGAGGCCCATGTCCGGGACGACGGTTACGCCCGCAGCCCTCGCCTTTCCGTCCAACGCGAGCTCGGCGCGCACGACGTCGTTGTTGCCGCCCATGTCGACGAAGTGGGCGCCGGCGCGTATCGCCGCCTTGGCCAGCTTGAGGTTGTAGCGGTACGGCGCCGCGGCTACGCATACGTCGCGGCCGGCGATGAGCTTTCGGGCGGCCGCTTCGTCGGCGGCGTCGACGGCCGCGGCTCGAGCTAAGCCGCCGCCCCGCTTAGCGCAAAGGTCCTCGGCGTGAGCGAGGTCGACGTCGGCGACGGTTATCTCGCCAAAGACGCCGCGGGTTACGAAGTCATATAGGACGGCCTCGGCCATGCGGCCGGCGCCGACGATTACGGCCCGCATCCACGTCCTCCTTTTCGGTTCGCGACCCGGCCCAGGTTACGGTCGGACGGCGCCTTTGTCAAGGCCCGGAAGTTTTCGATTGCGAAGGTACGGGCCGAAAGCTAAAATGACCCGCGTTTATTGCGGCGGCTAGGCGGCGGCACCAGGAGGTCGAAGTGCAAAGACTCGCCATCGTTTTCCTCTTGTTGCGGGACGTGGTAGCGCGTTACCGGCGCTTGATATTCAGGCTGGCCGCGGCGTTTCTGGGCGCCCTCGTCGTCGGCACCGTATTATTTTATTTGATCGAAGGGCCCCGGCAAGAGGGCACCGGCTTCGTAGCGTGGTTCTGGTCCGCCTTTTTTACCATGATCTCCGGCGATTTCGTGGAAATTAAACCGGTTTCCGCCGCGGGCCGGATACTGGTCACGGTATTAATATTCTTCGGCATAGGTTTCGTAAGCATCGTTACGGCCAGCATCGCCTCGGCGCTGGTCGTCGAAAAGCTGGAGGCGGGACGCGGCATGAAGAGGCTGCACCTGCGCGACCACATATTGGTTTGCGGTTGGAATTCCGGCGCCGCGACCGTGGTGGGCGAACTCGTCGCCGGCGCGAACGGCCGCGACGTCGTGATTATTGCCGATTGCGAGGAAAGCCCCGTCCCGGACGCGGAGCGCCGCATCCACTTTATCCGCGGGGACTGCACCGACGAGGAGGTGCTAAAGCGGGCCGACGCCCCCCACGCGCACACCGCCATCGTGTTGGCGGACGCCACGGGGGGCCGCTCCTACGACGACGCCGACGCCCGCACCATCCTCACGGTCCTCACGGTCGAGACCCTCAACCGCGACGTCTATACTTGCGCGGAGCTGGTCCATCGCAAGAACCGCGTCCACCTCGAGCGCGTCCACGTCGACGAGGTCGTCGTCTCCGGCGAGTACGGCGGCAAGATCCTGGCGCACTCGGCGCTCTACCACGGCATGTCGCAAGTCCTCTCGGCTCTCTTGACGACCGGCGGGGGGTCGGAGTTCTACCGCGTGCCGGTCCCGGCGGAGGTGGCGGGCAAGGACTTCGAGGCCGCGCTCGCGCACTTCCGCGCCCAACACCGTGCCATCGTCGTCGCCGTTATGCGGGCCGGCAGAGCGCTCGTCAACCCCGACGTGGGGTTCAAATTGGAGGAAGGCGACGAGCTTGCCGTCATAGCCCTCGACGAGCCGAAGGTTTAGGCCGGGGTCGCGCCGCGGCGCCGGCGAGGGTACCGAGGAGGAAATGGCGTGAAAGGTATCGTGGGATTATTAATCGCGCTGGGCGTCGCGACGAGCCTGGCGTCCGGCGAGGACGTACGGTTTTACTATTCGCGGCAGCGGTACAACGTTGAGATGGGTTTCATGGGCGGCATACACCCCGGGACCCTCTTTACGCCGACGGCGGGGCAATACCCGCTGTTCCTGAAGCGAGCGCATATCTATTTCGGCGACCGCGGTTACCCGATGGAGGTTAAAGTATGGAGCGCCGTCGGGTCCGTCGTCGGCTCCGTCCTCGCGAGCTTCCCCGTCACCACCGAGATGTACCCGACGTGGACCGACGTGGATATCGGCGCCGCGCGCCTCGTCGTGGCCGCGGACAATTTTTTTATCAGTACGAACGACCGCGGGGCCTACGACATGAGGCCGGTCATGGTGTGCGATTTCCCGGGCGTGTACGGCGGCCACCACTTCATTTCGGCGGATGACGTGACGTGGCAGCTCCAGACGATCTACGATTTTTCGATCGAGTGCACCGCGGCGACGAACTACGACATCGGCGTCGCGGGGACGAGCCTCGGCCGCGTTAAGGCGTTATTTAAGTAATTTCGGCGTTGCCCGGCGCGAAAACGAAACCGGCCCGTCGGGCCGGCTTTCGTTATTTGTGTTCTGCGCTCTCCTACCCGGGAACGTATAAAAAATAGCGCGGCGTACGATGAAGAAAGTGGCGTCGGATGTTACCATCCGAAGCCTACGGAAGCGGCCGGAGCTAAGATTCTAGCGGAATAGCGCTTTTATACGGCCGACGGAAGACGCCTCTACGGCGGGTTCGCACCACCGCGAGACGTATATGTCGTATGCGTCGGGGGTATAAGGAGACCTAGCGAAGAACAAATACCGGCCGTCTTTCGTTACAAACGGGTCCGATTGGCGATATCCCGGGGCGTTGACGTTGGGGCCCAACTCTTCAACTTTTTGCCATTTGCCGCCGACGTATTCCGCGCGGTGGATCCGCGGGGGGCCGGCCCGGCGCGACCAGAAATACAGGTATTTCCCGTCGTAGGTCGGCGCCGGGTCCCCTTCCCCTGCTGCGGTATTGATGGTCGTCAGGAACGACGGCGCGCCCCATTCCGAGCCGGTCCAGCGGGACATCCATATATTATAGACCGCCAGGTTGCCGGGCCATTCTATACCGACGAAGTATAATGTTCGGCCGTCGGGCGATATCGCCGGGTTCCATTCCCATTTGTCCGGCCGGTTAACGTGCCCCGGTATTTTATAGGGATTGCCCCAGCCGGTCCCGGTCCAGTCCGACGCCCATATGTCGCCCTCGGGCGTCCCCTGCTTCCCGCGCGTGAAGTACATCCTTCTGTCGTCCCACGTTAAACAGGGCACACTATCGTCGTCGGGGGAGTTTACGGGCCCGGGGACTTTCTGCGCCGGCGTCCAGCTCGAGCCGACGCGCCGGGAATAATATATGTCGTTGGCGAAGGAGGAGGGATTTTGCCGGTTGGAGCTGAAGTAGATCGTGTTGCCGTCGGCCGTCGCGCATACGCCCCAGTCGTAATAGGGCGAGTTGACGGCGTCGGGTAAACGTTCCGCCGGGCCCCAGTCGGCGGCGGCGAACGCGGCGCCCGATACCGCGGCGACTATTGCCAGGGTCGATTTCATAAGTACCCCCTTACGCGCCGTTGACGGCGCGATTCGTCAAGGCCTTTAATCCGTTTACCCAGCGGTTATTTCGGCGGCGGGTCGTCGGGTATGCACAGGGGCACGATATAAATATCGTGCGCGTACGAAGGGCCGGGCCAATAGGTGAACCAGGTCCAGTTACTGAAATAACCGGGTTTTGACGCGTAAACCCAAATCTGGTGCCCGAGGTGGCCCGGGCCCAACTCGAAACCATAATAGCCCAAGTCCGGCCAACCGGGAGGCCCCCACCAAGTATACGTCTCGCCTATATACCCGGCGTCGTAGAACTTTAAATTAACGTACGCGATAGGTAGGCCGCTCCCCGAGTTGTAAACGTAACCGCTGACGCAGAATATTGCGGGGTCCTCAGACAGCGTTACAGGGCCCGTCTACGGAAGCGGCCGGAGCTAAGATTCTAGCGGAATAGCGCTTTTATACGGCCGACGGAAGACGCCTCTACGGCGGGTTCGCACCACCGCGAGACGTATATGTCGTATGCGTCGGGGGTATAAGGAGACCTAGCGAAGAACAAATACCGGCCGTCTTTCGTTACAAACGGGTCCGATTGGCGATATCCCGGGGCGTTGACGTTGGGGCCCAACTCTTCAACTTTTTGCCATTTGCCGCCGACGTATTCCGCGCGGTGGATCCGCGGGGGGCCGGCCCGGCGCGACCAGAAATACAGGTATTTCCCGTCGTAGGTCGGCGCCGGGTCCCCTTCCCCTGCTGCGGTATTGATGGTCGTCAGGAACGACGGCGCGCCCCATTCCGAGCCGGTCCAGCGGGACATCCATATATTATAGACCGCCAGGTTGCCGGGCCATTCTATACCGACGAAGTATAATGTTCGGCCGTCGGGCGATATCGCCGGGTTCCATTCCCATTTGTCCGGCCGGTTAACGTGCCCCGGTATTTTATAGGGATTGCCCCAGCCGGTCCCGGTCCAGTCCGACGCCCATATGTCGCCCTCGGGCGTCCCCTGCTTCCCGCGCGTGAAGTACATCCTTCTGTCGTCCCACGTTAAACAGGGCACACTATCGTCGTCGGGGGAGTTTACGGGCCCGGGGACTTTCTGCGCCGGCGTCCAGCTCGAGCCGACGCGCCGGGAATAATATATGTCGTTGGCGAAGGAGGAGGGATTTTGCCGGTTGGAGCTGAAGTAGATCGTGTTGCCGTCGGCCGTCGCGCATACGCCCCAGTCGTAATAGGGCGAGTTGACGGCGTCGGGTAAACGTTCCGCCGGGCCCCAGTCGGCGGCGGCGAACGCGGCGCCCGATACCGCGGCGACTATTGCCAGGGTCGATTTCATAAGTACCCCCTTACGCGCCGTTGACGGCGCGATTCGTCAAGGCCTTTAATCCGTTTACCCAGCGGTTATTTCGGCGGCGGGTCGTCGGGTATGCACAGGGGCACGATATAAATATCGTGCGCGTACGAAGGGCCGGGCCAATAGGTGAACCAGGTCCAGTTACTGAAATAACCGGGTTTTGACGCGTAAACCCAAATCTGGTGCCCGAGGTGGCCCGGGCCCAACTCGAAACCATAATAGCCCAAGTCCGGCCAACCGGGAGGCCCCCACCAAGTATACGTCTCGCCTATATACCCGGCGTCGTAGAACTTTAAATTAACGTACGCGATAGGTAGGCCGCTCCCCGAGTTGTAAACGTAACCGCTGACGCAGAATATTTCGGGGTCCTCAGACAGCGTTACAGGGCCCGTTACGCTTTTTTCGTTACCGCAGCCTACAAACGCCAACCCGGACGTAAGTATAACCGTCGCTGCGGCCGCCGTCAACTTATTTAAGCCTTTCATCTCTCGTCCCCCTTCGGTTGTGTTGTTTCGATGATTCATTTTCGAATTGCCGTTTCATTGTAACGTCCCCCCCCCGTTGTCAAGCGAAAAATAAAGGGGACGGTATGAAGACCGTCCCCCGCGAAAACATGTGGGGCCGTACCTTTAGGTCCGGCGAAGACGTACCGGCGGCGGTAGAAATATCACGGCTTCGTACGGAAATAAATTCCCATCGGTAGTTGCCATCCGACGCCGACATAACCTTTATTTCCGCTTAGGCCCTACTACTCAACCTGGCGGTGTGTATAACCGACATTTCGCCAGGGGCGTCACGCCCTTCGTCGTCAGTCGCGCCGGCGAGCGTAAGCCACGTGAGGGCTCTTTTCCGCGAGCGGCGCGGCGCGTGGAAAAGCCGGCCCGTCGGGCCGGCTTCTTTATGGCTTATACCTAATGGTTATTCCAACACGTATATCTTCCGCTTGGCGCACATATCCTTGAGGACCTTGGGCCATACCGTTACGCTGACCTCGCCCAGGTGCGCCGTGCGCAGCAAGTACATATACGTACGCGACTGGCCGATGCCGCCGCCGATGCTCAAGGGGATCTCATCGTTCATGATGGCCTGGTGGTAGGGGAGCTTCAGGAAGTCCATCTGGCCCGTGAGCTCGAGCTGCTTGACGAGCGTTTCCTTCGTCACGCGAATCCCCATCGAGGTCAGCTCGTGGCGGCGCCGCGTCACCGGGTTCCACACCAGGATGTCGCCGTTGAGGCCGTGCATTTTCTTGCCGTTCTTCTCGACGGTCTCGGTAACCCAGTCGTCGTAGTCCGCGGCGCGCATCTCGTGGGGGTAGCCGTCCGCGAGCGTCCAGCCGATGCCGTAGATAAAGACCGCCGGGTACTCTTGCAGGATGGCCGCCTCGCGCTGCTTGCGCGGCAGGTCGGGATACTTCTCCAATATCTCCTCGGCGTGGATGAACTTGAGCTCTTTCGGGATATCGGGATATTTGTCGGTCCTTAGCCGGGGGAATTCCTTTTTGGCGAACTGGGCGGCGCCGTAGAGGACCTTCCATATCTTCTTCACGGTATCGGTAAGGTAGTCCAGGTTCCGTTGGTCCGCGGTGATTACTTTCTCCCAATCCCACTGGTCGACGTAGGAGCTGTGGTCGTGGTCCAAGAAGTAGTCCTTACGGACGGCCTTCATGTCGGTGCAGATTCCCTCGCCTACTTTACAACCGAACTGTTTGAGCGCGGGGCGCTTCCACTTCGTGGCCGCCTGGACGACCTGGGCGTCGATGGGGTGCTTGTCATAGTCGTTGGAGATGTGGAACTGTATGGGCGCGCGCGAGCCGTCGCGGTCGAGGTAGTCGTTCACGCCGCTCAGGACGTCTACGATCAACGGGACCTGGACCATGAACAGGTTGAGCTCTTTACACAAGTTCTCCTCGACGTAGTCCTTCAGGGCGAAGAGGGCCTTCATCCTCTCCTTGGGGGGGAGCAGCGGCTCGTAGTCGTTGGGCAAAATCTTCTCCAAGTCCTCGTAGTTGCCGATGCCGGGTCCCGCCAGGTCCGCTTTTTTATCCGCTTTTGCCATCACGTACCTTCCTTGTCTTAAAAGTCAATGAGCGTATAGAAAATTTATACGAAGGGCCGGGATTATAATATATCCGGGCGGAAAACTAAAGTATTTTTCTGGGTTTGCGCAAAAAAAAAGGGCACTAAAGCCCGAATGAATATATCCGTTTTTACCGGTGATAATTAACCGTATTTTAATCTAATCGCTTCAATATCCGAAAATATTTTTTCCGCTTGTCTAAAAGCGTCTTTTACCGAGAATTCATCCATGTTAACGTCGGGTTCCGGTTCGTAGTCCGCTTCGTTGCGGAGCCTCCTACAGTCGTCAAGCGTACAGGTTATATTACCTAACCTCCCCGATATTTCTTCGTCTCTATTAAAGAATCCCTCTACGTGAGTTTTTATGCATTCGATTAAATCTTTATGGGAATTTCCTCCTGAAGTTTCAGGAGGGTATTTTCCACAGATGTCGCGGTAGAATTCCCTCGATGCATGAAGCGCTGAGTAGTATACCCTACTAATAGCGTTACGAAACCTTACTTCGTCAGTATAAGCCTCGGAAGGGGTATCCTTCAAGGTAGTCGCTATTTGATAAAAACCGTTCCAATCAAAAACCATACGTAGCTATTCACCCGAGTTATCTTAAAAAGATTGATATCGAATTTTCTTCGTCAGCTTTTAAACGTTTCCGACTCCGTTCCCTTAATTCGAAAAGCTTGTTTATGTCTTCATCCGCTTTATTAACAACGTTAACGACAATAACTAAAAATATTTCTCCCCCGAATTCGGGATCTAACGAGGCTTTTAATAAGGGTTTTCCCTCTATCGCGAAAAGGTCGTAAGAGTATTTGCGGATTCTCGCTAAATGTTCGAAAAAATTTACTCTTTTCCTAAGGAAGCTTTTTACCCTGTCCGGATTTTTTATATCGAAAGAGGCTTTTAATTTTTTGAAGCTTGATTCTATGAAATAATTATAGCTAAGCCATCGGGTTTTTAAGTAAGCCGTTTCTTTTATCGGATATTTCTTATAAAGGGAAAACGTTTCTTTTATAAACGGTTTTAAGGAATCGTAATTAGCCGCAGTGGTCCCTAAGCTACCACGTCGCGACAACCCGTTTTGAAAGGGTCGCATTACTTTTATTTTCGCATTACCGCGTATCGTCCGCATTAGCTTATTCATACCTTTTAATTAGTTCTTCTTTTACTATGGAAAAAAACTGTTTCTCGATTATATCGTGGGCTTCTTGAATGGAATTATAAACCGTCGCCGGATCTTTATCACCGATTTCTCCCGATTCCAAAGCAATTTCTAACCTTACCTCCCGGATTTCTTCGTCAGGGCTATTAGATAGTTGTAAAGACAATTCTCCTTCAGGTGTTTCGTTCCTTAGTTCTAAGGCGCAAACGAAAGACCTGATATTTTTAACTTCTGTTTTTTCGTGTATATGCGGTCTTAGGTTGAAAAATTCCCTGAAGTCTTCTTGGGGTTCTAGGACGAACATATTCTCGTAACCTATTATAAACGTGTTTATTTTGTAATTATCAATAACTTTAGCCGTTTTAGAAGCTACATTTTTTATTAAAGCGAAATATCCATCCCAATTATCGTAGAACCCGTTGATATTATTAACTGAAAAACCGAATTTTTTTATTATGACCGCTCTAGTTTTGTTATTGTTATATATAAACATCCGCGGTAGGTTTTGTATTACGGGTTTCCCTTTTTCGGTCTCGGTTCCTATTTCTAATCCGAAATGTTGCTCTCTTTCTTTGAAACCTAGCTCTTCAATTTCCTTAAGTATTAGACCCGGGGTAGCCTCGTCCCACACCGCATTTTCTGACACCTCAAATGCGCAATAAGTTTCTATTATCGGCGGTTTTTTTAATAAGCGCCCCATATATTTTATCCTTAACATCTAGATAACATAAACAGCCAGTATTTTCAAGGTTTCATTTATATCCTAAGTAAACCATTTTTCGGTTTAGGATAAATATTTAGCCTTTTTGCCTTTTTCCCATTGGTACACCGCCTGCCTTATAACTACCTCTTGGTCGCTAATCGGTAAGATATAGACTTATTACGTTTTCCGTAAAGCTCTTTTCCTAACTAGGTTTCCCATTCCCTTTACCCGGTAGTATTAAGCGGTATCTCCCAAGTAGCGTGACCGCCGCGGTCGTCGGGTCTGGATGCAACTTGTCGCCGGCGAGATAGCGCCTATCGCCGTCGTCATTCAGCGCTCGGGCCATTAGGTGTAAACATTTCTGGACGTCGGCGTCGGGGCCGCGCCGGCGACCTTTATACGCTTCTTTTCGTCAGCTTTAAGGGCAACGTTTGCTTTTGGGTCGTCATAAAACAGAGGCCGCTCGAAACGCGCTAACCAAAATTGATGTTGATTAATATGCAGGATAATTTAATATAGAAACCGGCCGATTACCGTATGGGTTGGGGTGAGTTCCGGTGCGACTCGCGCGCTTATACGAGAAGGAATCGTTCCGAGACCTTTTCCGCATATTCGTGATGAATAAGCGACTGCGCGGCGCGGCGGTGCCGTTCATCACCAAGCTGCTCCATAAAAGGGTAGTGGAGGAGGATACTATAGGGAGGCCGCGTCGGGTTCAGGAAGACAAATACCGCATGATGGTCAGCATACTTAGCAGCGTGGACCGGGGGCTGGCACGCGGCGCGTTTTCCAAACACGTGGTCGAGAGGTTATTCGAAGTCTTCGTCGAGAACGTCGCCTTGAACGACGGCCCGCGGCGGGTGAAAGAGCGAACCGGCCGGTGGCCGCCGTTTTTTGTGACGATAAGCCCCACCCAACGGTGCAATCTGGCGTGCCGCGGGTGTTACGCGGCGTCGCGGCCCGGCGCGGCCGCGTCCCTCCCCTACGACGTCGTGGCGCAAGTGCTTTCCCAGAAGCGCCGCCTGTGGGGTTCGTTCCTCACGGTACTCTCGGGGGGCGAACCGTTTTTATGGGACGGCGGTAACGGCAGCGGCGTTCTCGACCTAGCGGCCGAGTTCGGGGACGAGTTGTTCCTCGTATATACCAACGGGACGTCCATCGACGCGGGCGTCGCCGCGCGGCTCGAGGAACTCGGCAACGTAACGCCGGCGATCTCGGTCGAAGGTTTCGAGGCCGAGACGGACGGCCGCCGCGGCCGGGGCGTCTTCGGCAAGGTGTTGGCGGCTTTGGAGAACTTGCGCCGCGTGGGCGTGCCTTTTGGCGTCTCGGTAACCGTTACCCGCGATAACGCCGACGTCGTCGTGAGCCGGGCGTTTTCCGATTTCTTCTTTCGCGAGCAAGGGGCCATATACGGCTGGATATTCCAATATATGCCGATAGGCCGCGCGCCGTCGTTGGGGGCCATGGTAACGCCGGAACAGCGGATGATGATGTACCGGCGATTGACGGAGATGGTGCGCGACGAGCGTTTGTTCGTGGTCGACTTCTGGAACTCCGGGCCGGTTACCAACGGCTGCATGGCCGCGGGAAGGCCTTTCGGATATCTTTACATCGACTGGTACGGCAACGTTACGCCGTGCGTGTTTGTGCCGTACGCCGCGGCCAACGTCCGGAAGATATTCGCCCGTGGGGGCGACCTCAACGAGGTCTTGGAGTCGGGTTTGTTCAAAGGTATCCGGCGGTGGCAAGCCGGCTACGGCTACGACGCCGAGAAAGGGGGGAACGGCGATTGGATCGCCCCTTGTGTTAATCGGGACCACTATCGGGTCTTAAGGGGAATTGTCGAGTCGAACCGGGCGGAGCCGGTCGACGAGTCGGCGGCGGCGGCCCTCGACGACCCCCATTACCGCCGCGCCCTGGCGGCATACGGCGACGACTTCCGCGCCCTGGCCGACGAGGTTTGGCGGGGCGAATATCTCGGCCGGGCGCCCGGGCCGGCCCGGGCCTTAAGCGGGTAACGCCAGGCGGTACTTCGCCAACAGCGCAACGGCCGCGGCCGTCGGGTCCGGATGCGACTTGTCGCCGGCGAGGTAGGGCCAGCCGCCGTCGTCATTCTGCGCTCGGGCTATGAGGTGTAAACATTTCTGGACGTCGGCGTCGGCGCCGCGTCGGCCGAGGGCGAGAAAAGCCGGCAGCGGGTTCTCGATGGGGTTGCGCCAGCGTTCTTGGTGGCGGGCCAGCGCCGCCGGGAGGCCGGCGAAGGCGTCGTGGTTGGGCGCGATGCCCGCCGCCAGAAGGCCCCGAACGACGCCCGAAATGGTCCATAGGTCCGTTCGGTCGGGGTAATCGGCGGCTACCTGGCCGGGCCAGCCGCCTTCTTTATTTCGCGCGCGGAGCAAGAGGGAACGCGCGCGATTTATATTTTCGTCGAAACCTCCTGCCGCGGCGAGCGCCACGATCGCGTCGCCCGTAATCCACGTCACGGCGTTTTGGCTCGAGAACCAATCCCATTCGGGCTTGAGGTTGGCGGCCAGCGCCGGGTTCTCGCCAAAGCCGCCGTCCGGGCGTTGCATCGTCGCCAGCCAGGCCGCGCCCTCCTTCGTCGCCGGGCCTTCCCCCGCCCGGCTGAGCAGTTCCACCATGGCGGCGGTAACGGGGATGCTCCCCGGTTCTCCCGGGGCGCGGGTGCCGGCGAAGGACCCGTCGTCGTTTTGGGTCGCGGCTAAGTCGGCGACGAGTTCGGCTTTGGCTCGAGGCACGTCGACGCCGGCCAGGCCGAGCTCGAGGAGGTGGTGGGGCCCTCCGGCCGAAATTAAAAAGGCTATTGATTCGTCTATTTTTTTTATAACCATTTTATCTTCAATTGGTGAATTTTTCGTTAGGTTCGTATATACGGCGTCTTATAGAACGTAAGTCTAAATCGGGTAACGGAGCGTCATCCGGCCAAGAATCTTTAGAGAGGTATTCCTCGTACAATTTTAGTTGTATATTTTTTGCATTACCCGCGTCTAAAAGCCGGATGAAATTCCCATAATCTAAAGAAAAAATATCGTACCGTTTACCGGGATATTTCTTTGAAGACCAACCTTTGTGTATTATATGTAATAACCTTAAATCTACGAGGCGTTGGATACCAGCGTCGTTAGTTATATCGGAAGGCATTAGGAAAGCTTTTGTATTAAATTTTCCAATGACTTCGTTGATGATATCTACTAATAACCTGTATTCTTTAGATATTTTTTCGATATTCGAAATTTTATCCTGTTCGTACCAATCTAGTGCGGCTTTTCTTATATGTTTAATACGTATACTTGAGCTTTCCGCGTCTGCCAAAAAAATCCGGTACGCTCTTTTGAATACATTCAAGAAGTCCCTGGGGATACCTTCTCCCGCCCTAACCAATTCTAGAAATGCACTCTGGGAAGCGAATATCTTTATTATGTTATTAGGGTCGGAAAAAGTTTTTAATACTTCTGCATCTTCTTCTATTTTTTTTAATTCGAAATTAATGTGCTTAGTAAGTAAATTTAGGTAAAACTTTATCGAGTTCTCTTGGTCTTTTTCCCAAAGGTTTATATCGTCTAAATCTACGTCCCCGAATATATCCGCACCGACTTCCAAACCGTATTTATCACCGGATTCTTCTTCTATCAGAAAATTAGTCCTATACCTTATCGTCCCTAATTTTACGCCAACCCGGTGCGAAGTCGTTAGGGCCTTTTTTATAGCGTCCGCGTAATAAGGTTGAACGGTTTGTGGTAAGCTTGAGAATTCGTCTATAATTATTAATAGGTTATCGTATCCAATTTCTTCAAGAAGAGATTCGAAATATTGGGTTACCGTAAGTCTCCTTGGTTTTTTTAGTTCCGGTTTCGAGAACCCTAAAGGTTCCGAACCTTTTTGTAATTTAAATACCCCTAGCTGTTCTGAAAGCAATCCTGCGGTAATAGCATCGAAAAAATCATCTGCTGTAGAAATCCCTTTACCCCATTTATCGTATTCGCCCGTACTATGGATTTTTTCTAATAACCAAAGTCTAATATTCGTGAAAATTAATGCTACGGATAACCAAAAATAGGATGTGGCCTTTGTTTTCGCAGGTTGTTCCGTTAAATCTGCGGTCGGATATAATTGGCTTGCTTCCCTTATGTCCACGTATACGACTAAGGTTTTCGGTAAATTTTTCTCGGCGTATTCTTTGAAACTACCTAATAAATGCGTTTTACCTGAACCTCGCCTACCGAAAACCACTTGGTTTGAGTTATTAGACATAGTTTGTAAGTAACCCGTATCTTCGTAAACGTCTAAATAACTTTCCCGCCTTTCGGCACGGAAGTCGATTGAATTAACGGCAGTACCGAATTTTGGGTTACGGATTTCTTTTTTTATTTCGGTTTCCTTTAACATTTTAACCTCGTTCATTTGTCCCTTTTACTAACGCCACGGGGCGTTTTTAGCTATCAAATTATTTAGCTCCATCTCGGGTTTCAAACGGGTTATCGTATACCCCTTTCCAATTTTACCGCCCCGATTTATACATTTTATCCGACCTTGGTATCTTGGGCCGTCCGCGTTTAATCGTCGTCGCGATTTTAAGGCCGGGCGCGGTAGTGGAAGTCCTGGAAGTAGTATTCCCGCGACGGCGTCAACTCCTCCGGTTTCGAGCGGTACTTCTTGGGCGCGTTCAGGATGCGTTGGTGGACCTGGGCGATGAGGTCGTTGCTTATCTCCTGTTGTTCCAGGAGCACGTTGGCGATGGGCGCTTTCGACTCGGCCTTCCCCTGCAAAACTTCTACGATATGGGCGTCCGCCGCGAGCGAGCTGACGGTGGCGTCGATGATCTCGAGGCGAAGTTGCTCGCCCCATTTCGTATCGGGGACGTAGGCGGTGCAGAAGTCGACCGCGGCCTTCGCGGCCGGGACCGTTTGGTTTATAATGGCTTGCTCCAACCGGCCCGGGTCGTCGGCGAAGCCGCCCGCCTTGACGAGCTCGTCCAGGTCGCGCCGGGCCTCGAAAAAGTCTTCGAAGACCGCCTGGCACTCGGCGAGCCAAACCGTCGTCGGGACGGTCCCGTCCTTCTTGGCCTTGATGACGCCCTTGGGCAGCGGCCCCGTTTCGGCCCAGGCGAGGCCGACGAGCGCCGCGACGGCCGTCAGGAAAGCGAGTCTGTGGCACCGGGTACCCATACTTACCTTGCCGCCTCGACGCCGTAGCGCGCGGCTTCCCCCGCGGCCTTACTGATGATCGCTTTGGCGACGGCGTTGCCCGGGTCCAGCATGAGTATGTCGGCGCAATGCTTGGTCGCCGCCTTGAAGTCGCCCGCTTCCAAGAGGTAGCGCGCGAGGTGAAGGCGCGCCGGTATATTCAGCCGGTCTATTTTACTCAGGGTGGTATTGAATATCTTCCGGGCGAAGAGTTGGTCGGACTCGAGGCCGCGCGCGGTATACGCCAGGGCGATTATGTTATTGACCGACGAGAGGTAATCGCGGAGGTACGTCTGTTCCGGTTTACTCAGCTGCGACGCGAAGTTCATGACCGCCGACCCCAAGCGGATAATGCGGTCGGCGGCGTCGCGCGAATCTTCCTTGCCGGTTACGTCCATTAACCAATACCTCATGACCAACAGGTATAACCAGAAGAGGTCCCGACGCAAGTGGGCGGTCTGGACGAGCTCCAGCATGCGGTCCTCGGTCCGTTGGTGGAGGGCTTCCGGGAGGAAGACGAATACTTCATGGTCGAGGAAGGATACCACTTCGAAGATGGCGATGGTGATGGCGGAATCTTTCAATTTCTGCTGCCGGTCGGAGGAGAACTTGACGGCGAAGTTCTTGTGGTGCTCCAGGATGGAGCGAACGTTCCCGCTCACGAAGAGTTTGTAGACCTGGCCCGAGCGCGAGAAACCCTCCACTTTCTTCCCGATATTTATCGCGAAGCCGTCGATGCGGGGTGCGGCGTCGCGGCTGCGTATGCGCCAATCCTTGGTCTCGCGGATTACTTTCCCGGTATGGATGCCTATGCCGACGTCGAATACGAGCCCCTTGTCCTCGAACGCCGCGTAGTTGAAGTCCGACGTGAGCCAGGCCAATTTCATTTTGAGGGCTAGTTGGAAGGCGGAGCGCACGTCGTACTCGGTGTTTTCCGAATACAGGAATACGTGCAGCTCGTCGCCCTCGATATCCCATTCGTAGTCTTCGCCGACGCGCACGTCCACGCCGCGGCCGGACATGCTCGCCCGGGGCACGTAGCGGTATCGCAAGACGTGGTCTAAGATGACGTCGAACATCAGCGATTGATATTCGGTGAGCATTTTGTTGTAGCTGGCCGCGTCCTGCACGCCCGAGATCCCGGTCGAGTTTATGATGTCCACGAATAAAACCGTGGCCCGGATTTCGTTGTTCTTCGTTTCCTCTACCATACCGCAGTTAAATTTGCAGGCTTTTGCGTTTCTCGCGTATGAAATCTTCCAAATAGGATACGCGTTCGGCCAGGCTGGCCTCTATGATTTCGCGAAAGTGGTGTTCGTCGGTGGCGAAGACGTCGAAATCCTCCCGGAGGTTTGCCAAAAGCCTTGCGGTCTCTTCGCGGTTGTCCTCCAACTCTCTGACCCTCTCGTGGAGGACGGCCGCTTTTTTGTCCAGTACCCCTTTGGTATCGTTCAGCGTAGACGCCATCTTCTCGATTTGGGCCTTGAATTGGGCGATGACGTCGTTCACGTTTTTGCGCAGCGCCTCGCCGTCGCGGGCGGCCTTTTCGTTCGTCGCCGTCACCTGCTCCCGGATGGTGCGGGTCAAGCGTTCTATGTCGGCGAAAGACTTATTGAGGCCGGCGCGATGTTCGGCGGCTTCCCGCTCCTGGTTGGCGAGTCGCCGCTCGACCGTTCGCACGATGCCGCCCAATTTGGCGCGCACCGTTAAATATAAAAACGCCGTTGCGCCCGCGGCGAAGGCCGCCACTATTACGGCCGGGTAGGGCGTCACGAGGTAGAAGGCGGCCCCTACGGCGACCGCCGCCAGTACCAGCACCGCCGCGAATAAAACGTCGAAAAGGCGAAATCCCATGGCCACCGTCCCGGGTTAATTCAACGCCGGTTAACGCATGCCGCTATTATATTTTATCACACAGCAGCTTTTTCGTCAACAAGCCTTTATCATAAATAATTGGGGCCGTTGGGCCCGCGTCGCGAATCCGGAAGTCCGGAACCGGGATTTATGAACGTTCGATGCGGGGCCCTTTTACCTTACGGTTCAATCGCCGCGGCCGGGCGAGCCGGGACGCCGTTTTCGCCACACCTCCCACCAAAAAAGGCCCATCTCGGCCAGGATTTTCACGATTACGCCGGGTGAGGCCAGCGTCGAGCGGCCGGCGCGCCTCGGGAAGTAATGGACGCCCATTTGGACCACCTGCAGGTTCGCCAGTTTGGCCCGGGCCAGCAGTTCGGCGTCGACGAAAGACCCTTCCGAGGTGAGGGTAAAACTACGCATCGCTTCGCGGGTGAATAATTTATAAGAGAAGTTGACGTCGGCGACGCCGAGGCGGAACACGGCGTTTATCAGCCAGTTATACACGGCGGAGTATACGCCGCGCCACCAGCTTTCGCCGCGGTCGAGGCGGTAGCCGGTCACGCCGTCCGTGCCGTCGCGGAACAGTAGGCTTACGCCGCGGTGGATGTCTTGAAAGTCGATGGGCAGGTCGGCGTCGGTATAGAAGACGAGGTCCTTCGTGGCGGCGGCGAAGCCCGTGCGCAGCGTCCGCCCGAGCTTGTAGTTGCGGTCGTGATGGATGGTTTTAACCTCGGCGTATTTGGCGGCGAGCTCGTCGGCCAACGCCGGCGTTCGGTCCGTCGAACCGTCGTCTACGACGATGACCTCGACGTCGTCGTAGCGTTTTAGCAACGCTTCCCGTACGCCCTCGACCGACGCGACGACGTTCGCTTCCTCGTTGTACGTGGGGAATATTACCGTTAACGAGGGTTTATCTTTATTAAGCTTTTTTACCATAAAAACCTACATCCGTAATTATTACCATACCGGCGCCTAGTCGGCAAGGGTTATGAAGGCGGCGCCGCGGGAGCGGGCGCGACAACGCCGCCGGCTTAGGGAAGAGGCCGTCGCGTGCGCAAGGTTCGGCTAGTTTCCATAACGCGGATTCGACGGCCATTTTTGAGACGCCGCTTTTCTTTGGTTCTTTCGTCGCGGGATGGGCGCCTCCGCCCGGGGCGCCGGCCTCAAGTATATCTTACCCGGCGTTGCCCGCGCGGCGTTACGCCATCCCCCGGGCGAGGCGGTGGATTTGCGGCAGGAGTTCGGCCACGGCGCGTATGGCCACCGGTTCGACTATAACTCGCCCGATGCCGCGAGGCATGGCCAAGTAGATTTCGCCGCCCGCCAACGTTTTGCCGACCACCAACGCCTCGAGGGTTTTGTCTAAATTCAACGTCGGCAAGTACGTGGGGAGGTTGAAGCGGCGCAGGAGGGCCGCGAGGCGGATGACGACCTCGGTTGCGATTTCGCCGCGCAGCTCCGCGAGGAGCGCGGTATACACGAGGCCGACGGCCAACGCCTCGCCGTGGCTGAGGGCGAAACGGCTCGCGCTTTCGAAGGCCAGCCCCAACGTTTGGCCCAGGCGGAGGAGGTATTTCTCGCGACGGGGCCCTCCGTCCGTGGCCAGCACGGAGGCCTTATACCTCAAGGCCCTTTCGACGACGGCGTCCAACTCGGCGCCCGCCCGCAAAAGCGACGCCGTGTTATTTTCGAGAAAAGCGAAAAATTCCTCGCCCCCGAGCAGCGCGAACTTTACCGCTTCCGCCAGGCCCGCGCAGAGATGCTTAGCCGGGAGGGTGGCTAAAAGCTCGCCGTCGACCACTACCGCCAACGGTTGGTAGTTAGTGCCGATCTGGTTCTTAACGTCGTCGAAGTCTACGCCCACGTCGCCCCCCAGGCACAGGTCGATCTGGGCGAGAAGGGTCGTGGGGACCAGCGCCCAGGGCACGCCGCGTTTGAAGGTGGCCGCGGCGAACCCGGCGACGTCGCACACGCTCCCACCGCCGAAGGCGACGACTAAGTCGGACCGGCTAACGACGGCGGCGGCGAACTCCCGGTAGAGGGCGGCGAGTTGGTCGACGTTTTTGGCTTCCTCGCCGGCGGTCACGGTGGCCGATTTCACCAGGAAGGCCGCGGCGTCAAGCGCCGGGACGAGGGCTTTGAGGTATAACGGCCTAATGTGTTCGTCCGTTACGACGACGGCGCGGCGGGCGTCCGGGGCCGCGGCCCGCAGGATTTTACCTGCCCGGGCGAGGGTGCCGCGCTCGCCGTGAACGCGGTAGGAGCCGCCCGCGTATGTGACCTCTATTTCGAACATATCTATCTTTAACCTTTAAAATACCACATCGGGCGTCGTCCGGCAAGATGTTCTTGACCTGACAGAAACGAAGCCCTATAATCGGTACGTGAAGGTCGTCACCCCGGAACAAATGCGCGACGCAGACCGCCGCGCCATCGCCGGCTTGGGCGTCCCGTCGCTGGTACTTATGGACCGCGCCGGCGCCGCTTCGGCCGCGGTAGCGCTCGCCTTGGCGGAAGGGAACCGGGTCGCCGTCGCCGCGGGGCCCGGCAACAACGGCGGCGACGGTTTCGTGGCCGCGAGGTACTTGGCCGACGCCGGCTTCGACGTCGCCGTACACTTGCTGACGCCGGCGGCCCGGCTGAAGGGCGACGCGGCCGTGAATTATAAGTTGTTCGTGAATTGCGGCGGCGAGGCGGTGGAATACGAGCGCCGGCGCTTCGCCCGGGACGTCGCCCGGGCGGGCGTCGTGCTGGACGCTATGTTGGGGACCGGCAGCCGGGGCGGTTTGACGGGCGCCTTTGGGGAAGTGGCGGCCGCGTTGCGGCGGGCCGGGGCGCCGGTCGTCGCCGTCGACATCCCCTCCGGGATAGATGCGGCCACGGGGGCGGTGCCGAACGTGGCCGTAACGGCCGACGCCACCGTAACCCTCGGCTTACCCAAGATCGGCCTCTTGCAATACCCGGGCCGCGGTTACGCCGGCGAGATACATGTCGCCGACGTCGGTTTTCCGCCGGCCGTTATCGACGAGCTGCGGTTCGAGCCGTCGGGCGAAGCGCCGGGTTACGTAGCCCGCATCCCGGCGGTGGGGGAGGTCGCGGCGCTCTTGCCGCCGCGGCCGCTGAATTTGCACAAAGGCGCCGCCGGCCGCGCTTATATTCTGGCCGGCTCGCGCGGTATGAGCGGCGCCGCCGCCCTCGCGGGCCAGGCATGTCTGCGGGCGGGCGCGGGCTTGGTGGAGGTCGGCCTTCCGACCGAGCTCGACGTCATCTTCAACGCCGCGACGCTGGAATGTCTATCGCACCCGCTGCCGCAAACGGCGGAGGGAGCTCTCGCGGCCGAGGCCGCGCCGGCGGTAGTCGCGAAGTTGGCCGCGGCGGACGCGGCCGCCATCGGCCCGGGCTTGGGCCGCGCCCCCCAGACCGCGACGCTTTTGCACGAAGTGACGCGCCGCGTCAAGTGCCCGGTCGTCGTGGACGCCGACGGCCTATACCTTTTGGGCCTGGCGGGGCTTACGCGGCCCCGGCTGCGCGGCGTGCTGACGCCTCACCCCGGCGAGATGGCGCAAATTTTCGGGGTGACCGTCGACGACGTGCAGCGCGACCGGCTGCGGTGGGCGCGCGAGCTGGCGGCCCGCGCCCGGATGGCCGTCATATTGAAGGGGTATTTGAGCGTGGTCGCCGCGCCGGGCGAAGAGACCTGGCTCAACCCCACCGGCAACCCGGGCCTCGCCAGCGGCGGGAGCGGCGACGTCTTGACGGGCGTCGTGCTCGCGTTGTTGGCGGGGGGTTCGTCGCCCGCGGCGGCGGCGCGCGCCGGCGCGTATATTCACGGCCTGGCCGCGGACGTGGCCGCGGAGGCTTCGGGCGAGCGGTCGCTGGTGGCGGGCGACGTCTTGGAGGCGTTGCCGGCCGCATTCAAGTTGGTAGAAGAGGGCGTGGACGAGGGCGACCCGGGCTGGGATAATCTGTTCGCGTCGTACGGCTAGCGGCGGCGCGGCCTATCAGGGCGCCGGCGGGCGCGCGAGATGCGCAGGAGGTTACGGAATGAAGCGGATGGCGGTTATACTCGTATTAAGCGTCGGGCTGGCGTCGGCGGCCTCCGCGGGGCGCCTTGGCCTCGGGTTGGGCGTCGCGGTATATAAGCCGCCGGAGGAAGGTTCGTCGTATACGCCGCTTTTTACGGCGAACGGTTATTACTGGGTGAACAAGCACGTCGTGCCGTCGCTCGAGGTCGGCTATTCGCGCTACACCGTAAACGAGACGACGTATAACTACGTGCCGGTCATCCCGCGCGCGACCTATCATTTCGTGTTGACGAAGAGCTTCGACCCTTACGCCGGCCTGGGACTCGTTTACGCCCATAAATGGTGGGACGGGAAGGTAGATGGCCTAGACGACATGTGGGGTTTGGCCGGCTTGGTCGGCTTTAACGTCGCCGCGTCGAAGAACTTCGGCTTCGGCCTGGGCGTGGAATACGTGGTGCCGGACGCGGGCGATTTCGATTCCGCCTATCCGGCGTTCCGGCTGAGCCTGGGCGCGGGCGGCTTTTAACGCAGCGTGGCCTTCATCCGCTTCAAAGGGCCGTACGCGTACCTGGTGGAGAACGAGCGCCGGAGAGTAGGCGGTAGAAGTTACGTCCGCCAGCGCGTACTATGTTATCTCGGTCGCGAGGCCGCGATAGACGACGCCGTGATCGCCGACGTGGCGCGTCGCTTCCCCGAGCTGGCGGTGGATTGGCGGGCGTTGAAGGCGGAGCTGGCGGCGGGGAGCGCCGGGGCCGGGCGGCCGGCGGGCAGGGCGACGCCGCCGCCCGAAAGGCGTGGGCGTAAGAAGCGCGAGGACGAGTGGCTGGATTGGGATTGAGTAGCAACGGCTTAGGTTTACGGGCGCGGCTTTAGCTCGGAAGGCGCCCGTTAAATTTTCGGTAATACGCCGGCCGCACGGTCGGCGTTTCAAAATGCCACCGCGGCGCGATGCGGGCGTGAAAAGGCGCGGCTAGCGCGTTTATATTTGACAAATATAGTTATGATTATGTTATAAGGATAGCGGCTGAGCCGTCGTGCGCCGGGTGCGCGATGAGGTGGGGATATATGGTCAACGAGAAGAAGCGAAAGATGGTATTGGTGCTGTGCGCCGGGGAGCTGGACCGGGCGCTGGCGTGCATGAACATCGCCGTCGGCGGCGCGTCCATGGGGATGGACGTGACGGTCTTCTGCACGTTCTTCGGTTTGAACGCCATCAGGAAAGACGGCGTGGCGCGGGCGCCGAGGCCGGAGGAGGAGCCTAAACGCGTCGGCCTTTTCGGCGCCCGGGCGCTCCGCCGCGCGTTCGCCCTCCTAAACCCCGGCGGCGGCAATTATATGAACCCGAGCCGGTTCTCGTTTTGGGGGCTGGGCCGGCGGTTGATGGCGCGGCTCATGCGCGACTCGCGTATGGCGAACCTTGACGAGCTTATCAAGCTCGGTTCGAGCATGGGGGTTAAGTTTATCGCCTGCACGACGTCGCTCGAGGCGTTGGGGATACCGCGCGACAGCTTGCGCCCCGAGGTCGAGAAGTTCGCCGGCGTGGCCACCTTCCTGGCGGAGGCGGTGGAGAGCGACGTCCAGCTCTTTATTTAGAGGCCGGCGCCGCCCCAAGGGGGAGATTTCGTATGGCGGATAAAAAGGTGGATTGCATAGGGCTCTACTGCCCGGTGCCCATCGCCCAGGCCGCGGAAGCGATAAGGGCGGTCGGCGAGGGTGATACGGTTACGATTCTGGCCGACGACCCGGGCGTGGAGAGCGACTTCCCGAATTGGTGCCGGGTGACCGGCCACGAGCTGGTCTCGATGGCTAAGACCGACGACGGGTATGAGATAGTTATCCGGAAGAGGTCGCGCGGCGGTTAAAGGGGGAGGCCGACCGATATTCACCCGGGCGTCGGCGAACGGCGCGGCGCAGGTTCGTAGGGGCCCCCCGCAGGGCTTTATTTTATTTCGGCCGAGGCCGCCGGGTCGAAGGGGTTGGTCCGGACGGCCAGCGAGAAGAGGTACGGGTAAGCCCGTTGGAGGTGTTCCATATATTTAAGCCACTCGCCGATGGTCCGGGCGTACGCCCGCCGGACGTCGCCGGCGAGGTGCTCGTAGTCCGCGGCGGCCAGGCCGTGCACGTCGTCGCGGTGGGCCAGCTCTTCGGTGAGGTGGGTTACGGCCCACAACAAGTCGGTGAAGGATTCGTGCTCCAGCAGGTTGGGGTTCTCCAGCAGCCGCAGCAAGAATTCCCTTTTAACGAGGAGGAAGGCCCGGAGGTCGTCGAGGGCGTCGGGGTTGGTTTCGATGGTGTAATCGTATGCGGCCATACGTTTGCCGGCCTGAAGGAAATCGCGACGGGTCCATCCGTTTTTCACCAGCAGGTTTTGCCGGACTTCGTCGAAGTCCTCGTCGAGGGAGATGAAGCTTTTCAAGAGGTCGGTTCCCACTTCGCTGAAGAAGGCGCCGATGACCATATTCAATTTGTTGAGGAGGGCGCGTTTTTCCCGGTGGCTGAGCAACCGGTGGATGATGACGGTGACCAATAAGACCTCTATCGGCACGAAGGCGACGTCCCCCAACAAGTAGACGAAGATGTGGTGGGCGTCGCGGAAGACGAGGAAGTGAAGCAGGTACAACAGCGCCGAAAGGACGACTAGCGCCACCGCCGTATATATTAACCAATTAGCGCGTTTCATATAGCGGGTCCTCTTTTTTGGTGGTTTTTCCGGATAGACTATAATATAATTTATGCGGCGATACGATATGGTAAAAAGGCGTCAACGTAAACGACCAGGGAGGAAATAGCGAACGGGTAGTTCGTCGTTTGTGGGGAAACACGGTTCGCGGGTAGGGGTCGGCGAGCGCGTAATGAAGAGATTAATCACATACGGTTTGGTAGCTTTAGCGGCCGCGGCCTGGGCGACGGAGACGACGCCCGAAGCCGCGGCTTTCTTCAACGACGGCGTCGCCAAGGCTAACGCCGGCCAATACGACGAGGCGATAGCGGCGTTCGAGAAGAGCCTGAGCCAGGACCCGAACCTGGTCGAGGCCCACGAGTGGATCGCGCATATTTTGATATTGCGAGGGGATTACGACGGCGCCATCGAGCGATACCAACGGATCGTGGCCCGCCGCCCCTCGACCGATTCCAAGGTCAACCTCGGCCTGGCGTATCTGCGCGTGGGCAACGCGGATATGGCGGTCAAGACGTTGTCGAGCGCGGTCGCCGCGGACCCGAATAATTCCAACGGATGGAATAATCTCTCCATCGCCTACCTGCGGCAAGGTAAAATCGCGGAAGCGCGCGACGCCGCGGAGCGGGCGCTGGCGCTCAACCCCAAATTTTCGCCGGCGCACGTCAACCTCGGCAACGTCGAGCTTCGCGAGGGCAACGCCGCGGCCGCCGTCGCCGCTTTCGAGAAAGCCATAGCTTTGGACGCCGAGCAGGTCGAAGCTTATTACGGCTTAGCGGAAGCCTATAATTATTTGGGTGAAGAGGGGAAGGCCGGCGATTATTACGTGGCGTACTTGAAACGCGCCGGCCAGGACCAGGCCCGGCGCGAGACGGCGGTCAAATGGCTCTGGGAGCACGGCCGGGGGGCGGAGGTTCCGAGATAGCGTCGCGCCGCCAACGCCGCCCGAGCGTGCCGTTCGAAGTGGTCGTGGGGCGGAATAGCGTCAGGGCGGCGCTCGCGGCCGGGACCCGCAAAGTACGTACGGTGGTGGTGGACCGGGACAGCGCCGGCCGAGCGGTCGACGAGATAAAGCGGCTGGCGCGGGCGGTGGGCGCGGAGTTGAACGTAACCTCGAGCCAGGAGTTGACGAGACTCGCGGGGGGAGATTTTCACCAGGGCGTCGCGGCGTACGTCGCCAGGATGCCGACGCCCGCGTGGGAGGAGCTTATGGCGGCGCCGCGAGCCGGGCGGCCGTTCGTCGTGCTCGACCACGTGGAAGACCCGCGCAACCTGGGCGCGGTCGTTCGGTCGGCGGCGGCATTCGGCGCGGGGGGCGTTTTCTTCCCGCCCCGGCGCCAGGTCCGGGTTACCCCCACGGTGGCGAAGGTGGCGGAGGGCGGGTTGGAATACGTGCCGGTCGTACCGGTGAACAGCGTCTCTCAGTTCCTGCGGCAAGTAAAAGACGTCGGCGTTTGGCGGTACGGCTTGGAGGGGGACGGCGAAGCGCGGATGGGAGAAATCGAATTCGGGGAGGGGGCGGCGTTCGTCCTCGGCGGCGAGGGGGTCGGCTTGAGCGCCGCCGCGAGGAAAGAGTGCGACGTCGTCGTCGCCATCCCGCTGGCCGCCGGCGTTTCGTCGTTGAACGTGGCCGCGGCGGCGGCCGTAGCCCTTTACGAGTTTCGGCGTCGGCGGCCGTTGGCCGAAGGCGTAAGCCGAAAGGGGTAAAAACGTGAAACCAAAGGCATTGTTAACCGGCTTATCGTTCATTGCCGTGAGCGGGGCCTTTCTGATAATCGGTTGCAGCCCGTCGGGGAAATTCGGCAGCGCGATAACTATTACCGAAGAGACCGCCATAGCCGCCATCCTGGACAACCCGGCGTCTTTCGAGGGCAAGACGGTTATGGTGAGGGGCCAGATCATGACGGTGGACGACGACGGCCTCGGCTTCCAATTGGACAACGGCGTCGGGAGCTTGCTGTACGTAAAGGTCGCGGGCGATTTCAAGATCGCGCGGGGCGCGAAATACCACCTCACTGCGGCCGAAGGCAAGGTCCGGTTCGATAAGGATACGGAGAAGCCCAGTCTGGCGGCTTCGGGCGTCGAAGTCAAGTAGGTCGCTCCTTTACGGAAGCCGGCGCCGGCCGGGCCGCGCCGGCTTTTTAATTTTCCGGGCTCGGGCGTCGTGTTAATATCCCCCGTGGGCGCTATAGGCGAAATCCTCCGCCACAGGTACGTCTTGGCGTTGGCCGCGTTTGTGGCCGCGCTTTTTGCCGCGAGCTTCCTGATGCCGGCCGCGGCGCGCGCGCTGGCGCGCTTCTTCGCGTATATGTCGCTGGCCTCCAATACTATACCGCTGCCGGCCACGCCGGTAGTGATATATATGGGGCGGGGATACCCTTGGTTCGCGGTGGCCTTCTTGGGCGCCGCGGCCACGTCCCTCGCCAACCTCCTCGATTACGAAATCTTCTCGAGCATCTTCAAAACGAAGCTCCTGCGAAAGATAAAGGAAAGCGAACACTCGCAGGCCAGCATAAGGACCTTTTCGCGAGTGGCGTTTCCGGCGCTGGTGGCCGTAAACGTCGTCCTCTTCTCGTGGGACCTGGTGCGGCTGGTCGCTATCGCGGCTAAGTACTCGCGCGTCAAATACGTCGCGGCGACGTTTATAGGTCGGACCGTCCGATACGCGGTCCTGGCCGCGGCCGGGGAGTTCTTCGAGCCGCCGCTGTGGGCCATAGGCATCGTGGCCGTCGTGCTGGCGCTGCCGGCGCTAGTATCGTGGGCGCGGTCGCGCGCGCGGAGGGCCAAAGGCCAAGGCGGCTGAGTTTTAGGCACGCGCGTTTCCGCGAGCCAAAGCGTTTGCTTTTCGGGGGGGGGGGGTTATAATATTAACGGATACGAGGTGGCGTACGGGGTTTTGCCGGCGGAAAGGAGGTAGTTATGAGGGGTATAATCTTACTCGGACTCGCCGTGACGGCTAGCGTCTCGGCGTTCGGCGCTGAGGTTGAGCTGAAGTGGGATAATGGTAAATCGTCGTACGTATTAAACTCGCCCGGTAGCGGCATGCACGGGTTCGGTAACGACGTCGACGTCGCGACGTTGAAGACGAAACACGTTTCCGTTAAAAGGTTTCGGGTCTATACTACCGACGAGTGGCCCAACGGCCGATGGGACGGCATATACCTAACTCTTTACGATTTCCGCGGCGTCCCGGCCGCGCAAATATGGCCCACGGGCGGCGGTCGCGCCTTCTTCAAGCCGACGGGGACCGGCTGGAACTGGTACGACTACGCGCTCGATTTTCCCCTCGCGCGGACGGCGTTCCTGGCTGCGGCCGACGCTATCTACAACTGGCCCAATTGCGACCCGCTGATGGCGGATACGAACCCGACGCCGCGGCGCCACTCTTGGGCCTATTACCAAGGCTCTTGGGCCCCCCTCGACGGCCCGTACGGTTATTCCAACCTGATGTTGCGCGTGGTAGTGGAGACCGAGGCCACGTACCCGGGGGTCGCGCCGTCGTCGTGGGGCCGGATTAAGGGTTTATATTATTAATTGATGTTCAGATATAAATTCTTTGCTTAAGGCGGCTCGAGCCGCCTTTTGCCTTAATTTCGCCGCGGCTTTTGTTCTTGATTTCGCCGCCCCGATTGGTTATACTGACGCGGAACAAGGTAACGATGCGTCGCGCCCAGGCGCGGTTTAAGGAGTGCTCCGGCGTCAGGAGGAGCTATGGCCTTAAAAGACAAGGTCCGGGAATTTATGTTGGAGCAGACCATCAATCGGATGGCGACGCTCGTCTCCAAGGGCGACCCGGACAAGAACTTAAAGCGCATAATAAAGCTCGGCGAGAAGATAACCACGGACCCGCTGTGGGTGGACGCCATCCAGGGCTTCAAGTATCGCCTGGAGATCAACCACCCGCTGATGGAGATCGCGCGGCGCTTCATGAAGGAGTTCCATCCCAACGTGCGCCGGCGCCTCCTGGCCAACCTGGTGGTGAAGGAGGGCCTGGTCGGAGCCGACAAGCGCCACAAGGTCGAGGAGGAGATCGGTTTCTACCCGCCGACGCTTCTCGTCATCTCGCCGACGATGCGCTGCAACATAACCTGCACCGGCTGCTACGCGGCGCAATACCCCAAGAAGTACGAGATGGAGCCGGAGCTCATCGACCGCATCTTCACCGAGGCCAAGGAGATCGGCATTCACCTCATCGTCATCTCGGGCGGCGAGCCGCTCTTCCACCCCGACATGATGGACCTCATCGAGAAGCACGCCGACATCGGCTTCCAGATGTACACCAACGGGACGTTGATAGACGAGAGGATGGCCAAGCGCATCGCGAAGGCCGGGAACCTGGTGCCGTGCATAAGCCTGGAAGGCCTTAAGGAGGAGACCGACAAGCGCCGCGGCGAGGGCGTCTTCCAGAAGTGCTCCGAGGCGTTCGATTACATGAGGAAGGAAGGGATCTGCTTCGGCTTCAGCGCTACCTGCACCCGCTACAACCTCGACTCCATAACGAGCCCGGAGTTCGTAGATTTCGTGGAACGGAAGGGGTGCACGTTGGGGTGGTACTTCACATATATCCCCATCGGCCGCGAGCCCGATACGTCGCTCATGCCGACGCCGGCGCAGCGGTATACGTTGGGCGCGCGCATCCGGCGCATCCGCGAGACCCGCACCGTCTTCGCCGCGGACTTCTGGAACGACGGCCCCCACGTCGACGGCTGCATCATGGGGGGCAAACGCTATTTTCACATCAACGTCCACGGCGACGTGGAGCCGTGCGTCTTCGCCCAATTCACCGTGGACAACGTCCGCGACAAACCGCTGGTGGAGTGTCTGCGGAGCGACTTCTTCCGTCAGTTCAGAAACCGCCAGCCGTTCAGCAAGGACCTGAGGCGGCCTTGCGCCATCATCGATAACCCGTCGGTGCTCCGGGATTGCGTCCAACTGGGCAACGCCCGGCCGTCGTATCCCGAAAATATCAAGCTCGTGACGGAGCTGGCGGAAGACCTCGACGCCTACGCGGCGAAGTTCGAGGCCGAGGTGGACGAGTACAGCAAGAGGTACGACGCCGACCCTTATCGCGAATTCGGCCAAGTCGAGCAAAGGGGATGGGTGCCGCCGTCGAAAGAAAAGCAAAGGGTTAAAGCCCGTTAGGACGTATTTCGCGCCATGAGAAAAACCCGCCGCCCGGCGGGGTTTTTTGTTTAGAAGCCTTGATTTTAAATTGTCGTTTGTTATACTTCGCGGGGAGGGCGCAACGGCGCCGAAGACAACGCAGGAGGAAAGATGCGCACGTTTATTTTACTAGCGATAATCGCGGCCGCCGCGCCGTGCGCCTTGGCGCAGGAAGCGCCCGCGGCCGGACGGCCCGCTTTGACCTTTATGCCCTTTGCCGACGAGTCGCCCGGCGGCGGCGCGGAATTGCCCGCCGTTCCCGGCATGCCGTTCGACGTCGAGGCGCCGATGCCGTGGCTCGGCGACGGCATTGCCGCTTTGTTGGAGCTGGCGCTCGAGCGTTCCGCGGCCGTCAATCTCGTATCGCGGGCCGACCTGGCGCTAGCCCTAAAAAAACGGCGGGATATCGAACTCGCGCCGGATACCCCCGTCGGCGACGTTAGCGACGTCGCGCGGCGAGAAGGCGTGACGCACGTCGTGGCCGGGTCTTTCTTCAAAGACGACAAGACGGTCGAGTTTAAAGTAAGGGTTTGGCCCGTCGGCGAAGAAGCGCTCCGCGTCCCCCAGCTCGAGGGTTTGGACGAGAGTAAGGCCGAACTGGAGCGCTTGAGCGGCGAGCTGACGGAATTGGCCGGGGAGTTGACGGCGCTTATGACGGACCCCTCGCGCGCTTGGGACGAGAAGAAAGGCCGCGCGGCCCAGCTCCGCGACGAAATGGCGGCGAGGGGTAAGCGGATAGCCGAAATCGGCGTGGAGATGAGGGGCGCCGTCCCCGGCGATTTCGCCGTCGAGGTAAACCAGCCGCGGTTGGAGGAGTTATCCCGACTGGCCGAGGAGTTGTCCCGAGTTCTTACGGCCCCGGCGATTAACTTGGACGAGAAAAAGCGCCGGTCCGAAGAAATAAGGGCCGAGATGCACAAGAAGGCCGAGGGCGTGGCGGAAGCGGTAGCCGTTATCCCGAAAGGACGGTCGAAGGAGTTCGCCGGGACGGTAGACGACTTATTCGCGTTGGTCGACGACGCAGCCAGGTTTGTACTCGAGGCCGCGGACGCCGATACGGCGGGTTTCATAGCGCGCCGACCCACCTCGGATATGGAGGCGTTCAAGTGGTTCGCCAAGGGCGCGTCCCGATACTACACCGGCGAGCAGATCAGCTTCTTCTTACGCGCGGTGGAAAAGGACCCCGCGTTCGCCGAAGGCCATTTGCGTTTGGCCGCGGCGTACCTCAAGGAAAAATCATACGGGGACGCCGAACCGCAATTCGAAGAGTCCCGCGGCCTGGCCGATTTTTACCCCTCGGCCCCGGTGGGTTTAGCTGCTATCTCGCGCAAGGACGAGCCGGAGAACACGGAGGCGGCCGCGGCCTTATACCGGGAGGCGCTGGCTATCGACCCCTCGTATGCGCCGGCTTTCGACGGCCTGGGCGGGACGTACTTCGCCGCCGGCGACTACGCCAAGGCGCGCGAGAACTACGAGAAGTTCGTCGCGGCCTGGCCGACGAACAAGGACGGGTATTACGCGCTGGGCAACACGTTGTGGCTTATGGGCAAGGACAGCCCGGAGTGGAAGTCTCTTCTCCAGGCCGCGATCGAGTCCTACGAGAAATCGTTATCCATCGACCCCGATTTCGCGGCTTGCCATTACAACCTGGCCTCGGTCTATAAGATCTTCGAGGACGTGGAAAAGGCCAGTTACCATTACGTACAATACATCGAACTCGAGCCCGCATCCGAGAAAAGCAAAGACGTAGTCGAGACGGTTCAGGGTTGGCTTCCCAAATTCGCCCCGGGTTCGACGATACGGGCGGAAGTCGAGGCGGCCATAAACGAGTGGAAGGCGAAATACGGCTCGGAATGACATGCGCCCGGGCGCGGTATGCGAAAGGGGCCCTTTTAGGGGGCCCCTTTGGCGTAAGCCGCTCGGCCGACGTTAACGTATAAGAACGAGCGTCCTGGTGGAGGGGGGAGCGTTCTTGGTGGCGCGGAGGCTCGCTAGATACACGCCGCTGGCCACCGGCACGCCCCGGCTGTCGGTGCCGTCCCATTCGACGATATAAGTGCCGGGGGCTTTGGCCTCGCTGACCAGGGTCCGTACCAGTTTGCCGGATATGTCGTATACGGCGATCGCCGTCACGGCCTCCGCCTCGCCGCTTTCGACTTCGGCTACTTCGTACGCGATGCTAATCTGCGTCGTAAAGGGGTTGGGGTAGCACTTCGTTATCGCACTTCGGGCTTGGGTGGCGCCCCCGCCCACCGCCCGTATGGATTTGGGGCCATAGGTATAGGATTCGCCGGAGGAGAGGCGCTCTTCGAGTTTATAATAGTAAATTACCCCGTTGTCGACTTTGTCGTCGTTGTAGCTGTAAGAAGCGGTCGGTTGCTCTTCCACGTTCGCAATCTCGTAATAGAGGACCTTTCCGCCGACGGCGTCCTTTACGCCTTTGAAGATAACCCACCCCAGGCGCCCCGCGCGCCGGTCCGCTTTCCAACGAACGGTGACGCCGCCGCCGCGAGAGGATAGTTCGAACGTTTGGCGCGCGGCTGCCGGCGGGAGGTACTTGCCGGTGCGCCAGTGGTTGCCGCCGTACATGGGCCAAGGGTTGACCGTAGGGTCGTACGCCGCGTCGGTGCGACAGACCTCGACGTAGCCGTTCTGGGAGGCCACGACGAGGTCCATAAAGCCGTCGTCGTCCACGTCCGAAGCCGCGGGCGCCGACGTAATGCCGTTCCCTTGTAATTTGAGGGGGAAGCCCTCGGTTAACGCGCCGTTTTTTTCGAAGGCGAGGAGAGACCCGTCGTACGTCGCGACCAATATTTCCGGAAGGCGGTCGCCGTCGGCGTCGATTATCAACGGCGCCGCCGCTACGGTGCGGTTTAACTGTTTGGGGAATCCGGGCCGCGGCCTACCGTCGGCGTCGAAGGCCCCGATAGTCGCGCTATCGATGTGCGTGGCGCCGGCGACGAAGACCAAGGTCAATTCGCCGCGTCCTTCCACGTCGCCCACGGCCGCCGGTACGGTGACGGGCTTAGGCCCGAGCGACTGCGGCCAACCCGCCCGCACGCCCCCCGCGGCGTCGAGCACGTACGCCGAGCCCGCGGTGGTGCCCACTAAAACTTCGGTCCGCCGGTCGTCGTCGACGTCGGCCAATACCGGCGCGCCCACGACCTTGCCGTCCACCGTAGCGGGCCAGCCCGGAACGGCCCCGCCGGAAGTGGTGAAAGCGTAAACCTTCCGGTCGGACGCGACGACTACTTCGGGCTGGTAGTCGCCGTCTAGGTCTCCCACCGCCGGCGGCCCCGCCGACGCCTCTTCGAGCGAAACCGGCCATCCGCCGATAGCCGTGCCGTTACCGTGAAAGCCGTACACGTTGGCCCCCGCAGCGGCGAATACTTCGAGGCCGCGGTAACTCGTAAAATCTTGGACCGCGGGCCCGGCGGGCCCGGCGCCAAGGTCTTTGGGCCATCCCGCTACCAGTATCCCCCGCCGGTCGAAGGCGTGGAGGCGGCCGTCGGCGAAAACGGAGATTACCTCCAATAGTAAGTCGCCGTCGAGGTCGGCAAGGGCGGGAGAACAACGTTCGCCCTGTTGAGAGCCGGTGGCGACGGGAAAACCGGCCAGCGACTGACCGCGGGAGTTGAATAAATTCAGTTCCCCGTCCCAGGCGACGATGGCGATTTCCCGCCGGCCGTCGCCGTCGACATCCGCAACCGCGGGCGACGAACCGTGGTAGGAACCCGTAGTTACGGGCCAGCCTGGAAGATAACGCAATTCGGCGGCCGCCACCAAAGGCGCCGCGGCCGCCAACACCACCGCGCAAAAAATTGCCAAGCGCGTTATGTGCTCTTGTCGGGCCACTTCTACCTAAACCGATTATACTAGAAAACGGCCTCGATTTCCAGTTTTAAATTGTGGCCCCGGTTTTCTTCAAAATCCTCCGTGGTTTTTAAGTCGTAACTCGGGTCCCACCAAACCTCTTCGTACGTCAGGTCGAGTTTTACGCTTTCGTTCGGCGCGTACGACAGGTGGGGGATTAAAGCTACGCTTAGTATGGTGTCTTCCCGAACGGTGGTTTTCGGGTCGTCCCCGGCGCGACGGTTGGGATTGACGTAGCGGCCGCCCGCGCCGAAAAATAAATTTTCGGTAATGAAGAATTGCGGTTCGCCGAAGAGGAGCAAGGAGTCGTTCGTGTCTATGCCGTCGCCGAACGTACTGTGGTAGTTGGCTCGCCAGGCTTCGTATAACAGGGCGCCGCGGAACCATAACCGGGCCGGGATCACGCGTACGCCGAAATCGGGGTAAATCTGGATGAGTTTGCCGCCGGTCGGGTTTTCGATGCCGCGCTCGTCAGCGAAGGCGTGAAACGCCGCGACGCCGTACAAGTCCCACGCCGAGAACTTCCACGAGGTCTCCACGCCCGCGTGAACGGCGTCTCCCAACGTACCCAGCTCGCCCCGGGGCTCGGGCGCCAGCGCTTTCTCGCGCCAATAAAGTTGCCGCCAAAACTTGGGGATAGCCGGCGCGTAGTGGGTATCCCACAGCGATTTCAGGTCGTACGTCCTCCCCTCCGTCGCAAAGAACAGGCCGAAGTTTCGGACGCGGCAGCTGGCCGCGACGACGGCCTGGTGCTCGAGCCCCGCCCCCGCGTCCAGCGCCGCGGCCGCCGGCCCGAATTCGCGCGCCACGCGCACGCCGAACGGGTCGAGGTACGCCACGAACGAGACGGGGTCGATGCGGTTGACGAGCTGGTTGTAGTACCCGCCGTGGCCGTAGCGCA
>CAZLXP010000017.1:24477-33965 GCA_964563535.1 uncultured bacterium | reverse complement strand
GGCCGCGGCGGCCGCGATTACAGAAACTAAAACTACGACGCCCCTCATCGCTCGACCTCCTAAACCCGGTTACTTTCCCCTTAAATTTTAATCGACGGCGGCGGCATTGTCAAGGACGTGCGGCCGCGTTCCGTAACGGCACCCGCGCGGGCGCAACGCGTTGCGCCCCTACCCGTTCAAAACCTCCGCGGTATGCCGCGCCTCGGCCTTGACCCCCCGCCGCCGCAGCGCCTCGTTTATATAGAAGACGCAGGCCGGGCAGCCGGTCGCGACGACGTTGGCGCCCGTTGCCTCCACCGCCGCGGCCTTCTCGCCCCCTATCTTCGCGAAGACGTCGTCGTGGGTCAGGCCGTAGGCGCCGGCGCCGCCGCAACAGGTCACCGCCCCCGGCGCCTCCAGTTCCACTACTTGGCTGATTTTATTTAACAACGCCCGCGGCTGGGCGGTCACGCCCAGTCCCCGCGCCAGGTGGCACGGGTCGTGGTAGGCGACGCGGCCGCCGGCGCGCGCGGCGATCGCTTCCGGCGGGACCAACTCCGTAAAATCCTTCACCCGTTCCTTGAAGGCCGCGGCGCCCGCGACGCCCAGCACGTCGTTATAATAATATGTGAGCATCGTGCCGCAGGAGCCGCAATCGACGACTACCGGCTCGTCGCCGGCGAGGGCCTCCACGTTCCGGGCGGCGAGCTTGCGCGCCAGCTCGACGTCGCCGTTGGCCAGCGCCGGGATGCCGCAGCACCGGCGCCCTTGGGGCACCGTTACGTCGTAGCCGGCGCGGCTCAGGAGGTCGACGACGGCTCGAGCCGCAGCCGGATACAGATAGTTCGTCCCGCAGCCCACGAAGTAGGTCACGGCGCCGCGCCGTTCTACCCCCGGGGCGTGGGGGAAGAGCCCCCGCGAGGCGGCGTCGAACGGTCGGGGCTCGAGCTTAGGCAGCGCCAGGCGGGGCGGCAGGCCGAGGGACCGTAGCGCGAAGGGCAAGACGTGGAGCTCCTGCGCGACGTGTAGAAGCCGCGTCAATAGCGCCAGGAGCCGGGGGCGCCCCAGCGCCAGGCGGTAGGCCCAGGATTTAAAGAAGGGTAGGCCGCCGCGGCAAAGCCCCGCGGCCCGGGCCGCGAGGACCAGTACGTCCCCGGCCACGCCCGACGGGCAGCGCTCCGCGCAGGCGCGGCAGCTCAGGCAATAGGCGAGCGACTCGTAGAACGCGGCGCCGAACTCAGCCGCCGGCGGTTCGCCCTCCAGGCTCGCTTCCAAAAGGGCGAGGCGGCCCCGCGGCGAGAAGCGCTCCGAGGCCGTCGCCCGGAAGGCGGGGCACACCTCGCGGCACAGGCCGCAGCGGAGGCACCGGGCGAGGTTTTCCCGCCAGGCGCCGATTAGGTCGTCTCGTCGTTCGCGCGCCATCTATGAGTCGCCGATAAAAAAGGTTGCCTTGAGGGGGCGTTAAAATATAATATAAAGGCCGAGGGGGCCGAAGGCTCGGCGCAATTTTACTATAACGACGCTCGCGATAACAGCGCTAATAACCGGCGCGGCTGAGGAGTTCGTATGCGGGGGGATTTGGTCGGTCGGCGTACGCCGTTTCATCTTACGTTAACGCATAGGAGGCCGCGATGCGGCGTTTCATAATGATATGTCTCATTATCGCGGGCTCGGCGGCAGGCGCCATGGCCGCCGACCTCCCCGGCCGCGTTTCTTTCGGGTTCAACGTCGGCGGCTGCCACAGCGCGAACGACCACGAGCGCTGGTCCGCAAGCGGGACCGGGTACGGGTACTCCGGCGAAGTAGCGTACGAACCGACGAGTTGGCTCGTCGCGCCCCAGATGCAGTGGGGTTATACCTACGCCTCCGGCGACGTACCGCCCTGGGAAGCGGCGGGGTATTTTGGGAACCCTACGGAGCTGAGGGCCGAGGGCGATACGTTCTTCGTCGGCGGCCGCGCCCGGGTCCCGCTGTGGCAGATGAAGCTCCGACCGTACGCGGGCGGCGGCGTGGCGTGGACGAATTACGACCGCATCGTGCGGGAGAATTCCCGCGTGCTGTCCGATAAATCGAGCTTCGGCACCGGGTGGGCGGCGCTGGGCGGCGTGGAGTTTTTCCCGGCCCCGGCGAGCGGTTTCTCCGTCGCCCTGGAATACCGGTACGCCGCGACGACGCAGGAGTGGCGGCAGCCGCCCGCCGGGGGCACGAAGGGCCCCTTCGAGGCGCAGTTCCGCCTCACCGAGACGTTGGCGACGTTAGGGGTCAAGATATACGTGTTGTGAACGGGGGCCCGTTATGGCTGAGGAATGGCAAGGACCGCTGGAGAAGGTAGACGCGTGGCGTTGGCTGCTGCCGAGGTCGTACGACGGCCGCATGCGCGTCGACGGCCTTATATACGCCAGCGAAAAGATGCTCAAGCACGTCCGGATGGACAAGACGCCGCAGCAGGTGGCGAACGTCGCGACCCTACCCGGCATCGTGGGGCGCTCGCTCGCCATGCCGGACATCCACTGGGGATACGGTTTCCCCATCGGCGGCGTGGCCGCGATGCGGGTCGACGCCGGCGTCGTCTCGCCCGGGGGCGTGGGCTACGACATCAACTGCGGCGTCCGCCTTATGAGCACGTCGCTGAAAGTCGGCGACGTGCGCGGCAAGGTCCGCGGCCTGCTGCAGGGCCTATACGATGCCATACCATGCGGCATAGGGACCAAGAGCACGCTGCGGCTCGGCGAGGCCGAGTTGAAGAAAGTGTTGCGGGACGGCGCGCGGTGGGCGGTGGCGCAGGGCTTGGGGGCCGCGGCCGACCTGGAGCGCACCGAGGCCGGCGGCTCGCTGGCCGACGCCGACCCGGGCGCGCTGTCGGCGCGGGCGCTGGAGCGAGGCCGGCCGCAGCTGGGGACGCTGGGCGCCGGCAACCACTTCATCGAGATAGGCCGGGTGGTGGAGGTCTTCGACGACGACGCGGCGCGGGCCTTCGGCCTGGAGGCCGGCGGCGTCACCCTCATGATCCATTCCGGCTCCCGCGGCCTCGGCTATCAGGTATGCGACGATTGGGTCAAGGTGATGCGCGGCGCCATGGCCCGCTACAAGATAACGGTCCCGGACCAGCAGCTCGCCTGCGCGCCGATAACGTCGGCCGAGGGCCGGGGTTATCTGGGGGCGATGAACGCCGCGGCCAACTACGCCTGGGCCAACCGGCAAATAATGATGCACTGGGCCGAGGAGGTTTTCGTAAAAGTGCTGGGTACCTCCCCCCGCAACCTGGGAATGAACCTCGTATACGACGTCGCCCACAACATCGCTAAATTCGAGTCCCACGACGTAGACGGCCGCCCCGCGAAACTGTTGGTGCACCGCAAGGGCGCCACCCGCGCCTTCGGCCCGGGCCACGCCGAGCTGGGCGACGCCTACCGGGCCCTCGGCCAGCCCGTCATTATCCCCGGCGACATGGGGACGGCGTCGTATGTCCTGGTGGGAACGGCGCGCGCGATGGCGGAGACGTGGGGTTCGACCTGCCACGGCGCCGGCCGCGTCATGAGTCGCAACGAGGCGACGAGGCAGGCGAAAGGCCGCTCCATCACCCGCGAGCTCGAGGACCGCGGCATCGAGATCGTGTGCCGCTCGCCCAAGACGCTGGCGGAGGAGATGAGCGACGCCTATAAGGACGTGAGCGACGTCGTCGACGTCGTCGCGAACGCCGGCATATCGAAGGCGGTGGCGCGCCTCGAGCCGCTCGGGGTAATTAAGGGGTAAGGGCCCGAGTTGTCGGCCGTCGCGGCCGGTCGGGAGATGGCGCCCGGGGAAAAAATACTTGACATTTCTAAGCCGTTCTTTTAGAATAACGCCTTGGTTTCCCCTATGTAGCCGACGATTTATTATAGGCTGGCTCGGGTTTATATAAAAGTTTGTGAAAAACGTAGCAGATTGTTCTAAAGCGCCCGCAAGGAGTTCTCCCCTTTGGTCGTAAGGCTCCGCGACGTAGCCGAAAAACTCGCCGCTGACGTGCTGGCCGGCGAAGACGCGTTGGACCGCGAGGTGGGCGTCGTTATTTCGTCCGACCTGGTCAGCGATATTTTATGTTGCCGGGACGAAGGCGCATTTCTGATCACGGGCTTGGCGAAAATCCAGATATTACGCGCCGCGGACATGATAGACCTGGTCGGCATTTGCTTCGTGCGGGGGAAGACGCCCGAGGCCGGGGTGGTCGAGCACGCCCGGGAGATGGGCCTTCCCGTCATGTTAACGGCCAAGACGATGTACGAGTCGTGCGGCTTGGTTTACCAGTTGGGGGCCAAGAGCGGCGTATATTCTCCCCCCGGAAAAACGCAATAACGGCGGATCATGGCCGTCGCCGAATTCATCTGGACCAGGGAGGGAACGGACGCTGAGAAATTGAGCGGTTGCGCGGAGGCGGCCGCCGACGAGGGCATCGAGACCGGAAGGGCCATCAAGGGAGGCGACTTCGCGAACGCCGGCGCGGGCGCGAGCCAAATCAAACGCCTCATCAAGAAATTAGCCGTATCGCCGCAGGTGGTCCGGCGCGCGGCCATAGCGTGTTTCGAGGCCGAGGTTAACGTTACGGTATACGCGCAGGAGGGGAATATAAGGGCGCGGGTGACGCCGTTGTGCATATACGTCGTCGTCGAAGACCGGGGGCCGGGGATACCGGACATCGAACAAGCGATGCAACCGGGGTGGACCACCGCTACGGCCGAGGTCCGCGAGATGGGCTTCGGCGCCGGCTTAGGTCTTCCCAATATCCGCGGTAACGTAGATTTTCTGAAGATAACGTCCGAGGTGGGCAAAGGTACCGCCTTAGAGTTCGCGATATTGTTGAGCTAAAGTTGAGTGCTAAGGTTTTAGAGCGCCGCGGCGGCTTTGACTTCTCGGCCGCTGAGCTTTTTCGTCGCGGCCCGACGCGAAGCTGCGCGAATCCCGAAATCTCGGAGCTGGCTACAACGTCTAAGGAGGCGTTATGGCCGAAGTAGGTAAGGCTATTTGGCGCGAGGCGCCCGACTTGGGGTTTTTAAAAGAAATCCTCGCCATGCCGGGGGGCGAGGCGGTGGCGGCGTGCATTCAATGCGGCACGTGCTCCGGTACGTGCCCCACCGCCCGGGACATGGATTATACGCCGCGCCAGGTCATGGCGCTCATCCGCGCCGGCTACCGCGAGCGCGTCCTGAACAGCAACATGATCTGGTTGTGCGCGTCGTGTTACTCCTGTTACGTCGTATGCCCCAAAGAGATCAAGCTGACCGATTTCTTCTACAAGCTGAAGCAGATGGCCATGCGCGGGGGTTTCGAAAACCCCGCGTCGAAGCGGGCGGAGGTTTTGGCGAAGAAGTTCGCCGGCAACATCCGCTGGCTCGGCCGCAGCAACGAAGTGTGGCTTCTTTTGAAATATTTTCTCTCCACCAACTTATTGGCCGCGGTTAAATATACCGGCATGGGTTTAAGCCTGTTTAGAACCGGCCGGCTCGAGCTGCTTCCCAAGAAATCTAAAAGCGCGGCCGAGGTCCGAAAAATCATCGCGCGGTACCGCGAAGGGGCGGCGATGCGGCTGTGACGACGTACGCGTATTATCCCGGGTGTTCGCTCGACGCCACCGCTAAGCCTTACGGCGCGTCCGTCGCCGCGACGGCGCCGGCGCTGGGCGTAGATTTGAGGGAGATCGAAAACTGGAACTGCTGCGGCGCCACGGCCTATATGTCTTACGACCACGTCGAGGCTTTCTCGCTGGCGAGCCGCAATTTGGCGATAGCGGAGACGATGGCCGAGAACGGCAAGGTCCAGGTGGCGGCCCCGTGCAGCGCCTGTTTCGCCGTCCTCAACAACGCCGTGCATTACATGGCCGACGACCCCAGGTTGCGGGACCTGGTCAACGACGGCCTGAGCGCCGTCGGCAGGCATTATGAGGGCAAGGTCATAGTTCGGCACCTCCTCGACATCTACATCAACGACGTGCCGGAGGACGTGACGAAATCCAAGATCACGAGGAACTTGGAGATGGTGCGGCTGGCGCCGTATTACGGCTGCCAGATCGTGCGGCCCAAGAACGAATTCGACCACTACGGCATGCCCACCAAGTTCGACGATTACCTGAAATTGTTGGGGGCTCAGGTCGCGTACTACCCGGTGAAGACGCGGTGCTGCGCCGGGACTTTCATCACCACCCAGCCCGGGATCGCGGCGCGGATGATCGGCCTGTTGCTCAAGTCCGCCAAGGATAACGGCGCCGACGCCATCGTGACCTGTTGCCCGCTCTGCCAGTTCAACCTCGACAACTTCCAAAAGGAAGCGGGCGATTATTGGAACGCGGAATTCAACATCCCGATATTGTATTTCACCCAGGTCGTGGGGCTCGCCATGGGCATCCCGCCCGGCGACCTCGAGATCGATAACCACCGGGTGTCCCCCGACGCCTTGTTGGCGAAGATAATCTGAGCCGGAGGTGACTATGGCGGCGGAAGAAGAAGCGAAGGCCGGCGAAGAGGAAGCACCGAGGGTCGGCGTCTACGTATGCCACTGCGGCCACAACATCTTGGGCATGGTCGACGTGCCGGCGGTGGTGGCGGACGCGGCGAAACTGCCCGGCGTCGTCGCGGCGCGGGAATACCAGTTCATGTGTTCCGACCCCGGCCAGGAGCTCATCAAGAAAGACATCCGCGAACTCGGCCTCAACCGCGTCGTCGTGGCGTCGTGTTCCCCCTTGATGCACGAGCGGACCTTCCGGCGGACCTGCGCCGACGCCGGCCTCAATCCGTATTTGTTCGCGATGGCCAACATCCGCGAGCACGTATCCTGGGTGTCGGAGGATAGGAAGCTGGCGACGGAGAAGGCCCAGCAGCTGGTGCGGGGCGAGGTACGGCGCGTGGCGCTCCAGGAGCCGCTGACGCCGATGCTGGTGGAGGTTAAGCCGGCGGCGCTCGTGCTGGGCGGCGGCATCGCCGGCATCCAGGCGGCCCTCGACATCGCCGACGCGGGTAAGAAAGTGTATTTGGTGGAGCGCGAGGCGAGCATCGGCGGCCATATGGCGCTGTTCGACAAAACTTTCCCCACGCTGGACTGCGCCGCTTGCATCCTGACGCCGAAGATGGTGGACGTCGGCGTCCACCCCAATATCGAGCTGTTGACGTACGCGGAAGTTACCCACGTGGACGGCTTCGTCGGCAACTTCAAAGTCACCGTCAAAAAGAAGGCGCGGTGCGTCGACCTGGAGAAATGCAACAGCTGCGGCGATTGTTGGACGTACTGCCCGCGCATTCCGTATCCCTCCAAGCTTATCGTGGCGGTGGAGGGGACGACGATAAAGGCCAAGAAACTGGAGGACAAGGAGAAAATCCGGGCCGCGGCGGGCGAATAGCCCCCGACCGGCAGACGCCGCGGCCGCGGGAGGATGAGATATGGCGATTGACATGGAAAGGGCGGAGACGCTGGTGGAAAATTTCCGCCAGACCAAGGGGAGCTTGATCGAACTTTTGTTGGATATTCAGGACGAGTTCAATTACGTCCCCGAGAAAGTAATTGTCATGGCCTCCGAGAAGCTCGCCATCCCTCTCGAGCGCATCCTCGGCGCCGCCACTTTCTACAACGCGTTCACCACCACGCCCAAAGGCCGCAACCACGTCAAGGTCTGCACGGGGACGGCGTGCATCGTCCGCGGCTCGCGGAGCATCCTCGAGACCGTCATCGACGAGCTCGGGGTGGAACCGGGCGAGACGACGGACGACGGGACGTACTCGCTGGAGAACGTCCACTGCCTCGGCGCTTGCGCGCTGGGGCCGGTCGTCGTAGTGAAAGACGAATACCACGGCCACATCACGACGAAGAAGGCTTCGGAGCTTATTAGGAACTTGAAGGCCAAGGTCGAGGAAGAAAAAGTAAAAGCGGCAGCGTAATAACCTTGCGCGCTCACCCGGGTATACCGACGGCGAAGGTGAGTAATATGAGCTTTAACGAGTTGAGCGATTTACAAAAAGCCCGCGATAGGGGTTTGGCGGCGCTTTATCCGGATAAGCCCCGCATCGCGGTGGGGGCCGCGACGTGCGGCCAGGCCAACGGCGCGGCGGAGGTAATCCTCGCTTTAATGAACGCGGCCGAGCGGGAAGGTTACGACGCCGAGATCGTCGCGGTCGGGTGCATAGGTTATTGCGCGGCGGAGCCGTTGGTTGACGTATGGCGCCCCGGTTACCCCCGGGTGATTTACCGCGAAATTACGCCGGAAAAAGCGGAGGCCCTGGTGGCCGCTTTGGCCCGCGGCGAAGAAAAGGCCGAGTGGGCGTTGTGCCGGATGGAAGCGGAGGAGTTTATTCTGGACGGGTCGACCAAGGAGTACGACGTGTCGCGGGGCGACGGCGACCTCCGCGCCGTCCCCGTTTACGCCCAGACGCCCTTCTTCGACCGTCAGTTGAAGGTGGTGCTCCGCAACTGCGGCTTTATCCGGCCTACCGAGCTCGACGAATATATCGCCCGCGGCGGTTTCTTCGGCCTGTACGACGCGCTGCACCACAAGGCGCCCCAAGAGGTCGTCGACGCGATTACGAAGTCGGGCCTGCGGGGCCGGGGAGGGGGCGGTTTCCCCACCGGAAGGAAGTGGGGGTTCTGCCGGGCGGCCGGGGGAGACGAAAAATATGTTATCTGCAACGGCGACGAGGGCGACCCGGGCGCTTATATGGACCGGAGCGTTTTGGAGGGGGACCCGTTCTCCGTATTGGAAGGTATGATGGTCGGCGCGTACGCCATCGGGAACACGCGTCGGGGTTATATATACGTGCGGCGCGAGTACCCGCACGCCATCGAGGTGCTGACGGTCGCGATCGAGAGACTCCGCGAGGCGGGCCTGTTGGGTGAGAATATCCTCGGCTCCGGGCTGGCCTTCGACGTCGACCTCGCCCGGGGCGCGGGGGCGTTCGTGTGCGGGGAGGAGACGGCGCTCTTACAATCGATCGAGGGGATGCGGGGCATGCCCCGGCCGCGGCCCCCCTACCCGACGCAAGAGGGCCTCTTCGGTAAACCTACCGTAATAAACAACGTCGAAACCTGGGGCAACGTCCCGGTGATCGTCAACCGGGGCCCGGATTGGTTCGCCGGCGTCGGCACGGAAGGCAGCAAAGGAACGAAGGTATTCTCGCTCGTCGGCAACGTCAAGAACACCGGCTTAGTGGAAGTGCCGATGGGCATACCGCTGCACGAAATTATATTCGACGTGGGGGGGGGCATCCCGCGCGACCGCGATTTCAAAGCCGTCCAGACGGGCGGGCCTTCGGGGGGATGTCTGCCGGCGGCGCAACTCGGCCTCCACATCGACTTCGACGCCTTAACCGAGGCCGGTTCGATGATGGGCTCGGGCGGCATGATCGTCATGGACGAACACACCTGCCCGGTCGAGATGGCCCGGTACTTCCTCTCATTCTGCAAGGATGAGTCGTGCGGCAAATGCACCCCCTGCCGGGAAGGCATTCCGGCCCTCCTGCAAATATTGGAACGCATCACCAAGGGAGACGGCAGGG
>CAZLXP010000017.1:0-24467 GCA_964563535.1 uncultured bacterium | reverse complement strand
ACCTCGAGACGCTCGAGGAACTGGCCCGGACGATCAAGGCAACCTCTCTCTGCGGCTTGGGCCGGACTTCGGCCAACCCCTTGCTCACCACCCTCCGCTATTTCCGCGACGAGTACGACGCTCACATCAAGGAAAAGAGATGCCCCGGCGCGGTATGTAAAGCCCTTATCTCGGCGCCGTGCCACCACGTATGCCCGGTCGGCATGGACCCGCCGGCGTACATCGGCTTTATCGCCCAGGGGCGATTCGATAAAGCGTACGAGGTAATTACGGACGCCTCGCCCTTTCCGGGGGTTTGCGGCCGCGTCTGCCATTACCCGTGCGAATTTAAGTGCACTTCCGGCGACTCGGGCGACCCCATCGCGATCCGGGCGCTGAAGCGATTCGCCGCCGACTACGCCCGAAAGAGCAAGGACGGTCGGCCGAAGAAGGCGCCGGCGGCCAAATACGACGAGAAAGTCGCCGTTATCGGCGCGGGGCCGGCGGGCCTTACGTGCGCCTACCAGCTCGCGTCGAAGGGGTACCCGGTGACGGTCTTGGAAGCGCTGCCGGTCGCGGGCGGCATGTTGGCCGTGGGCATTCCGGAGTATCGCCTCCCCCGGGACATCCTCGCGTTCGAGATCGAGAACGTAAAACGGGCGGGGGTGGAAATAAAAACCGATACCGCCGTCGGCAAGGACGTAACGCTCGACGGGCTCCGCGCCGAGGGCTACAAGGCGTTTTTCGTCGCGACCGGCGCCCACGTCGGCCTGAAGCTCGGCATCGAGGGCGAGGACGCCGAGGGCGTGATGGACGCCGTCGCGTTCCTGCGCGACGTCAACCTGGGCCGGGGCCGGAAGCCCGGCGACCGGGTGGGCGTAGTCGGCGGCGGCAACGCGGCCATCGACGCCGCCCGGACCGCCTTGCGGATGGGAGCCTCCGAAGTCCATATCTTATACCGGCGGACGCGCAAGGAGATGCCGGCCCAGCACGAAGAGATCGACGCCGCGCTCGACGAGGGGGTCCAGCTCCACGTGCTCGTGGCGCCGAAGAGGGTTCTCACCGAGCAAGGGCGCATGACGGCGGTGGAGTGCCTGCGGATGGAGTTGGGCGATATCGACCGCAGCGGCCGCCGGCGGCCTGTACCCGTCGAAGGCTCGGAGTTCACCCTCGAGCTCGACGCGCTCATCCCGGCCATCAGCCAGGAGCCGGACCTCAGCTGGCTCGCGGGCTCCCCTACGGTCGAGGTCTCCACGTGGAAGACGATCGTCGCGGACGCGGAGACGCTGCAGACGGCGGCGCCGGACGTCTTCGCGGGCGGCGACGTCGTGACCGGGCCGTACACCGTGACCGGGGCCATGGGCCAGGGCAAACGCGCCGCGGCGATGATCCACAAATACCTGCGCGGCGAACCGCTCCAGGCCGCGTACGAACCTACCCGGCCGACGGTCGAGGTCCCGACGTACCAGATGACGGAGGAGGAGCTCGAGACCATCAAGGCGCGGCCCGGCGTCCCGTGTCGCTCGGCGCCGGACCGCGTGAGCGACTTCGGCGAGGTGGACCTTTGTCTTTCGGACGAGCGCGCGATGGACGAGGCCAAACGTTGCTTGCGCTGCGACGCCACTTCGGCGCAAAAGCCGACGTAGCGAATATCCTGCCCCTTAGGAGGCAAGATGGTTAGGTTCACGATTAACGACCAGGCGGCCGAGGTGGAGGAGGGCACCACCGTCCTCGAGGCGTGTAAGGCGGCCGGCGTCGACGTCCCGACGTTGTGCTACGTGCCTTTCCTCGAGCCCTACGGCGCGTGCCGGATGTGCACCGTGAAAGTGTCGGAGAACGGCGCCTCGCGGCTTACCACGGCCTGTACGCTGCGGGCCGCCGAGGGGATGAAGGTCGTTACCGACGACGCCGACGTGCGCGCGGCCCGCAAGGTCGTCCTGGAGCTCTTATGGGCCCGGGCGCCCGACGCCGAAGTCCTGCGCGAGATGGCGGCCGAGTACGGCATCGAGAAGTCGCGTTTCGCTCCCGAGCCGAAGGAGCCGGCGGCGGCGGAGGCCGCGGCGGGGGAGGCCGCCGGGGAGTTCGCGATCGAAGAGAAGCCGAAGAAGTGCATCTTGTGCGGCCTGTGCTACCGGATCTGCGAGCAGCGGGTTCAGGCCTTCGCCATCGGCCTCGTCCAGCGCGGCGCCGACGCCGAGGTCGCGCCGCCCTTCGGCCGTCCGTCGGACAACTGTATCGCCTGCGGCTCGTGCGCCTCGGTATGCCCCACCGGCGCCATTACCGCCCTCGACCGGCTGGGCCGCCGCATAGTGCACGACGAGCTGACCCTCGCCCCCAACGCCGCCATCAAAGTCCCCATCAAGCAGGCGGTCCCCAACGTCCCGTACGTCGACAAGACGCAGTGCATTCACTTTATACAGGCCGAGAACGGGTTGGACGCGTGCCGCATCTGCGAGGACATCTGCCCCAAGGAGGCCATCGACCTCGACGCCCCGGAGGAGGAACTCGAGCTCGACGTGGGAACCATAATCGTCGCCACCGGTTTCAAACCCTTCGACCCGCGCCGCATCCGGGAGCTGGGCTACGGCATATTGCCCAACGTCGTCTCGGGCTTGGAGTTCGAACTGATGAACCGCGCCGACGGCTACACCGAAGGCGAGGTCTTTATGGAGAACGGCGAGAAACCCAAGTCCATCGCCATCCTGCATTGCGTCGGCTCGCGCGATAAAAATTATAACCGGTACTGTTCGCGGGTGTGCTGCATGTACTCCCTCAAGTTCGCCCACCTCCTCAAGGAGAAGACCGACGCCGAGGTGTTCCAGTTCTACATCGATATGCGGACCTTCGGCAAAGGGTACGAGGAATTCTACGACCGGCTGCTGGAGGAGGGGGTCTTCTTCGTCCGCGGCCGCGGCGCCGAAGTCACCAACGTCGCCGAGCGGCCGGAGGAGGAGGGCAAGCTCGTGGTGTGCTGCGAGGACACGCTCATCGGGGCGTACCGCCGCGTCCCCGTGGACATGGTCGTGCTGGCGACGGGGCTCGAGCCCCGGGAAGACGCCGACGAAGTGCGGCGCACCTTGGGCATCGGCTGCGGCGCCGAGGGGTTCTTCACCGAGAAGCACGCCAAGTTGGCGCCGGTCTCCACGACGACCGACGGCGTCTTCCTCGCGGGCGCGTGCCAAGGCCCCAAAGACATCCCGGACGCGGTGGCGCAGGGCTCGGCCGCGGCGGCCCAGGCCCTCGTCCTGATGGATAAAGGCATCGTCGAAATAGAACCCATAACCTCGGTCATAGACGAGAACGTCTGTTGCGGCTGCAAGATCTGCATCGGCCTCTGCCCGTACACCGCGATATCGTTCGACGAGGAGAAGAAGGTCTCGGCGGTGAACGAGGCGTTGTGTAAGGGGTGCGGCACCTGCGTCGCGGCCTGCACCACCGGCGCGGCCAACCAGCGCCACTTCACGAACGACCAGATCCTGGCGGAGATCGAAGGGGTGTTGTCCTGATGGCGGAGACTTTCGAACCCAAAATCGTGGGCCTGCTCTGCACCTGGTGCGCCTACGCCGGCGCGGACCTGGCCGGGACGTCGCGCATCAAGTATCCGCCCAACGTGCGCAGCATCCGCGTCATGTGTTCGGGTAGGGTGGACCCGCAATTTATCCTGGACGCGTTCGCCCACGGCGCCGACGGCGTCCTGGTGAGCGGTTGACACCCCGGCGACTGCCATTACCAGGAAGGTAATTACAAGGCGCTGCGGCGGGTGACCCTCCTCAAGAAGGTGTTGCGCCAGATGGGCGTTAACCCCGAAAGGTTGCGCCTGGAGTGGGTCAGCGCCTCGGAAGCCCAACTGTTCGCCAAGACGGTAAAAGATTTCACGGAGCAGATACGGAAGTTGGGGCCGTTGCCCAGGGGCGTCGTGGACGCGGCCGTGGCCAGGGAGGAAGTCCATGCCTGAGAAATTCAAATTCGCCTTCATGCCCTCCGGAAGCTGCGGCGGCTGCGAGATAGCCGTCGTCGACATCGACGACGTTATCCTAAAGGTGGCCGAGCTCGCCGACATCGTCTATTGGCCTACGGCCCTCGATTTCAAAGATAAAGATTTGGAGGCCGTCCCGGACGGCGGCATCACCGTCGGCTTCTTCAACGGCGCGGTCCGCAACGACCACGACGTTCACCACGCGAAACAGATGCGCCGCAAGAGCCAGGTCCTCGTGGCCTTCGGCGCCTGCGCCCAGATGGGCGGCATCCCCTCCTTGGGAAACTTCTGGACCACGGAGGAGCTCGCCCATCGGATGTACGACACCGTTCCGTCGGTGGTGAACCCGGAGGGGACGCGGCCGCAGTTGAAATACGACGCCCCCGAGGGCGAGCTTACGCTGCCGCGGGCGATGGAGCGCACCTACGCGCTGGACCAGGTCGTCGACGTCGACTACTACCTCCCGGGCTGCCCGCCGCAGCCGAAGTGGATAATCGCCGCGGTGGAGGCGGTCGCGAAGGGCGAGCTCCCCCCCAAGGGGACCGTCATCGCCGGGACCAAGGCCGTGTGCGACGAGTGCCCGCGCGAGCGGACCGAGGAGAAGCAAGTCACCGCGTTCAAGCGCATCCACCTCGTCGAGAACGACCCCAAGAAATGCTTCTTGGAGCAGGGGATTATGTGCTGCGGGCCGGCGACGCGCGACGGCTGCGAGGCGGCGTGCATCGTCGCGGGCCAGGCGTGCCGCGGCTGCTTCGGCCCCACCGACAACGTCAACGATATGGGGGCCAAACTGGCCTCCGCCATCGCCTCCATCGTCGTCGCGGACACGCGGGACGAGGCCGAAAGGATATTGAGCCAATTGGACGACCCCGCCGGTTACTTCTACCGCTTCGGCCTCGCGAGGTCTATGCTCGGCGTCCAGCGCGGCGAACTCAAAGGCGACAAATAGCGGCGGCCCGCGACGCGCCGCTAGATAATATAAGCTCGTACGGAACCGGTTCTTACGGAGTATCGTTATGAAGAAAATCGAAATCGACCCCATCTCCCGCCTCGAAGGGCACGGCAAGATCGCGATCTTTTTAGACGACGCCGGCGACGTCGCGAACGCGTACCTCCAGATCCCGGAGCTGCGCGGCTTCGAGCAGTTCTGCGTCGGCCGGCCGGTGGAGGAAGTCCCCCGGATCGTGCCGCGCATCTGCGGCGTTTGACCGCTCGTCCACCACTTCGCAGGCGCGAAGGCATGTGACGCGGTCTACAAAGTCCAGCTGCCGCCCAACGGCGAGCGACTCCGGCGGATGATTTACAATTCTTACTACTTCTACGACCACCTCTTGCACTTCTACTACCTCGCCGCGCCGGACTTCGTCGTGGGGCCGACGGCCAACCCGGCGGAGCGCAACATCCTGGGCGTCATCGGCAAGGTCGGCCTGGAGACGGGCAAGAAGGTCATCGAGATGCGCGCCAAGGCCATCGACGTCCTGAAGTACTTCGGCGGCAAGCGCACCCACCCCATCATCGCGCTCCCCGGGGGCATTTCGAGGCCGCTCGACGCGGAGACGCGCGAGACCATGCGTAAGCACGCCGAAGAGGCCGTCGAGTTCTCCAAGTTCACGTTCCAGCTCTTCGACGACGTCGTCCTCAAGAACAAGGAATACGTGGACCTGGTCCTCTCCGATATCTACGGCGGCCAGCAGACGTATTACATCGGCCTGGTGAACGACGAGAATAAGGTGGACTTCTACGACGGCTGGACGCGCATCGTCGACCCCGCGGGCAACGAGTTCGCGAAGTATAAAGGCCTCGACTACCTCGAGCACATATCGGAGCGCGTCGAGCCGTGGACGTACCTTAAGGTGACGTACCTTAAGAACGTCGGCTGGCAGGGCTGGGTCACGGGGAAAGATTCCGGCATCTACCGCGGCGGCCCGCTCGGGCGCCTCAACGCCGCTGCGGGGATGCAGACGCCGGTGGCGCAGGCCGAATACGAGAAGATGTACGCGACGCTGGGCGGCAAACCGGTCCACGCCACCCTGGCCTACCACTGGGCCCGCATCATCGAGGGGGCCCAGGGCGCGGAGCTGTGGCTTAAGTATATGCAGGACGACGACATCCTCGACGAGCACGTCCGCAACCTCGCGACCGAGACGCCGAGCCGGGGCGTGGGGACCATCGAGGCCGCGCGCGGCCACCTCATCCACGACTACGACACCGACGACAACGGCATCGTCACCGCGATGAACCTCATCGTCGCGACGACCCACAACTACGCCGGCATCAACCTCGCCGTACGCAACGCCGCCCGGGGCGTCATCAAGGGCGGCGCCGTCGACGAGGGCAAGCTCAACATGGTGGAGATGGCGTTCCGCGCCTACGACCCCTGCATGGCCTGCGCCACCCACGCCCTCCCCGGCCGGATGCCCCTCGAGTTCGACATCTACGACGCCGACGGCAAGCACCTCCGCACGGTCAAGCGCAACTACTAAGCCAGGATACGTATATTATAGAAAAGCGCCCGTATGGGCGCTTTTTAGTTGAAAAACTCGACGGTTTCCATATAATAATAGCGTGAACCGTATGAACGCCGTTAGGCATCCATTCCCCATTCGTAGAGATCTTCTTTTGACTCCGAGGGAATACATCAAGGCGGCGGGTGAAAGGCTAGACGAAGCAACTTCGTTATTCCGTGCCGGCATATATTATTCGCTAGCTATCTATTCGGGGGGTGTTTCTGTCGAATGCGTACTAAGCGCTTTGGTCGTGTATCGGTTAGGACACGGTGCAATACCTATAGGTGTGGAATCTCATAACTTACTAGCATACCTAAGGTACGACCCTTTATCCGTAGGCCCGCAGAGCCCTTTTTTATCGCAATTAATAGGTACGAACGTGTCTGCCTTGATACGCCGTTGGAATAATTTTATAAAGTACCTTACGACGAATACGTTAACATCTCTATATCGGGAACGCGAATTAACAGTTACACTTTCTAACGATATAGAAGGTATGCGCGACAACGCGGAAAGGTTATTGCGGGCGGCAGGTAATATCTACGTAAGAGGTAAAAGACTATGCAGACATTACGGGATCGTATAGAGGACATAATTAAAGAAGCGTTTGGGAACGGCTGCACGGGGGTCGAGTTAGACGAACTCGCCACGAACCGCATAGCGGGTTTCGTGACCTCAACCGTTTTTAAAGGGAAGGATGACCCTGAACGCCAAGAAACGCTATGGCGGGTACTCCGGGATGCCGTCGCTCACAGTAAAATAACCGAAGAAGAATTAACTCGCGTTTCTTTTATCATAACGCTGACGCCCGAAGAAGACGAAGCTTATTCGGAGGTGGAAGGCGAGTAATCAAACAGGAAGGCGCGGTATAATAGTATCTTCCGGTACCGTCGTACCCGGCGTAATATCGCCGAAGTTATAATAACCGGGGCGATTAATTTTTTAGATTTCGGCCCCCGCATAATACGGTATAATAAATTTAGCCATTATTACCCGGCCTAGCGCCGGGTTTTTCTTTGGCTCCTCGCCGTGGCTTATTTTTTATGTTACAATTTACGTCCATGTCTTCCGAGCTCGAGGCGCGAAGGGGCAAGACGCTCGTCCTCGGCGTCGGCAACGTCATCCGCGGCGACGACGGCTTAGGCATCCACGTCGCCCGCCGCGTGGCCGCGTTACTGCCGCCGGAGCTTGCCCCCTCAGTCGACGTCGACGAGGCGTGCACCGGCGGCTTCGACCTGGTCGACTACCTCCGCGGCTACGAGCGCGTCGTAGCCGTCGACGCCATCAAGACGGAGGGCGGCGAGCCGGGAACCGTATATACGTTCGCCGCGGACGCCCTCACCCCTACGGCGCACCTGGGCCACAGCCACGGCGTCAACCTCGCCTCGGCGTTGGCGGTCCTGCGCGAGCTTGGGCTCGGCGCGCCGGCGGAAGTCGTAGTCGTGGCCGTCGAGGCGGAGTGGCTTTACGAGTTTAAGGAAGGCTTGTCGCCCCGCGTCGCCGCCGCGGTGGAGGAGGCCGCCGCGGCCGTGATGGAAATTTTGCAAAGCGCGCCCAAGTGAAGCTAACGGCGGAAAAGGTACGGAAGCGCTTGCGCGCGACGGGCGTCGTCCAGGGCGTCGGCTTCAGGCCCCATGTCTACAACCTGGCGCGACGGCTCGGCCTGGCGGGCTTCGTCCTCAACGACGGCGCCGGCGTCGTCGTCGAGCTGGAAGGGCCGGCGGAGGCCGTGGCGGAATTCGTCACCCAGCTCGAGGCGGCGCCGCCGCCCCGGGCGCGGCTGGATTCGTTGGACGGGGAGGAAATCGAGCCCCGAGGCGAGAACGCGTTCCTGATAAAGGAGAGCGTCCCCGGCGAGGCGGCGACGTTGGTCTCGCCGGACCTCGCCATTTGTGGAGACTGCCTGGATGAGCTCCTCGAGCCGGCCGACCGCCGCCACCTCTACCCGTTCATAAATTGCACTAGCTGCGGCCCGCGCTTCACCATCATTCAAGGCGTCCCCTACGACCGGCCTAAGACGACGATGGCCTCCTTCGCGATGTGTCCGGCCTGCCGGGCCGAATACGACGACCCGGGCAACAGGCGCTTCCACGCCCAGCCGAACGCCTGCCCGGTATGCGGCCCGTCGCTCGCGCTGTGGGATGCCGGGGGAAAGGCCATCGCGACGGGCGACCCGCTCGGCCAGGCGAAGCAGCACCTTTTCGACGGCTGCGTCGTCGCCGTCAAGGGCCTGGGCGGTTACCACCTCGCGTGCGACGCCACCTCCGCCGAGGCGGTAGCGAAGCTTCGCGCGCGCAAGTACCGGGAGGACAAGCCGTTCGCGGTTATGGCGCGGGACGTCGCCGTCGCGGGGCGCTACTGCGACGTCGACGACGCCGAACTGGAATTATTGACTTCCGAGAAGAGGCCCATCGTCCTCCTGCGCAAGCGCGAGCCGTGCCACCTCCCGGAGGCCATCGCGCCCCAAAACCGCTACCTGGGCGTCATGTTGCCCTATACGCCGCTTCATCATCTCCTCTTCGACGACGACCTCGAAATCCTGGTGATGACCTCCGGCAACCGCGCCGACGAGCCCATCGCCTACCGCGACGACAAAGTCGTCGGCCACCTCACCGGCATCGCCGATTATTTCCTGACGCACGACCGCCCCATAGCGCGGCGCGTCGACGACGCGGTGACGCGGGTCTTCCGCGGCCGCGAGTACCTGATACGCCGCTCGCGCGGGTACGTGCCGCTGCCGCTCGGGTTGGCTCGCGCCTACGAGACGAGCGTCCTGGCCGTCGGCGCCGAGTCGAAGAACACCTTCTGCCTGACCAAAGGCTCGCACGCCTTCCTGTCCCATCATATCGGCGACCTGGAGAACGTCGCGACGCTGGAGGCGTTCGCGGAGGGCATCGGCCACTTCCGCGAGGTGTTCGACGTCGCGCCGGGGGCCGTGGCGCGCGACTGCCATCCGGATTACCTCGCCACGCGCTACGCCCAGGCGACGGGGCTGGCCGAGGTCGTCGTGCAACACCACCACGCTCACGTTGCCTCGGTCCTCGCCGACGCCGGATTTTACGAAGGTAAAGTTATAGGCGTCGCCTTCGACGGCGCGGGGCTGGGCGACGACGGCGCCATTTGGGGGGGCGAGTTCCTGGTAGCCGACTTAACCGCGTACGAGCGCGCGGCCCATTTGAAGTACGTGCCGCTGCCCGGGGGCGACCGCGCCGCCCGGGAGCCGTGGCGCATGGCGCTCAGCTGGCTCTACGAACGCTACGGCGGCGACGTCCTCAAGAAGCGATTGCCCTTTCTCGACGAAATCCCCAAACGCCGCCGCGAGCTGGCGCTGGAGGCAATCGCGAAGGGCGTAAACGCGCCGCCGACGAGCTCGATGGGCCGCCTCTTCGACGCCGTCGCGGCGTTGGCGGGACTCCGCAATTTCATCAATTACGAGGGTCAGGCGGCGGCCGAGCTCGAGCAGCTGGTCGCCGCGGACGAAGAAGGCGCGTACCCGTTCTCATATCATAAAGGGGCGCCGATGATAATCGACGCCGCGCCGGTCGTCGAGGCGGTCGTCGCCGACGTGGGCGCCGGCGTCGCGCCGGCGCTGGTCGCGGCGCGTTTCCACAACGGCGTCGCCGCCATGGTGGCCGACGTCGCCGCGGCGCTTCGCGACAGGTACGGCTTGGAGACGGTGGCGCTGGGCGGCGGTTGTTTTCAGAATGTCACGTTGTTGGGCAAACTGGTGCCGACGCTCGAGGGCGCCGGCTTCAAGGTTCTAATTCACCGGCGGGTGCCGGCCAACGACGGCGGCCTTTCGCTCGGCCAGGCCGCGGTCGCGCTGGCCCGACTCGAAGGGCCCTCATAAGTCTTATGTGCTTAGGCGTACCGATGAAGATAATAGAAGTCGACGGGACGACCGCGACGGTCGAGATGGCGCACGTCCGTCAACAGTGCGACCTCTCGCTCTCGCCGGAGGCGAAGGTGGGCGACTACGTGATCGTCCACGCCGGCTTCGCGATTGAAGTCCTGGACGAAGAGGAGGCGCGGGAAACGCTCGAGCTCCTCGACGCCATCGGCTTCGACACCGGCGGCGAACGGTGAAATATCTCGACGAGTTCCGGGACCCGGCGCGGGTCCGCGCGGCGGCGGATGCCATAGCCGCGGTTACGCCGACCGGCCGCGAGTTCGCGTTCATGGAGGTATGCGGGACCCACACCATGGCCGTCGCCCGCTACGGCTTGAAGAAACTTCTGCCCGGTAATGTAAGATTGATATCGGGGCCCGGCTGCCCGGTGTGCGTAACGCCCAAGGAATACGTCGACCACGCGGTCGCGCTCGCGCGTTCGCCCGGCGTAACGGTGGCGACCTTCGGCGACATGATGCGCGTCCCGGGCAGCTCGACGAACCTTCTACGGCTGCAAGCGGAGGGCGCGGACGTGCGGGTCGTCTATTCGGCCCGCGACGCCCTGGCCCTCGGCCGGGCGGCACCGCAACGTCGGGTGGTTCTCCTGGCCTGCGGCTTCGAGACCACGGCGCCGACCGTCGCCGCCACCGTGGAGGAGGCGGCGGCCGGGGGCGTGAAAAACTTTTTCGTCTTGGCCGCGCACAAGTTGATACCGCCGGCGATGGCGGCGTTGTGCGAGAACGGCGACCTCGCCCTCGACGGCTTTCTCTGCCCGGCCCACGTGAGCGCGATCATCGGCGCCCGGGCTTACGAGTTCATCCCGCGCGACTACGGCCTGGCGTGCGCGGTGGCCGGTTTCGAGCCGGTCGATGTTCTCCAGGGCATTTATTTATTAATCAAACAATACGCGGGCGGCGAGCGGCGCGTCGACAATCAATATTCCCGCGTGGTCAAAGCGGAGGGGAACGCCCGGGCGCAAGAAATCATGGCCGACGTTTTCGACGTCTGCGACTCGCGTTGGCGGGGCCTGGGCGATTTGCCGGCCAGCGGCCTGGCGCTCCGCCCGGAGTACGCCGCGTTCGACGCCGCCCGGGCCGTTGAGGTCGAGCCGGAGGAGACGACGCCGGACCGCGGCTGCATCTGCGGCGAGGTATTGACGGGCGCGAAGGTCCCGGCGGCGTGTTCGCTTTTCGGCGAGGGGTGTACGCCGGCCAGGCCGGTGGGGCCGTGCATGGTATCGTCCGAGGGGAGTTGCGCCGCGGCGTTCAAGTATGGATATGAGTGAGGAATTAATACAGCTGGGTCACGGCGCCGGCGGCGTCCTGATGCGGCGGCTCGTCGCCGATGTCTTCGCGCGCGGCTTCGACAACCCGGCGCTGCGCGAGCTGGACGACGCCGCCGCGGTCGACCTCGGCCCGGGGCCGCTGGCGTTCACCACCGACGCGTACGTCGTCAAGCCGTTGTTCTTCCCCGGCGGCGACATCGGCAAACTCGCGGTGTGCGGGACCGTCAACGACCTGGCGGTGATGGGTGCGGCGCCGCGGTATCTGTCGGCGAGTTTCACGCTCGAGGAGGGGCTGCCGCTCGCGACCCTCGAGCGCGTCGTGGCGTCGATGGCCGCGGCGGCCCGCGAGGCGGGCGTGGAAATCGTATGCGGCGACACCAAGGTCGTCGGCCGCGGCGAGGCCGACGGCATGTTCATCACCACCGCCGGCGTGGGCGTGTTCGACGGCGGGGGGCCGGCGCGCGGGCCGCTCGAGCCGGGGGACGCCGTCGTGTTGAGCGGGACGCTCGGCGACCACGGCGTGGCCGTCCTGGTCGCGCGCGCGCAGTTTAAGCTGGAGGCGGCGATCGAAAGCGATTGCGCGCCGTTGGGGGAATTGTGCCGGGTGATGAGGGAAGCGGCGCCCGGGCTGAAGTTCATGCGCGACCCGACGCGCGGCGGCCTGGCGGCGGCGCTAAACGAGGTCGCGGCGACCCACGGCGTCGGCGTCGAAATCGACGAGGAGAAAATACCGCTCAACGAGGACGTCGCGGCGGTGTGCGAAATTTTGGGCCTCGACCCGCTGTTGGTCGCTAACGAGGGGAAGGTGGTCGCGGTGGCGCCGGCGGCCGAGGCGGAGGCGCTCGTCGCGGCGATGCGGCGCCACCGGCTGGGGGAACGCGCGGCCATAATCGGCGAGGTCGTGGCCGAGCCCAAACGCGTTTTCGTGCGAACCGTCGTCGGCGGAACCCGCATCCTGGAGATGCCGTTGGCGGACCAGCTGCCGAGGATATGCTGACGTGCACGAGCTCCCGGTCGTCGAAAGCCTGGTGCGGCAGGTCCGGGCGGAAGCGAAGCGGCTGGGCGTCGCGGGAAAGGTCGCCGTCGTCCACTTGAAACTCGGCGCGCTGACGACGTTCGTGCCGGCGGCCATGACCTTCTACTTCGAGGCGTTGACGAAGGGGACGGATTTGGAATCGGCGCGGCTTGAGGTGGAGGAGGTGCCGGTGGTCGGCGCGTGCCGCAGCTGCGGCGCCGCGCTGACGCTCGAGGGCTTGCCGTTCGTATGCGCGGCGTGCGGCTCGCCGGACCTCGAGATGAAGTCGGGGCGGGAGTTGGTGATAGAGTCGCTCGAGGTGCGGGACGACGGCCCGGAGTAGGTTTCCTATGGAAATAAAGATCGTGAAGAAGGTGCTCGAGGCCCACGAGAAGTTGGCGGAGGAGAATCAGCGGCTGTTGGCCGCCCGGGGCGTCTACGCTTTCAACCTCATCGGCTCGCCGGGCTCGGGCAAAACGGCCCTTTTGGAGCGGACGTTCGAGGCCGCGGCGGCCGACATCAAGCCGGGCGTCGTCGAGGGGGACATCGCGACCACCGCCGACGCCGAGCGGCTGCAGCGGTTCGGCGTTCCCATCGTCCAGATAAACACCGGCCCCTTCGGGGGCGATTGCCATCTCCCGCCGAACCTCATCCGCGCGGCGCTGGCCGAGCTGCCGCTGGACGACCTCAACGTCGTCTTCGTCGAGAACGTCGGCAACCTGGTATGCCCGGCGGAGTTCTACGTCGGCGAGAACGAGAAGGTCGTCGTGCTCTCGGTCGCCGAGGGCGAGGACAAGCCGCTCAAATACCCGCTCGCCTTTCGCGAGGCGAAAGCCGTAGTTATCAGCAAAACGGACCTTCTTCCCCACGTCGACGTCGACGTCGCCGCTTTAAAAAAGAACTTGGCCGCGGTAAATCCGGGCCTTATCGTCTTAGAGGTGTCCGCTAAAACGGGCGACGGCGTCGGGGCGTGGGTCGATTACGTTAAAGGCCGCCTTCCCGGTAGTCAAGGCCGGGACCGGGAGAGGACCGGCGAGGCCGCAACCCATAATCACAGGTGAAGGGCGCTTATGAAACACGTGGACGGGCCCGTTAAACGGGGCGAAGTAGTGCTATACGCGTTGTCGACCTGCGTATGGTGCAAGAAGACGCGCGCGCTTCTCGAGGAATTAGGCGTAGCGTACGGCTACGAGTACGTAGACCTGGCGGCGCCGGCGCGCCAGGACGAGATCGAGGCCGAGATCGTGGCGCTCGCCGGCCGCGCGAGTTATCCGACGCTGATAGCGGGAGACGACTACGTCGTCGGTTACCAGCCGGACAGGATTAAAAAGTTGTTGAACCTTTAAGGAGGGGACGCATGGCCGAGCTCGATGCCAAAAGGATTGACGCGTTGTACGAAAAGCTCGGGCGCGAGGCCGAGGCCGGCGGCTACCACCTGAACCCCGACCGCGATTTCACCCGCGCGCTGGTGGAAGGGCTCGTCACCAACATCGGTCGCTACGGCTACATGGCGTGCCCGTGCCGCCGGGCGACGGGTACCCGCGAGGAGGACCTCGACATAATTTGCCCCTGCGACTACCGCGACGCCGACCTGGGCGATTACGGCGCGTGTTATTGCGCGCTATACGTATCGCGGTATATCTTAGCGGGCGAGAAGGAGGCTCACGCTATTCCCGAGCGTAGGCCGCCGAGAAAAGAAGACCGGCCTCAATATAAAAAGAAGGCGCCCGTGGCGGAAGGGATGAAGGTGTGGCGGTGCCGCGTGTGCGGCTACCTCGCGGCGCGCGACGCGCCGCCCGAGGTCTGTCCCATTTGCAAAGCGAGCCAGGACCGCTTCGAGCCGTTCGCTTTTCCGGGCGGGTAACTGCGAGTTGTAGATAATTAATAAGCCGGCGCGGACGCCGGCTTTTTTGTAGACGTCGTTTGATGCCCGTACGTTATGCCGTCACGACGTTGTCGCCGGCGTACCCCAGGCGCCGGGCGACGCCGCGGGCGTCGACGACGAGCCGCGCCTCGCGGAATATCAGGTCGTAGTCCAACGCCGCGTGGTCGGTCGCGACGACGACCGCGTCGTAGGCCTTGAGCGTTTCGGCGGTAAGCGGCGTCGACGTCAGGCCGAAGTCGTACTTGCGCGTTTTGGGCAGCGCCGGCGCGTACGGGTCGTGATATGCTACGTCGGCGCCGCGCGTCCGCAACAGGTCGATTATGACGAGGGCGGGGGATTCGCGCAGGTCGTCAACGTCGGCCTTGTACGCCACCCCTAATATTAAAACCCGGGCCCCGGGAAGTTTCAGGCCGCGCGCGTCCAAAGCTTGCTCGAGGCGCAAGACGACGTACGCCGGCATTTCGTCGTTGACGCGGCCCGCCAGCTCGACGAAGCGGCTATCGTGCGCCGCTTGCCGCGCCCGCCACGCCAGGTAATACGGGTCGAGGGGGATGCAGTGGCCCCCCACCCCCGGGCCGGGGACGAATTTTTGGAAGCCGTACGGCTTCGTCGCCGCGGCGTCGATGACCTCGAATACGTCCAGCCCTAGCCGATGGCAAATTACTTTAAGCTCGTTTACCAAGGCGATGTTCACCGCCCGGTAGGTATTCTCCAGGAGCTTGGACATTTCCGCGGCTTCGGCGGACGATACTTTTGTAACCTCACTTACGACCGGTTCGTAGAAGGCGACGGCCAGCCGGGCCGCGGCGTCGTCTACGCCGCCCACCACCGTCGGAATTTTGTTCACCGGGAATTCCTTGTTGCCCGGGTCGACGCGCTCGGGCGAGAAGGCCAGCCAGAAGTCGCGGCCGGCGACGAGGCCGCTTTTTTCGAGAATGGGGAGGACGACTTCCCGCGTCGCGCCCGGGTAGACGGTGGACTCGACGATGACCAACTGGCCGGGCCGCAATTGGGCCGCCAGCGTCGTCGCGGTATCGGTGAGAAACGACAGGTCCGGCTCCTTGTCGGCGGTGAGCGGCGTCGGGACGCATATCGCGATAACGTCGGCCTCGCGGAGCCGCGCCGCGTCGGTCGTGGCCGCGAACGCGCCCCCGGCGACGGCCGCGGCCACCTCGTCGTCGGCGACGTCGCCGATATAAGACCGGCCCGCCCGAAGGCTCGCGATTTTGTCGGCGTCTATGTCGTAGCCGACGACGCGGTAGCCGGCGCGGACGTACGCCATGGCGAGGGGCAGGCCGACGTAACCCAGGCCGGCGACGCCGGCGCGGGCCTCGCGGCGCCCGATCTTTGCCCGTAGGTCGTCGTACGTCATCTACGTTCTCCTAAGGGGCGGTGCATCAAATAGAGCTGTAACGGAATCCGGACTGATAACACAAATAAAAAGGACGGCAATCATAAATAATTCGTAATTTAAGGCTCCAGGAGGTGACGATATTTTTATCGGAGGCATGACATGGCGACGAAGGTTTTACCCGCGGTCAAACGGTTGACCGAGGAGGATATCGATAAAGAAAACGTTTCGACCGCTCGCACTCTAGACTCAGGACAAGACGAAAAGATCGACGAACTACAAATCCGCTTGGGGCGGCTCCTCGGCCGGTTGGCGTCGCGCACGGCGCTTTCGCCCGAAAGAGCGGCGAATATTTGGAAGCGCGTCAGAGAGTCGGCGCATAAATAGCGCCGGTTCAATTTCCGACTTCTCGGAACGGCTGCGGCCGTTCCCTTTTTTTAAAATGTTTCCCCCGCGCGGCCCTTTGTGTTAATATAACATTAATAAGGAGGTTCCTCCATGCCTCTTAGATATGTGATGTGGCCGGCGATATTCGCGATTTGCATATCGTCGTTTGCGGCCTGTAAAGCTACGCGCGAGGGGGCCGCGACGCCCGGGAAAAAGGCCGCGGTCGAACCCCCGAAAGGTTTCGCGCTCGTAGACGCCTCCGAATTCAAAGTGGGTAATTATAAAGGGCAGGTCCTCGTCCTCGACTTCTGGGCGACGTGGTGCGGCCCGTGCAAAAAGGAAATCCCTCACCTCATCGAGCTGCAGGAGAAGTACCGCGACCAGGGCCTGACGGTCGTCGGCATCACGTTGGACGATAATCCGGATAAAGACGTCCCGCCGTACGCCGCCGAGGTCGGCATGAACTACGTCAACGTTCGCGGAAACGATAAGTTAAAGAACGAATACGCCGTTTTGGGCCTCCCGACCATAATCATCTACGACCGCGACGGCAACGAGGTCATGAAGCGGGCCGGTTATATTGGAAAGGAGCAGCTCGAGGCCAAGCTAGCGCCGCTCCTCGCGCCGCCGGCATGATAGCAGGGCCGCGGCGGGCCGGCTTAGGTCCCTAAAACATAGTGCGAACGCGAAGGCGCCGGCCGTCGGTTTGGATGACGGCGGCGCCGTTTTCGCCGGCGGTGAAACGCCGCGCGCCCGCCTTGCGGTATAGCGCGAGCGTTTCCGCGGCGGGAAACTTTGCTGAGCCGGCCTTCGTGGTGAAGAACGCCACGCGGGGGTTAACGGCGGCGACGAACGGCGCCAGCGCGGCACCCCTCGAGCCGTGGTGGGGTACCTTCACTACGTCCGCGCCGACGTCCCTTCCGCTCGCCAATATGAGCTCTTGGGCGAGTCTTTCCGCGTCGCCCGGCAAGAGGGCGGCGAAGTGCCCGTACGTAAACCGTAGGACGGTGGAGGAATCGTTGGACGACAACCCGGCCGGCGGTTCGCCCGGCGGCGGCCAAACGCGCGCGACGGCTACGCCGCCGATTTTCATTTGCTCCGGCGCCGCGGCAACCAGCGGAGTGCCCTCGGCCCGCGCGGCTTCCCTGATTTCTCGGAGCGCGGGGCTCGGCGCCGCGTCGGCCGGAAACCATACCGCGCCGACGTCGAAATTTTTAATCAAATAAGCCGCGCCGCCGGCGTGGTCGGCGTCGCCGTGGCTGACGCACAGGTAGTCGATTCTGTCAATCCCCTTGGCGCGGAGGAAGGGCGCCACGACCCGCTCGCCGGCGTCGTAGTCCCGGCCGGCGTATCCGGCGTCCACGACCATCTTTTTCCCGTTCGGGAATTCCACCAGCGCGCTGTCCGCTTGCCCCACGTCTAAAAAGGTGACGCGGAGCGGCAGCGCGGGCGCCGCGAGCTTCGGCGCCAGCCACAAGCCGAGAAAGCCGGCGGCCGCCGCGGCAAATGCGAACCGCGTCCGCTTCCTACGTACTACCGCCGCGCCAATTCCGAAAACAACGAGCAGCAGGAGAAACGGCGACGGCCGCGCCACCCAGAATTGCAGGTCCCACCGCGACCCCAGGAACGGTACGGCCGCCAGCGCCGGCCATCGCCGGGCCAACGGCTCCAGCCCCAGCGAGAAATAATGCCCCGCGGTCGTGAGGGCCTTGGTGGCGAGCCAGGCCGCGCCGCCGAAGAGGTCGCCGAGGGCCGGCCAGGCCGCCCCGGTCAATATCGTCGTCAGCGCCAAGGCGACCGCGCATCCGGCGAGCGGGATCATGACGAGGTTGGAGGCCACCGCCGTCGGCGTGAGACGGTTGAAGAAATAGAGTTGCAGCGGCAGCACGCCTAACTGGGCGGCGCAAGTTACGGCGAGCGTTTCCCTAATAACCCCCGGGACCGGCCTCAGGAAATCGTTTAGGGGGCGATATAGCGCCGCGATGCCGAAGACGGCGGCGAACGACAACAGAAACGAGGCGTCGCTCACGTAAAGCGGGTTATATATTAGCAGGATTAAGGCTGCGGCGGCGAGGACGTTGTATAAGTCGACGTCGCGGTCCAGCAGCGCCGCGGCGAGCACCAAAAACCCCATCACGCTCGCCCGGACTACGGGCGGGTTGAATCCCGTAATTAACGCGAACGCCGGCAGAAACGCCATTACCGTCAGGTTGGCGGCGACCTTCGGCACCCGCGTCCCGGCCAGGACCAGGAACAACAGGAACGCGACCAGGCCGACGTTAAAGCCCGATATCGCCAGCAGGTGCATGGTGCCGGCGCCGCGAAAATCCTCCAGGACGGCCGGGTCTATCTCCGCCCGCGCGCCCAACGTCAAGCCGTTCAGTACCGCGGCCTCGTCGCCGCCGACGGCCCGGGCTAGGACGGACGCGGCCTTGCGCCGGGCCGCGAACGAGGCCGCGACTAAGGGGTTGCCCCGGCCGCGCGCGACGAGCCGTACGTCCTTCGCCCGAGCGGCCGTGACCGCCGCGGTCATGCCCGCCTTTTTCAAATATGAGCGGTAATCGAAGCCCCCGGGGTTCCGGGCCGGCTTGGGCGCGACTATTTTACCTTTTATCGAAACCTCGTCGCCGTAGCGGAGGGCGACGTTTTCGTAGATGGAGGCGAGGGCCCGGCCGCTCGGCCGTTTGACGACGCCCTCTATCGCGGCGCCTTTGATCTTCAGGGGGAAGACGGTGCCGTATGGCTTTTGGTCGGGGTCGCCGTCGACGACGCCCACGACGACAGCCGCGGCCGGTTTAAAACGCGGGCTTAGTTCAAACGTAATGTCGTTCGGCGCGAGGTAGTTGCCGCGGGCCGTATACCAGCCGGCGCCCGCCAGCGCTAAAGCCGCCAACACGAGCCACGTCGAGACGGGCCGCTTGATAAATAGGACGGCGGCCGCGGCGAGGGCGGCGGCGCCGATTATCAGCGGCCAGGGCGGCGGCGAAAGCAGGGCCGCGACGACAAGGCCGCCGGCGAAGGGCGCGGCGGCCAGACATGCGGGGCGACGGCGGCTCGAGCCGTCCCCTCCCGCCCATTCGCGCGTCGACGTGGGCATCGCCTCAGGCGGCGAGCTCCTCCATCACCGACGTAGGGATGTCGAAGTTGGCGAAGACCGTCTGGACGTCGTCGTGCTCCTCCAGCGCCTCCAACAGCTTCACGAACTTGGCGGCGTTCTTGCCTTCCAGCGGGATGACGGATTTGGGGACGAGCGAGACCTCCGCGGTCGCGAACTCGATGCCCGCGGCGGCCAGCGCGTCCGTCACGCCGGCCAGCCGGTCCGGCGGGCAGTAGACCTCGACCACGTCGTCGCCGGGGCGGACGTCGTCGGCGCCGGCGTCCAGCACCGCCTCCAGGACCTGGTCCTCGGTGGCGCGGTCGGCGTCTATGATTACCAAACCTTTGCGCTCGAACATCCAGGTCACGGCGCCCGCCTCGGCCATGGAGCCGCCGTGCCGGTCGAGGATGTGGCGGATCTCGGGGGTGGTGCGGTTTTTATTGTCGGTTACGACCTCGACGCACATCGCGATGCCGCCCGGGCCGTAGGCCTCGTACGTGACCTCCTCGAGCTGCGCCCCCTCGCCTTCGCCGGACCCGCGCTTGATGGCCCGGGCGATGTTGTCCGCCGGCATGTTGGCGGCCTTGGCCGCCTGGACCGCGACGCGGAGGCGCGTGTTGGCGCTCGGGTCGCCGCCCTGCCGCGCGGCGACTATTATCTCCCGCGCCAGCCGCGAGAAGATCTTGCTCCGCTTCTGGTCCTCTTTTCCCTTCTTGCGCTTTATCGTACTCCACTTGGAATGGCCGGACATATGCCCCTCCGTATCTCAAGGGCCGCGGCGCTACTTCCCCTATGTGATTTTCTCCAGGCCGTCCATATAAGGCCGGAGGGCGTCGGGGACCGTAACGGAGCCGTCGGCGTTTTGAAAGTTTTCCAAAATCGCTATCAGCGTCCGGCCGATGGCGAGGCCGGAGCCGTTGAGGGTGTGGACGAATTCGGGCTTCGCCCCCTTCTTCGACCGGAAGCGCGTGTTCATGCGGCGCGCCTGGAACGCCTCGTAGTTGGAGCAGCTCGAGACCTCGCGATATTTCCCCTCCGACGGGATCCACACCTCGAGGTCGACGCACTTGGCGGCGCCGAAGCCGAGGTCGCCGGTGCTCAGGACCGCCTCGCGGTAAGGTATCTCGAGCATCTCGAGGACGTGCGCGGCGTCGGCGACCAGGCTCTCCAACTCGTCGTAGGATCTATCCGGGTGGACGAGCTTTACCAGCTCGACTTTGAGGAACTGGTGGACGCGCATCATGCCGCGGGTGTCGCGCCCCGGCGCCCCGGCCTCTCGCCGGAAGCAGGCTGTGAACGCCGCGTATTTTATGGGCAGCTCGGCCGCCGTCAATATCTCGTCGCGGTGGAGGTTGGTCACCGGTACCTCGGCGGTCGGCACGAGCCACATATCCTCGCCCTCGAGTTTGTACATGTCGTCGGTGAACTTGGGGAGTTGGCCCGTCCCCTCCATCGTCGCGCCGAGGACCATGAACGGGACCAACACCTCGACGTAGCCACGCTGGGCTGCCTCATCCAACATCAAATTTTGTAGCGCTCGTTCCATGCGGGCGCCGGCGCCGACGGTCATCGCGAAGCGCGCGCCCGCCACCTTGACCGCCCGCTCGACGTCGACGATGCCGAGCCTCTCGCCTATCTCCCAGTGGGGCCGGGGCGGGAAGCCGAGCGCCCGCGGCTCGCGGCCTACGCGCCGGACCTCGTTGTGCGTCTCGTCCGGGCCAACGGGCACCGAGGGGTGCGGGACGTTGGGGATATAGAGGAGCAGACTGTTTATCTCGGCCTCGACGGAAGATAATTCGGGTTCGAGTTTACCGATTATCTGTTTGATTTCTTCGGCTTGTTTTAGCGATTTTTCTTTTTCATTAATGAGGGTTTTTAATTCATTTTCGCCAATATCGGGCCGGCCCGGGTGAGCGATTTCCGCGGCTATTTCGGCGATTCTCTTGCTCGTCTTATTCTGCTCGGCCCTTTTGGCTTCCACTTTCGCGATGGCTTCGCGCCGCCGGGCCGCGAGCTCCAGGACCTTGCCGAGGTCGAACTCGACGCCGCGGGCGGCGAGCATTTCCCGGATAATCGCCGGGTTCTCTTCAACGTATTTTAAATCGAGCATTACTTCCGGGCCCTCACGCCGCGCGCGCCAGCGCCAACCCCGCCGATAATAATAGGGCCGTCGCGAAGTGAACGACGATAGTTAGCGCGTTAGCCGGCAGCAGCTTATACGGCTCGCGGTAATATCGCATCAGCACCGCCGCGGCCTTGGCGGCGAGGGGCAGCGTTAAAAGGCTCAGCAGCGCCCAGGCCGGGAGGCCGGCGACGGCGACGAAGGCCGCGACGGCCGCGTATGACAACGCGACGATTATTATATACCCGTACCGCGCGCGCGCCGGCCCTAAGACGACGATGAGCGTTTTTTTATTGACCTGCTTGTCGGCCTCGTAGTCCGGAAACTCGTTGATATAGAGGACCGCGGCGATGAGAAGGCCCACCGGGATGGAGGCCATGAGCGCTGCCGGCGAGAGGTGCCCCGCCTGGACGTAATGGGCGCCGAGGACCGCGAGCGGGCCGAAGTTGAGGCCCACGAAAAACTCGCCCACGCGGCGGTAGCCTATGGTCACCGGTACCGCCGTATACAGGAAGCCCGAGGTCACGCCCACCAGGCCCAGCCACAACACGACGTTGCCGGGCGTCACGCGCCACAGGTAGAGGCCGCACGCGATGCCCACGGCGAAGCAGGCCAGCGAGTACGTCAACACGGCCCGGGGAGCGAGCAGGCCGTTCTGGATGACGCGCGAGCCGCCCGAGAAAGGCGTCGGCGTCAGGTTCACCCAGTCGTCGCGCGTCACGTGGTCGAAGTAGTCGTTGGCGAGGTTGGTGCCGCCGTGGACCGCGACCAGGCCGACGAGCGTAAGCGCCGCGTGCCACCAATTGATGGCGTAACCCTCGTAGAAGGCGACCGCGACGCCGACGACCGCCGGGGCGACGGACGCAGTGAAGAACGGCGCCCTTATCGCGACGACCCACTTCTTCATTTTCATTACGGGTCCCGCTTTCACGTCTAAAGCCGCGCGGGCGCAAGGATTTTAAGTTAAAACGCAAAAACTGGCAAGCGAAATCCCAAAATTTAGAACGCCCGTAAGGGGTCAAGCCGTCTTGGCTAGGCGCGGGTTACTAACAAATTATTGACAAAAAAGCGGTGGAATCTTATGATATAAGGCCATTTTGACGTGGCGAGTTTTTTTATTACCGCCGCATGAAGCCGTTTTTGCGTAAAATCGGCGGCCCCGGGCCGGCGATTGTTTTCTTCTCGGCGCTGGCGTACCGCCTCGCGTACTTCCTCACCGTGCGCGACGACCCGTTGATGACGTACGTCGACGCCATCCCGGACGCGTCGTTGTATCATAACTGGGCCGTGAACGTCGTCAACGGCGGTGGCGTCGCGGGTGCGTACTACATAGGGCCCGCGTACGCGTACTTCCTCGCGCTCGTGTATAAAATTTTCGGCGTTCACCTTTACGCGGTTCTCTTGGTTCAAATCGTTTTAGGCGCGGCGACGGCGGCCTTGGTTTACGTCCTGACGCGGCGCCTGTATAGCCGCGTCGCCGCCGCGGTCGCCGGCGGCATCTGGGTTTTCTATTTGCCGGCGATCTTCTTCGATACCCAAATTTTGCCGGCGTCGCTGATGCTTTTCTTGGTCACGGCGTCGCTATGGTTGTTGGCCGTTGCGCTCGACTTGGGCCGCCGTTGGATTTTAACGGGGGCGGCGGCGGGGGTGCTCTTCGGCGCCGCGGCGCTGGCGCGGCCGAACTTGCTCCTGTTCGTCCCGGCGTTAGCGTTATGGCCGCTCGTGCGGCGGGTCCCGGTCGGGCGCGCGGTGGCCGTTTTCGCCCTCCCCGTGGTCTTGGTCGCGGGCGCCGTTACGATCCGAAATAAAGTCGCAGCCGACGAGTGGGTCGCGATATCGTCGCAGGGCGGCGTGAACTTTTTTATCGGCAACCACCGCGAGGCGCCGGGTTCTTTTATGCCTCCCCGCGGGACGATAGGGAGGCCGGAGGCGCTGAACGAGGTTCAGACGCGGGCGCTGGCGGAGGCGGCGCTCGGGCGGCCGCTCACGGCGGCCGAGGCGTCGCGGTGGTGGTTCGCGCGGGGTTTGAAATACCTGGCGCGCAACGCCGGCGACGCGGCGCTGCTTTACGGCCGCAAGATTTCACTCTTGACCAACAACTACGAGGTGACGCTGAACGCGGACTTCGGCTTTCGCCGCAACTTTTCCGCGTTCCACCGCGTCCCCATCCCTTATTACGGCCTGTTGTTCGCGTTGGGCGCCGTGGGTCTCGCGTTGGGGTGGCGGGGCGAACCGCGCGGCCGGCGGGCGCTGGCGATATTTTTTCTGGCGACGGCGCTGTCGGTGGTGCTCTTCTTCGTCGTCGATTGGTATCGGTTGCCGCTGGTGCCGGTACTCGCCGTGGGCGCGGGTTGGGCCGTCGCGCGCATACGGGAAGACGTGCGCCGTCGCCGGTGGGCGGCGGCCGCGCTGGCGACGTCGGCCGCGGCGCTGTTACTCGGTTTTTCGTGGCTGCCCGGCGTCGGTTGCGACCGCGACGCCGTCGCGACGCAGTCGTACTTCAATTACGGCACATATTACCTCGTGCAGGGAGACCTGGACGAGGCGGCGAGCTATTTTCGCAGGGCGTTGACGTATAAGGATGACAATGCCTACGCCCTCGGGTACCTCGGCCTGGTATACGAGCGGCAAGGACGCGACGACCTCGCGAGTTATTACTACCTGAAGTCGCTCGCGATCGACTCGCTGGACGCCGAGACCAACTACTTCTTGGGGGCGAACCTGGCGCGCCGCGGCGAGTACGCCGCCGCCGCCCAAATGCTCGAGACGGCGGTCGAAAGTTTCCCCGGGTACGTCGACGCCTGGCGCATGCTCGGCGAATGTTACATTAAACAGAAGGATTACGTCGCCGCCGCTCGGGCTTTCCGATGCCTTCTGAACCTGACGCCGAACGACGGCGGGGCGCTCGCGCGGTACGCCGCGGTCCTGATGGAGGTCGGCGAATTCGGGGAAGGGGTGGCGGCGGCGCGGCGGG
>CAZLXP010000016.1:0-35558 GCA_964563535.1 uncultured bacterium | reverse complement strand
GGACCCAACGTTCCTGAGGCGTCCCCTCCGACGGCGGGAGGCGGAAGTCGGACTGGGCCCAATAATCGGGGTACTCCTCTTCCTCGGTGAACGGGTCGAACTTGACGGTCTCCGTAACGTCGTCTTCTTTGACATCCATATTCACCGCGGGGCCGCGGTTCCGGATTTCTTCGGGGTTCTCGTAGCGGCCGTGGTAGCGGATGGTGAAGGTCTTTTGCGGGTCGGCGTCGATTTGGAGGTTGTCCGGGGTTATACCCTCTTCGTCGGGGTCGAGGATAAGGCGCCCTACTTTGTGGATAACGCGGCTCTGCGGCCCTTCGTCCGCCAGCTTGACGTAGTCGTCGCCGTCGTAGGCCTCCTCGGTCTCCTGCTCGTACGTCGAGCCGGTGGAGGGTTCCTCGAAGCGCCAGTGTAGGGGTCTCGTCCCTGAAGCGTGTTCCAATTCGAAACCAGGGTTCCAGTTCTTTTCGGTAGGTCCTAATAGGTTGGTACCCAGTAAGCATTCGAGTACGACCTTATCGTTGTAGTTCGGGTTTTCGAGCTCGGACCCGTTCGTTGTACCCTCCGAGAAGTCTGCGTAAGAATCCATTACCCATGACTTTTCGATTGGGTCAGTGTACGTTGCCATTTAGTGCCCTCCTTGGTTAATGTTAACGGTAAATACCCTTAATCTTACCCAAAGAACACGCCGTAATGGTAACGTTAGGTTTGTATTTTAAAATCGTACCGTAGTAACCAACGACCCAGGCGTTTTCGCGGTCAATAATTCTAACTCCTACGATACCGTTCCCGGTAGGGGAATTAACCTCAACCCATCCAGTACCGTTGAAAAATCCTATAAAACTCCCGTAGGGCGGCGAAGCGGTTTTCCTACCCACGCACCAACCGAAATTATTCTCGTAGATATCCAAACGCGGTATAAAACGAACGTTTTCGTATATTTTATATTCGCGCCACGAACCATCGAAGATTAACAATAAACCATCCTCAACGCCCCCCGGGCCGTACTGGCCGCATGCCCACCCGTACGAGCTACTTAACATGCGTAAACCGCTTAAATGCCAGTTATTATTACTAATTTCTACCGTCCATGTACCCGCGGAGCAACGCATAATAAATTGAAAACCTACGGCACGGCCTTCCGTCGCGGATTTCATTTCTATTCCTTGTACGTTATTAGGAGCGCTACCACCGTATACCCAATTCGTACCGTTATAACGTAAAAAGTAACCGTTACCCCCTACCCAACCGTGGGAGTTATCTATCATATCTATACATTCGACAGCCCCCGTTGGATTTTGGAATTCTAGCCAATCGGAACCATTCCACCGCCAGATAGCAGGTAGTTCTTTATTTCCGTCCCAACCGACGGCCCACCCGTCCGTAGTAGATAACATGTCCATATCCTCGAAGACGTGGCCCGAGTGGCCCGGTATTACGCTCCACGTACCGTTCCTATAACGCAAAGCGACGCTACGGCCGCCGGCCCAACCGTTGTTTGCGTCTACGAAATCTACACAATATAAATCGTTGCCCGTCGGGCTCGGGTAGACCTCCCAGGTCCCGGGGGGATAGGTGGGGTTGTCGTGGCGCGGCGTATAGGGGTTGAAGTAGCGCGGCCCTGTAAGCGGCATAGTGGTAATAGGGCCCGCGGGGGCCGGCTCCGCGATAGTCGCGGGTTCCGGCGACGACGTTACTTCCGCCGCCGTGGAGGCGAAACAAAACGCCCCGGCCGCGAGCGAAGCGGCGAGGGCAGATATAATAACGGCGTTTTTACCCATATCGGTTCTCCCCTCGTATTACTAGCTGTTAGCCCTTTGGAGTTACGTCTTCGTTTATATTATACTACGGTTTTTAAGGATGTCAAAATTATTTTTTAGCGGTTCAATCTCTCGCGTAATTCCCCCACACTACCCTCGAGAGCGTGGGAGGTGTAGCGAACGTGGCTTAGGAGGTATACGTACGCGCCACGAAAAAGCCGGCCCGAGGCCGGCTTTATCTTCGCTAAGCGTATATTACCTGTAAACGGCCTTAACCCGCCCCAGCGACGTCGGCGCCACCGCGTTCGGCTCGAGGGTGATGCGCATGTAATGCACGTAGTTGGTCATATAGACCGTTCCGCCGTTGTAGCTGTATACGCAGCGGGCCGTGCCCGGGCTCCAATACGTATAGCAGTCGCCGCCGCTGTCGCCGTTCCAGGAGACGTCGACCAGCAGGTTAGTTTTGCCGCTATACTCGAATTGCTTATCGAAGTCGAAGCCGAACCAATCGCCGGGGGTACCGCTGAGGTAGTACGAGGCCCGCTTGAAGACCTCGAACGGCGTATTGCCGTCGAAGTTGGCGGCGAAGTTTCCCGTGAGTTTGGCAAGTCTGGTATGGCACAATTTGATCGACAGGTTGTCGTACGTCCCGGCCTCGCTGGAATAACAACACCACTCCCATTTCTTGACGGTGCCGCCGGGTATCGCGTCCGTACTCAGAACCAGGTCCTGGCTCCGCGCGGCGTCGACGCCTCAACAACCCTTCCAAGGGTAATCCGCGTTGGTGCTCTTGCTGCCTATGACGTAAAGGTTCGCGAAGGCCGCGCCGACCGCCGCCGCGCACAGGCACCCGATAATCAATGCTCTCATTATGGCACCTCCTCAATATACCTTCGTAATATTCGCGTCCGGATGTCTTTATATCCAATAATATTTTATATGGCGGGGAGGCCGTTGTCAAGTCAAATCCCCGAACGGCGAAGGCCGGCGTCGAGCACGCGGTCGCGGAAGACGCCGAAACGTTGGATGAAATGAAAGAGGCGTTGGTCGACCACTATATGGGAATCAACTGCGCCTGCTTCACCCCCAACGAGCCGCGGCTCGACGATATCGATTACCTGTATAAAAATTCCCGCGCCCGGGGTATAATCCACGCGACGCTGTCCTTCTGCACGCCGTACCTGGTCGAACAGGAGAACGTCAAAAGGTTCGCCGCCGAGCGCGGCATCCCGATGCTCGCGCTGGAGGCGGCCTACGCCGACGGCTACGTGGGCCGGCTCAAAACGCGGCTCGAGGCTTTCGTCGAGCAAGTGAGTTCGTAAATGGGTTATTACGCCGGCATAGACGTGGGCTCCCTCGCGACCAAGTGCGTAGTTGTCGATGACGACGGGAGGGCCGCGGCGCGTGCGGCCCTCCCCACCGGCGTCGCGGGGGCCGCCGCCGCCCGCCGCGCGTTCGACGAAGCGTTGGCCGACTTAGGCGCCGGGGGCGGAGAAGTCAGCCGCGTCGTCGGGACCGGTTACGGCCGCGCGCGCGTGCCCTTCGCCCACCGCGCCGTAACGGAAATAATGTGCCACGCCCGCGGCGCGTTCGAGGCCGTCGGCGGCGACGTCACCGTCGTCGACGTCGGCGGCCAGGACGTCAAGGCCATCCGCGTAAACGGCCGCGGCGCCGTGGCCGAGTTCGCGATGAACGACCGCTGCGCCGCCGGAACCGGCCGCTTTCTCGAGATCATGGCGCGGGCGCTGGAGATGGACCTTCTCGAGCTGGCGGCGATCGACCCCGGCCGCCCGGACGCGGCCAAAGTCAACAATATGTGCACGGTCTTCGCCGAATCCGAGGTCGTGGGTTTGCTGCACGAGGGCGCAGCGCCCGCCGCCATCGCCGCGGGCATACTGCGCGCGGTGGCGGAACGCGTATCGTCGCTGGCCCGCCGGCTGGGCGGGAAACGGTACGTGCTCTCGGGAGGCGTGGCCCTTAACCGAGGCTTCGCCGGCGCGCTGGCCGCCGCGCTCGGGCGGGAAGTGGAGGTATTACCTCATCCCCAATTCGTAGGCGCCCTCGGCGCCGCGCTGCTCGCCCGCGGCTAAGCGCGACTTCCTTACTCCCGATAAACCCGCGGCGCGGGTTTTTTTATTGCGGCTCCCCGGTTAATCGATTATAGTTGCGGCGTGGAACCGCCGCAGCCGCCAGCGGCCGACAAAGATGCTCGAGCGCGGGTGACGTCGAATTTTTACGCCCAACTCGTCGTCGCCTACGCCCTGGTCATCGCGGTATTGGCCGCCCGGGCGTTCCTCTTCCGCTCCGAATACTTGGGCAAAATCTGGCTATCGCCGCTGTATACTTATTGGGACCCTCGCTTTTCATGGCGCCTCCTGCCCGCGGCCGCGGCCGCGGCGGCCGCGACGGCGCTGCTCCTATGGGCCGTCCGCGCGCGCAAACACTGGGCCATACCGGTCGGCGCGTTCGTCAACGTCGCCGCCGTAAGCCTCGGCCCCGCCTTCGGGCGGACGTATCCCCTCCTCGCGCTCAATAGATACCTCCTCAATATGCGCGCCGTCTTCGACGTACCTGACGTCTTCGCGGATTACGCCGGCGCCATGGATAACCTCAGCTCGTTGGGCCGCACCCGTCCGGGCCTTACGTTTTGGTCCCTCGGCCTGGTCGACCGCCTGTTTGAAAGCGATATTTACGCTATCTTGCTCGTGTACGCCGCGGTCGCCGCGGCGGGCGTATGGGTATTATATGCGGCCGCGCGCGTCCTCGCCGGGCGGGAGGAGGCGCTGCTGGCCGCGGCGTTGTTCGCGTGCTCGCCGTCGCTTTTGTTCTTCGGCGCGGGCCCGGTCGGTTTATATTGCTTTCTGGGCGCGGCCTTGCTGGCGCTGGGGCTTAAAGCGGCCTCCTCCGAAACGCCTTGGCGCTGGGCCGCCGCGGCGGGGGTCGTGCTCGCCGTCGCGCTTTTGACGTACTTCCCCCTCGGGATATATATCGCCGTCTTCGCGACGTTCGCGGTGGCGGCGGCGGTCTCGGGTCGGCGTTGGACAAAGGCCGGCTTCGTATGGCTCCTCTCCCCCGCGGTCGCGGCCGCGGCGCTCGCCGCGTTCCAGCTCGCCACCGGCTACGACCACGTCGCCGTCTTCAAGAAAGCGTGCGCCGCCAACCAGGAACTCCCCTCGGCGGGGACGAACTTGTTGGTGGTAATCGGCGGGTTATTCGGCCGCCACGCCGACGGCGCGAGCAAGGCCGCGGCGCGCCCCTACTGGTTCTACGCATTCGGCAACCTCCTGACGGCTTTCGTCGCGGTCGGCATACCGGCCGGCGTCTTATACGCGCGCGAGATACTCCGCATAATAAGGCAAAGGCAAATCCGGCGCTCGTTTTACGGCGCGGCCACCGTCGGCTTCCTCGCGGTGTTCCTCGTCTTCAATTTCTCGGGATTGGTCCTGGGCGAAGTCGAACGGGTGTGGCTGTTCCTATACCCGGCGTTCTTCGTCGCCGCGGGGGTAGCGCTGGCCGGGATTTCGAGGGGACGGCGCGGCCATATGCTGCTAGCCGGCGTTTTCGTCCTTACGATAATACAGTCGTTCGCGTACAAAATTTTTCTTTTCTGACGGCCCGGAAACGGCGCCGCTAAAAAAAATGGGCAAAACCAACCGATTCGGCGTCTCCCTGGCGGAAGAGCTTTTAACCGCCTTCGACGACTTGATCGCGCGGAAAGGCTACGCCTCCCGCTCGGAAGCCATTCGCGACCTCATCCGCGATTACCTCGCCGAGGAGGCGTGGCGCGCCGGGAAGGGGCCCGCGGTGGGCACCGTTACGCTCATATACGACCACCACGTCGCCGACCTCCAGGAAAAGCTCACCGAGCTCCAACACCGACACGCCGACGTGGTAGCGTCCGCCCTCCACGTCCACCTCGGCCGCCGTAGATGCATGGAAGTCCTCGTCGTGCGCGGGAAGACGAAGGACGTTCGGGCTCTGGCCGACCGCCTTATCGGCGCCCGGGGCGTCAAGCACGGCAAGCTCACCCTCGTGGCCGCGGGCGACGAATTGCCTTGACGAGCGCCGATTATTTTTTTATCTTCGGGTAGCACGATATCTAAATACGTGTTACTATATTTGCGCCATGCATATCCCCGACGGATTCCTGGACGCCAAAACTTTCGTTACGCTTGACGTGGTAGCAGCGGCGTTCGTCGCGGCCGCGGCCGCGCGCGTCCGTCGGCGCCTGAGCGAGCCCGCGGTCCCGCTTATGGCGGTCCTCGCGGCCTTTATCTTCGCCGCCCAGATGTTGAACTTTCCCGTCGCCGGCGGAACGTCGGCCCACTTCACCGGCGGCGCTTTGGCCGCCATCCTGCTCGGCCCTTGGGCCGGCGCCTTGGTGATGACGCTCGTCCTCGTCATCCAGGCGGTGGCCTTCGGCGACGGCGGCGTCCTGGCGCTGGGCGCCAACGTATTCAACCTGGCCTTAGTCGCGCCCTTCATCGCCTACGGGTTATATCGCTTTATCCGGCGCTTATGGCGCGCCGAGGCCGGTAGGTTCTTCGGCGCTTCCGTCGGCGCGTGGGCGGCGACGGTGGCCGCCGCCGCGGCGTGCGCCGCCGAGCTCGCGACATCGGGGACGATACCCTTCGCCGTCGTCCTCCCGGCGATGGTGGCCGTGCACGGCCTTATCGGCGTCGCCGAAGGCTTGATTACGGCCCTCGCGCTCGCCGCGGTCCGCGCCGGCCGGCCGGACCTCCTCGAGCTAAGTCGGCTAACCCCGGGGGCCGGCACTTAATGAAAGTATTTACGTGGGTTGCCCTCGCCGCCGCCTTATTCCTCGGCGTCGTCATCTCGCCGTTCGCCTCGAGCTGGCTCGACGGCCTTGAACGCGTCGCCGAAGACAAAGGTTTCGTGGAAAAAGGCGAAGGCGAACCGGCGGTCGAATCGCCCGTACCCGGTTACGCATTCCCCGGTATCGGCCACGAAAAGTTCGCGACGGCTTTGGCCGCGGGCGCCGGGACCATCTTGGCGTTCGTCGCAACCTTAGGCCTCGCGGGTTTGTTGCGCAAAGGGAATCGATAAATGCGCCACAGTTTCCTGGATAAATATAGCGACGGGGCCAGCGCCGCCCACCGCCTCGACGGCCGCGTAAAGGTCGTCGCCGCGGCGGCCGTAATCGTCGGCCTCAACGCCCTTCGCGTTCCTCCCTGGTACGTGCCGGCCGCGGCCGCGGCCCTCCTCGTCGCCGCCGTCGTCGTCGCGCGGCTGCCGTGGTGGTACGTATTTCGGCGCGCCGCCCTGGTGTTGCCTTTCGCCGCCGTGATCGGCGTCTTCCTGCCTTTCACGACCGCGGGTACGCCGCTGGCGGCGTTCGAAGCGGCCGGGCTTCATATCACCCTGTACGACGCCGGAATTCGCCTTTACGCGACCCTGGTCGTAAAAACCTACTTGTCGCTGGCATGGGTTGCGGTCCTGCTCGCGACGACGCCCTTCGGCGAATTAGTAAAAACGCTGGCGTGGTTCCGGGCGCCGGCGTTTCTCTTGGCGCTGGCCTCGTTTACTTATCGTTACATCTTCGTCTTCGTGGGCGAGCTCGAGCGGGTGCAGCGGGCGTGGGCGGCGCGCTACTTCGGGCGCCGGCGGCTCGCGCAATTCTTGACGCTGGGGCCGGCGGTGGGCTCGCTCTTCGTCCGCAGCTACGAAAGGGCCGAAAGCATTTGGGCCGCGATGTTGAGCCGGGGATGCGACATAAATAAATTATGACCGCGGCGGTCGAAATACGAAACCTCGTGTATGCGTACGCCGACGGGACCCCGGCCCTCGCGGGGGTGGACCTCACCGTCGACGAAGGCGCGACCTTCGGCGTCGTCGGCGCCAACGGCGCCGGCAAGTCGACGCTGCTCCTTCACCTCAACGGCGTATTGCACGCGAACGGCGCGGTGGAGATATTCGGCGAGCCGATAACCGCGCGCAACATAAAAAAAATACGGCGCCGCGTCGGCCTCGTCTTTCAGGACCCGGACGACATGCTCTTCATGCCCCGGCTGGAAGACGACGTCGCCTTCGGCCCGAGGAACTTGGGGTTACCGGAGGAAGAAGTGGCCGAGCGCGTCCGGGAAGCCCTCGCCGCGACGGGGTTGGAAGGCCACGGGAAGCGTTCGCCCCACCATATGTCGCTGGGCGAACGTCGGCGGGCCTCGCTGGCCGCGGCGCTGGCGCTGCGGCCGGATATCCTCGCGCTCGACGAGCCGACGGCCAACCTCGACGGCCGTGGCCGCCGGGAGCTGGCCGAGACCTTACGCTCCCTCGGCGGCACCAAAATAATCGCGAGCCACGACCTCGCGTTCGTCGCGCGGCTCTGCGACGAGGTCGCGGTCCTCGCCGGCGGGAAGGTAGTGGCGGCCGGGAAAGCGGCGGCCATCCTGACGGACGAGGCGCGATTGCGAGAATACGGCCTCGCGTAAAAAATCAACGGCAACGCCCGCGGACGGGCACCCCTTTCCCGAGGTCGGCATATTATTCGCCCGAAAATACTTGACGCGGCCGCAAGGCGGGGTTATCATATACGCGTCGCGATATGATTCCAACGGAACCGCCAAAGCATCTAAGGGGGCTCGAGATGAAACGCGCGATCGCTTTATCGGCGTGCATATTGGCCGTAAGCGCCGCGGCGTGCTGGGCGACGCAGGTCATCGTCGGCGGAAACGAACTTCAGTCGTTGTACCCGTTCCGTTGTTGTTGAGGCCAAGCTTGGGTTAGGAACCAGGACCTGGTTCTAGCGACCGACGCTATCCCCGCGGGTACGATAACGACGTGGGAATGGCAGTGTCACCTCTCGGGAACCGAGAATACCGCGGGAACGTATTACAACTTCAAGCTCCTCGTATGCCACACGTCGCTGTCACAATTGACTACGAATTTCACCGCCAATTACGACGGCAATACGCCGGTGCAAGTTTACAGCCGGAGTCAGCAGTATATTTACGCCGAGCGGGGCGCCTGGTTCGGTTGGGCCTTCGATACTCACTTCCGCTACGACGGCCGGCGCAACCTGATAATCGAGGTCTATTGGAAGGACTCCGACAAACAGGGCCAGACAAGCACGTACGCGACCGCGGGTACCGCCCGGGGCCTGTACGACGTCAACAGCGAGATATCGCTCGTCGATTACTGGCACCACATGCGCATCACCCTCGAGGGCATCGGCGTCGCGCCGACCTCGCTCGGCCGCGTGAAAGCCTTGTATAGCTAACGCCTCGTAAAACGTAAAAGGAAAAGCCGGCCCGCGGGCCGGCCTTTTCGTCGCAGCCGCGGCCGGAATAACGCGCTTATATTACCCCCCGCGTACCGCGTTCGATCAAAACGCGCCTTGCCGGCGTAAGGTTCCCGGTTGGCCTATCGCCCACCAACCCTTCCTTAGCCGGCGCCGCGGCCGCGCGCGGTCCGAAATAATCCGGTAAAATCCAGCCGGACGGGGTAAAAATAATTTGCATGATTAAATACCCAAAGAGCGTATTAAATAATTTTTAACGTCTTCCCGCGGCCCGAAATCTATTCAAAAGGTATCTTGGGCCAATTATCTTTTAAGCGGCGGCAGACCCGCGGATATATATTGTTGCTCCGCAAGGCGAAATATGTTAAAATAAGGGCTAATTTACCCAACAACTTACGGTATTTATGGCGAACGGATCGAAAATCGTCTACCGGCTCGTCGTCGCGGCTTTATTGGTACTAACCGCGGCGCTAATCCTGATCCCCAGCCGCTACTGGGTCGCGGTTTCTAAGAAGCTCGTGCCTCCCGAGAAGCTGGCCGAGTCTACGCGGCCCGACCCCTGGGGTTAACCCTACCGAAAAATTATGCCCACGTACGAATACGAATGTCCCGCGTGCGGGTGCAGGTTCGAGAAGTTAGAACCCATTACCGCCGAGCCCCAGGCCAAGTGCCCGGAATGCGGCGCCCGGTGCCGGCGCTTGGTCTCCGCGGGCACCGGCGTCATCTACAAAGGCTCCGGCTTCTACACCACGGATTACCGCAGCGAGTCGTATAAAAAGGCCGCCCAAAAGGACCGCGAATCAACGGCCGACGCCCAAGATAAAAAATCCGACGGTAAGGATAAAGAGTAAGCCGCTTTTTACCTACGGGTGGTGACGATATGACGCGCGGAATGAGTTGGCGAAGGGTTTTTATATTCGCGCTCGCCGCGTTCGCGACGATAGCCGCGGGCAAGATGGGCGGAGGCGACGACGAAAAGCGCTCTCCCGACACGGTTATAGCCGTCGTCGGCGGCAAGAATATTACCGAGGGCGACCTCGACGACATGCTCGAGCTGATGGACCCCATGGAACGGCGTTCGTACGAGGGGCCGGAAGGCCGGAAGATGCTCCTGGACATCTGGATAAAAAATAAACTGCTCGTCGCCGAGGCCGAACGCGTCAAACTCGATAAAGACCCGCAAGTCAAACGCGATATTGAAGACGCCCGCACCCGCATCCTGGCGTCGACGTACTTCCAGCGCTACGTCGCCGACCCCCTCGGCATACCCGACGCGGAAGTCGCCCGCTATTACGAGGCGCACCAAGAGGACTTCCTCGAGCCGGCCCGCGTGAGATTGCGCCACATTCTGGTGGAGAGCGCGGCCGAAGGCGAAGAGGTGCTCAAGCGTCTGGCGGCGGGCGAGGACTTCGGCGCGGTGGCGGCCGAGGTCTCGAAAGACGAGGATACCTCTCACCAGGGCGGCCTTATCGGCGACGTACGGGAAGGCCAAACGCCGTTTCAGGTGGGCAACTGCGAGGACTTCGGCGAGGTCGTCTTCAACCTCGAGCCGGGGAAGCCGTCCGCCGTAACGCCCAGCGACCGCGGCTACCATATCTTCCTCGTGGACGAACGCACCCCGGAAACGTACGCGCCGCTGGCGCAAGTAAGTTACCGCATACGGGAACGCATTTTGGTCCCGGAGAGCGACGTCCGCGACTACTTCAACGCCCATCGCGACGAATACGTCATCGAGGAAGGAGTACTCGCCCGCCAGCTCGTGGTCAAGACGGTCGCCGAGGCGCGCGACATGGTCAAAAGGGCGCGCGCCGGCGAAGATTTCGAATCGCTGGTCAAATTATATTCTACCGATCTGGCGACGAAAAACAACGGCGGCCTCCTGGGCTGGGTCCGGCCGGGGGGCTACATTCAGAGCATCGGGCAAAACGAAGAGATCGAGAAGGCCCTATTCGCGGCGGCGGAGAACGACGTCGTCGGCCCGTTCGAGCTGGACGACGGCTTCCACGTGTTAAAAGTCGACCGCCGGCGCGAATTCCGGGAGATGGAATTCGACGAGGTGCGGGAACGTTTAGTATCCAAACTCCTCGACGACCGCCGGCGCGAATATTTCGACCAGGCCTTCGTCGACCTGGAACGCAAATATAAGGTGGAGCGCTTCGGTTGGGCCCGGACGTACGACGACATGGGCCCCGAGGAGCTGATGGCCGAAGCCGAAGACGCCGCGACGCCGTTGGTCGCCATCCAGGGGTACGAGAAGTTCGTCGAGCGCTTCCCCGACCGCCCCGGCGCCGACAAAGCGCTCTTCATGGCCGGCTTCCTCTATTCCGAGGAACTAAACGACTACGCCACGGCCAAAGATAAATTCCGGGCCCTAATGGCGTCGTATCCCGATTCCGATTACGCGCCCTCGGCAGCTTGGATGATGGAACATATGGGCGAAGAAGACGTCACCTGGCCGGCCGGTCTGCCGGGGCCCAAAGGCGGCGAAGAACGCATCGAGGAAACGCCCGGGCCAGAAGAAACCGCGCCGTCATCGGGCGAAACCCCGGAATAATGAATGGCATGCTTTAAGCGACCGCATACGAGGCGGAGGTCCTGCCCGGATGGAAGCAGACGAACAAGCTATGGTCGAAAAAGTATTCGAGGATTCCCCCAACGATTACGCGACGGTGCTCGCCATTGCCCGCCGGGCCCGCCAAATCCTCGACGATTATCCGAAATACGAGGAACGTCTGGAGAACGAGAAGGCAACCATGATCGCGCTGGAAGAATTCATCGGAGGCGGTTTCAGCTTCTGCGCCGACTTACGTGAGGATATGACCGGCGACGACTAGCAGCGCCGACGCCGTAATGGGGCCGGGCGGTTGACGACATGCCGCCCGGCTTTATGTTATTATAGAATGATGGCGTACGAAAAATTCGTCGACGTGCATTTCGCGCGCCCGCCCTTCGGCCCTTTTACGTACGGCTTCGACGGCGAGGAACCGGTACCCCCCGGCAGCCGCCTCGAGGTCGAACTGGGCCCCAAGCTCGCGGTCGGCCTGGCGGGCCGGCCGGCGAGCCGGCCTCCTTCTCAGGTCCAAATTAAAAAAATCACTCGCGTAAAAGATTGCGACCCTATATTTCCCCTCCATATATGGGAGCTGCTCGAGTACGTCTCTCGCCGATACGCGGCGTCCGTAGGCGAAACGGCGAGCCTCGCGCTGCCGATACCGCTCGACTCCGCGCGAGACGACCAACTAACGCTGACGGCGGAATTCGCCGCCGCCCCGGCCCTAAGCTCCCTGCCCGACGACGAACAAAACGTCGTGGCCGAGGTTTGGCGCGCCGGGTGGCTCGGCGCCAAAGTCGCCGGTCGCGGCGACGTCGTACGCCGCCTTTGCCAAAAAAACGTACTCCGCCTCGAGCCGTACGCGACGAGGCCCGCTCTCGACGACCTCCTCGTCTACGCCGCCGCAACGGCCGCAGCGAAAACCGGAAAGGTGGGACAAGCGATTGTCGCGGCGGCGGCGGAAGGGCCCTTCCCCGCGGCCCGGTATTGGCACCGCGCCCAAGAGCGAACCGCTCTCCGGCGCCTGCTGCGGGCGCGGCTCGTAGCGCTGGGCCTTGTTTCGAAGCCGGCGCCCGGCCCCTCGCCAAGGGCCTCGGCCGTAGTAATAACGGCCGGGGCCGCCGGCCGCCGCCTGGACAAAGCGCTCGCGTTCGCGCGCGACGCCGGCGCTGCGTCGGTCCTCGTCCTCGTCCCCGAGATGTACCGCGTCCCCGCCGTCCGCCGGCGGTGCGAGGAATTTTGGGGAGCGCCCTTTGAACCTTATCATTCCGAGATGTCGCCGGCGGCGAGGTGGGAAGTCTTCCGCCGGTGCCGACGCGGGACCGTCGCGCGCGTCGTGGGGACGCGTTCGGCGCTCTTTCTCCCGCTGCCGCGCGACGCCGCGGTGGTGATAATCGAGGAAGGGGATAACGCTTACAAACAATGGGAGAGGGCGCCGTACTACCACGCCCGGGACGTCGGCGCGGCCCGGGCCGCGGCCGCGCCGTTCGCGATGGCCGCGACGGCACCCTCGCTCGAGACCTATGCCCGCGTGCTCTCCGGCGATGCCGCGCTACGTCGCGTGCCGCCGGAGGACCACCAACCCAAGCTTACGCTGGTAGATATGTCGAAGGTGGCGGCGACCGAGGGGCCGGTCATCTTATCGGCGGCCTTGGTCCGCGGCCTACAGGGGACCCTCGCCACGGGCAAACGCGCGCTGGTAATGGTAAACCGGCGCGGTTACGTACCGTATATTTATTGCGACGCCTGCGGCCGGTCGCTGGCGTGCGCCCGGTGCGACGTGGCGTTCACGTACCATAAAGACGAAGAAGTCTTGCGGTGTCATTACTGCATGCGGCGCGAACCGCTGCCGCGCCGCTGTCCCTCCTGCGGCAAGGAGAAGCTAACGGGCGTCGGCTTCGGGACCGAGAAGTTGGCCGCGGAGGTCAAATTGGCCTTCGGCCGCGCCCGCGTCGCGCGCGTCGACTCGGACGCGCTGAGGACGCCGACCCAGGTCCGTAAGCTCTGGCGCGATTTCGCCGCGGGCGTTTACGACGTCGCCGTAGGAACGCACATGGCGCTCCGGGCGCTCGACGACGGCGACGTCACCCTCGCGGCCCTCGCCAACGCCGATACCGCCATGAACCTGCCCGACTTCCGCGCTTCCGAACAAACCTTCCGGACGATAAGGCGGATGCTCGAGCCCGCGGCCGCGCGGCGCCGGGTAATAATTCAAACTTTCTTCCCGGGCCACTACGCGGTAGCGGCCGCCGCGGCCGACGACTACGACGCTTTCGCCGAGCGAGAGCTCGCCTTCCGACGGCGCCTCGAGCTGCCGCCGTATACCCATCTCGTCAACGTCGTCGTAACGGAAAGGAAGCCGGCCGCCGCGGCGACGAGCCCGTCCGGGATTGGGGCGCGGCTGGAGGAAATTTTCGGCCCGGCCGCGAAGGTATTGGGGCCGATGCCGGCGCCGGTCGCACGCGCCCGGGGCGGGCGCCGCTGGCAAATATTAATTAAGGCCGCGCTTCCCGAAATAGAAAAGGCGGCCGCTGAGCTCGCCGCGCTTGTGCGGCGCAAAGGGCCGGTGGAAGTAAAGGTCGACGTCGACCCGTACGAACTGTTCTAGCAACGCCCTCAGCGGAGGACCGCTTTGATTCTACCGAGCGACGTAGCCGTTACCGGCGCGCCGCTGAACGTGAGGCGCAAGCGGTCCGTCTTGGTCGAGAGGTCGCCTTCCGTCGCGCTATACTCTTTATATATGAGGAGGCGATTCGAGCCGGCGACATACGCCCACACCTCGATCCTGGTGGTGAGCTCCTGGTTGCGCCAGCGCACCTCGACGATCAAATTATCGCGGTTGTTGTAAACGAAGGGAGTCGTGCACGCCGCGCCGAACCACTCGTCGGCCCGGGCGTTAATCGTAAACGGGTGCGCCGCAGCCACGAGTACCGGCGTATTGCCGCCGTAGTTGTTTTGGAAGTTGGTCGTAAGCTCCGAAAGCGGCGTGTGGCAGAGCTTCATCTCGAATTCGTAAAAATAACCCGGGGCGTACGTACCGTACGATTGATAGTCGACCCGCGTCACCGGGCCGTTGAAGTTCAATTCGCTTTGGAGGGCCAACACCTGGACCCGGTACTGGGGCCCTCAAGACCCGCAGAACGGGATATTGAGGTTGAATTCCTTGTTGCCGACTACTACTTCGCCGCCGAACGCCGCGGCCGAGACCGCAAGGGCCGCGCTTAAAGTCAGAATATTTCGCACCTTTACGCCTCCTTGTATCTTTTACTATTTTTATTATATCATAAACCAAGGCCGCCGTCACCATAGCGGGGAACGACGAGAAAAAGCGCGTAGAACGGCACAGTGACGAAAAGCGAGGCACCCGCAAATGAGAAGGGCGTTAGCCGTCGCGATCATCGTGTGGGTTATGGGCGGCGCCGCGCCGGCGCAGCTCACGGCGTCGCGGGGCGAGATTACCGTTTACATGGAAGGCTTCCGCAGCGACGCCGGCGAAGCCCGCGTCGCGCTGTTCAGCTCGAAGGACGGTTTCCCCGATGCGACCGCGCAAGCGCGGAAAGTGGCCCGCGTTAATATCAAAAACTACGAGGCCCGAGCCGACCTCACCGACGTTCCCTACGGCACGTACGCGGTCGCCGTCTTGCACGACGAAAATTCGAACGGCGTAATGGACCGCAACCTCTTTAAAGTCCCGACGGAAGGCTACGGCGCCTCGAACAACCCCGCCGGTTCCATGGAACGGCTCGACTTCGACGACGCCAAATTCGCGTTGGCCCAAAAAAGCCTGGTCATCCACGTATATATGCAATATTAGGAAATCCTTAGCCGATTGACGGGTCTACCGCCGCCAGCGGGGTCACGGCAAAAGTTTCTCGGGCGAAAGGTCCGCGGGCGCCGGCGGCGGCGCGAGGCCGGCGGCGCCGCCCAAATCCTCCCACAGGCCGTGCTCCCTCAGGACCCGTTCCAACTCCCGGCGCCGTTCCTCCGCGTCCAAAGCCGCCGTCGCGCAGAGGTTTCGCTCGCATCGCGCGCACGTCGCGAGCCTCACGCGGTCCAACGCGGCGTACCCCTCCGCGAATTTCATTATGCATAGCGGCTGCCGGCAATGGAGCAGGCCGAAGGCGTGGCCCGTCTCGTGAACGGTCAACTTCGCCAGCCGAACCAACCGTCTTTCGGGCGTATCGCAATAGAAACCGAGGCGATACGTCGAGACCACGGCGCATTTCCCCGGGCACCGGCCTATGCCGAATAGAAAGTTCAAATCGCCGGCGAATACGTCCTGGGCGGTAACCCCCACTACCCGGTACGCCCCGCGGGGCGCGTTCGCTTCCACGTACCTGAGGAAACCGTTGGCGCCGTATTGGCCTCTTTCCGGGTGATAATACGATTCCTGGACCGGGAGCGCTTCGCAGACGACGACCTCTCGCCCGAACGACGCCGCGACGACGTCCGACACGAAGGCGAGGTCGCCAGGCGCGACCTCGCCGATGGGCACAACGCAAATTTTCCCCGCCGGGGCGAAAAAACCCTCCTCGACCGTCGGCGCCGCGGCGGGCCGTAAATATACGTACAAAACGAACGCCGCCGCCGCGGCCACCACGACGCTAATTACGACCGAAGGTAAATGTTCTTTGACGTTTATATCGACTAGCCGCTCCGGCCGGCGGCCGCAGGTGCCGCGGAAAAATAACTCTTCGGATTCGTTATCCCCCGGGCTTGAATTCCGCCAGCTCCACCAACTCGTGTTTCTCCCCCGGCAAGTAGTGTTCGTACTTGATGCAACCGACGCCGGCGGCGTACCACCAGACTTCGTAACGGCCCGGCTCTTGAACGTATTCATAACGGGCCCGATAGACGTCGCCATAGGCGCCGAACGGCACGGCGAGCTCGAGCGGCCCTACGACGGAAACGCGGTGTTTATCGTCTTCCCAATATTGGCCGTTCGCGGGCGGCAATTTTAACCACAGGTAGTAAGGCGCTTGGGGGTCGGTCTCGGTCCAATTCGTCCAGATCTCGTCGCCGGCTACGCGAAAATAGTAATCGCCGTCCCTCTCGGCCATCCGCCATATCTTCACCGGCCTGCCCTGGCCGTCGCGCGTCGTGCCGGCTATGACGGCCTCGATGGCGAACGCGCCCCCCACCCTTTTGCCCGAGAGGTCCTGCCACCGCCCCTCCCACCGCCAAAACGTTTTGTCTTGCGCGGGCCAATAAGAACCCGCGGGTTTACCCGGGCCGCTGACATCTTCGCCGCACGCGGCGCAAAAAACCGCGGCCGCCAGCGCCGTGCCTATCGTCCGTAGCATAATGGTTTCCCCTCGGCTTAGCGAAGCTTTCGCTCCGCGCGTGCCGACACAAGATTCAGCGTACCGCCGATATCAACGATAAGGGAAACGTCCCCTTATTGACACGGCGCGCCCTATCCACCGCCTAAATAAATATACGACTAGCCGTCGGTTTAAGCAAGTCAAACGCGCCGGCTTCGCCGACGCGGCGACGCCCGGGCGCCAAAGCCGCGACCTTCGTCCCGCCGTTCTTAATTGATATGGCTCGGGGCATATGTTATTTTTACGTCGCATGAACGCGAAAATTATTCATCTCGCCGCAAAGACGGCGACCGCGGCGGCGTTAATCAACGTGGCCTGCGCGCCGCCGGTCATCAGTCCCGAGACCTCGGAACCCGGGACGACGTGGGTGGCGGACGAGGGAACCGGCCGCGTCGTCAAGGTCAACAAGACCTGCAACGCCGCCGTCGCCTCCTCGCCGGACCTGGGTCGGCCCGTGGCCGTCGTCTTCGATTCTTACAAGGGCTACTGTTGGGTAGCGGATGCCGACGGCGGCCGGGTCTTCCGGTTGACCTCGCGGGGCGTGGTGGAAAAAACGCTCTACGGCTTCGGCCAACCGGTGGCGCTGGCGTACTTCCCCAAAGAGGACGCCGTTTGGGTGGTCGACCGGGCGCACGGCACGATTTACAAATTATCGGAACGCGGGAACATCCGCGCCCAACTCGGCGGTTTGACGGAGCCGCGGGCCGTGGCCGTCGACGCGCGACGGGGCGAAGTCTACGTCGCGTGCGCGAACGCCGTCGTGCGTTGCGACCGCTGGGCCCGGCCCATCTTAACCTTTTACGGATATAACGACCCGCAAGGGCTAGCCTTCGACGGCGGCTACGGTTACCTGTGGGTCGCCGATACCGGGAACGGCCGGGTGGTAAAATTGAAGCCCTCGGGCGAAGTGGTCGCGGCGTCGCGCGCGCTGGAGTCGCCCACCGCCGTCGCCGTCAACCCCCGAACCGGCTTTTGCTTCGCCGCCGACGCCGACGCCGGCAAAATCGTATCTCTCAAGGGAGACGGCACCCTCCGCTGGACGAACGAAAAGTGCCGCCGGCCCAACGCGCTCGCCGCCAACGCCGCCGACATGTCGCTCTGGGTCGCGGACGGCTACGACTTCGTCGTCTGGAAATTGAAAGGGAACACCGGCGAACCTACCGACGGGGAACGTTTCGCCGGGTTTGCCAATCCCGTCGCCGTCTACAGCGACCCGGGTATGAGATAGCCGGTATTCCTCGGCCGAGGGGCCGCGGCCCCCGCTTTCGCGCGCCCATGCAAAAAATAGACCTCCATATCCATACGGTCCACTCCGATAGCCCGCTCGCCGTCGCGGAGGTTGCGCGCCGCGCCCGCCGGGCGAAGGTCGTCGCCGGCATCTGCGACCACCTCTCGCCTTATCACAAAATGTTCGAAGCGGCCGCCTTTGACGGGTACGTCGCCGACGTACGCCAACACGGCCTCCTCTTGGGCGCCGAATACTGCATCGGCGAAAACATACCGGTCGACGACGGCCGCCTGGCCGAGCTCGACTACCTCATGGGCGGCGTCCACGCGCTCGCCGTCGGCGATAAAAAATATTTCTTTTGGGGGACGGACCTACCGGACGACGTGGACGCCTTCCAGCGCGCGTATATGGAGGCAATGTTAAGAGCGCTCGCCGAGGACCCTCTCGACGTCATAGCCCATCCGACGTACCTCCCCGCTCCCCTAAGCCAACGCTACGACCAAATATGGGACGAACGACGGTGCGGCGAGCTCTGGGCGGCGGCGGCGGCGCACGGCGTCGCCGTCGAGATAAGCGGCCGCTGGATGGTCCCGGGGGCGAGGCAAATCGAGCTCGCTTTAGAGATGGGCCTTAATTTCGCCGTCGGCTCGGACGCCCACCGCCGCGACGAGCTCTTCGCCTTGGAGTATCCGCTTCGCATGATAGAGCGATTCGGCATTCCCGAAGGCCGCGTCTTTTTGCCCGAGCGAAAAAAAACGTGACGCCATGGCCGAAGACGAAATCGCCTCCTTCCTTTCCTACCTCACCCACGTCGAGCGGGCGTCGCGGCACACCGTCCGCGGCTACGGCGGCGACCTTCGGCAGCTCGCGGCGTTCGCGGCGGCGTACGACCCGGGGCGAGACCTAACCGCCTTCACGCCGTTGGACCTGCGACATTTTTTAGTCTACCTCCGCGAAGGGGGCGTGGGGCCGCGGTCGCTCGCGCGCAAGCTCTCCTCGTTTCGACGGTTTTACAAATACCTAAAGCACAAAGGCCTCATAAACGACAACCCGGCGGAAGCGCTGAGGTCGCCCAAGTTCGCGAGCGCTCTACCCACGTACCTGAAGGTCGATGAAGCCGCGGCCGTGCTCGACGGCGCCGAAGCCCGGGCGAAAGCACCGACGACGACCCGCTTCAAGGACCAACGCGTGCGCGAAAGGGCCGCGGCGCGCGCCGTTCGCGATTGGGCCCTGTTGGAGCTCCTCTACGGCGCCGGCCTCCGCGTGGGCGAACTCGTGGCGCTGGGAGTAGGCGACGTCGACGTCAAGCGCGAGCTCGCGACCGTCATCGGCAAAGGCGACAAGATGAGGGTCGTACCTACCGGCGCGAAAGCGGCCGCGGCCGTCGCCGGATATCTCGTAGTCCGCGATAAATTCGAACCCGCGGCGGCCGAACGGAAGTTATTTCTAAGCCGGCGCGGCAAACCGTTGTCCGAACGGAGCGTCCACCGCCTCGTCGCCCGCACCGGCGGCCCGGGCGTCAGCCCCCACACCTGGCGCCATACCTTCGCGACCCACATGCTGGACGCCGGCGCCGACCTCGAGACCATCCGCGAACTCCTGGGCCATGAAAACGTCGCGACGACCGCCATATACGCCCACGTCACGGCCAGCCGCCTCCGCGACGTCTACGACCGCTACCACCCTCACGCCGGCGGCCAGCGGAGCAAAAAACGACGGGAAAAATAGAAAAAAATACAACGGGGCGCCTGTTTAATGTATAATAGCGGATTAAAGGAAAATATTCTACTTAAGCGGGGCGACGAGGGGGAAATATTATTATTGTGTTCCGCATCTTCAACGGGACTATTGGTTATCGGCCCTGGCGAAGGTTCGCCGTGGCCGCCGCAGCAGAACGGGCCGCCGGCCCTAACGGTCGGCTCTTGGGCCAAAGGGCGGCGGCTAAGGATTAGTAACAGATATCACGGGTTTAGATAACATAGTAGTTAAACGAGATATGGAAGCCGACCCACAAAAAGGAAAAACTAACAGCGATTATGGAAAAACCGCACGGCACTAGCGTTCTGTCGGTCCGGCGCGGCGACGGGGTAGCGCTCGGCGCCGACGGCCAGGTCACCGTAGGCGATACGATACTCAAGGCCGGGGCGGTGAAAGTCCGCGAGATGCTGGAAGGGAAGGTCCTGTGCGGTTTCGCGGGCGCCACCGCCGACGCGCTCGCGCTGTTCGAACGGCTCGAGGAAAAACTCAAGGCTCACCCGCGCAACCTCCCCCGCGCGGCGGTGGAACTGGCGAAGACCTGGCGCACCGACAAGATGCTCCGCCAACTCGACGCCCTCATCGCCGCCGTCGACGCCTACCACTCGTACGTCATAACCGGCACGGGCGACGTTCTCGAACCCGACGACGGCATAATCGCGCTGGGTTCCGGCGGCCCGTACGCCCTGGCCGCGGCGCGCGTTTTACTCAAACACACCGAGCTTTCCGCCGCCGAGATATGCCGCGAGAGCCTCGCCGCGTCCGCGGCGATAGACCTGTATTCCAACGGAAACATAACGGTCCTGGAGCTCAAAACGCAAAATGGCTGACGGCGGCCTTAAAAAATCGGAGGCCGAGCGGAGAAAGGACGGCATGTACAAACCGGATTTCGCAACCATCGCGCGGCACATAACGCACGACAACGTTCGCATCCGCCCCGGCGAGAGGGTGCTCATCCGCACCCGGGCGGACGCGCAATATTACGCGGAGCTGATCGGGACGGAATGCGCGCGCGCCGGCGCCCATCCGTTGATAGTCGCCGCCAACGACGAGTTTCGCCTGCGGGTCGAAAACGAGACCCCGCTCGACGTCCTGGCGGAAGCGCCCCCGCACCTCATAGAACTTATACGCAACTCCGACGTAATAATAAAAATCGACTCCAGCTGGCGCAACCCTCTCCTCAGCCGCCAGCTTTTGCCGGAGCGCGCCACGCTGGTCCAAAAGCGGACCAGGCCGATTATGGACGCGATGTACTTCACCAAAGAACGCCGCGTCGTGGTAACCGATTTCCCCACCGTGGAGCAGGCCAACTTCTTCGGCATCGACTTCGCGAAGTACCATTTGCTCTTCTGGCGCGCGGTCGAGGTCCCGCCGGCCGTCATACGCCATCGCGCCCGCAACGTCTACGACAAACTGAAGGACGTAAGCGAGATATCCATAAAATCCAAAAAAGGTACCGACCTTACCTTCTCCATCGCGGGGCGCAAAATCCGGATTGACGACGGCATCCTGGCCTACCCCGGCGAAGAAGACGGCGCCCTCATCGCCAACGTTCCGGCGGGCGAAGTCTATTGCGCCCCGCGGGAGGACAGCGTCGAGGGGCGCGTGGTCCTCGACCGTACGTTCATCCAAGGCTGCAGGATTACCGACCTCGTCCTGGAATTCGAAAAAGGAAACGCCACGCCCAAAGCGGCCAAAGAAGGGTTCGACGTCTTCACCGACTTCGTCGAGGCCGGTCACGGCGACTGTTTACGGTTGGGCGAATTCGGCGTCGGCCTTAACCCCGCCGTGGTCGAGGCCTACGGTTCCATCCTGACCGACGAAAAGATGACCGGCACGATCCACCTCGCGCTCGGGGAAAACCGCTTCATGGACGGCGTCAACTCCTGTTCCTACCACCAGGATATGTTGGTTTTCGAGCCTATGGTCCAAGCCGACGGCACGACCATCATGGACAAGGGCGAATTGGTGGGAACCTCGTAGAAACGCCGCCATGCCGGACGAGGACCTCAAGGACGTCACGGCCTTAGGCGCGGCCGAAAGGGCGGCGTTCGTCCGAGCCGCGGGCGAGCCGTCGTATCGGGCCGACCAACTCGAGCGGTGGCTTTTTCCGCGGGCCGCGGCGACGTTCGACGAGATGACGGACCTGCCGGCGCTTTTCCGACAGAAACTCGCGCAGGCCTTTTATCTTCCCCGCCCCGCGGTGCGGGACGAGGCGTCCGACGCCGACGGCACCGTAAAGTACTTACTCGAGCTGCGAGACGGCGCGTACGTGGAGGCGGTCTACATGCCCGGCGGCGACCACGACGCCGTCTGCCTGTCGTGCCAGGTCGGTTGTCAATTCGGCTGCCGGATATGCGCGACCGGAAGGCTGCCGTTCCGTCGCAACCTTACGCCTTACGAAATCTTCGCCCAATTCGCCGTCGTTCAAAACCGCCATCCCGACGGCCGCATACGCAACGCGGTCTTAATGGGCCAGGGGGAACCGCTCGCCAACTACGAGGCCGTGGCGGGCGCCGTCGGCCTCTTGCGGGAACATTTCGACGTCGGCAGCCGGCGGATAACGGCGTCCACCGTGGGCCTTCCGCAGCAAATCGTGAAGTGGGCGGACGGAGGGCCGGCGGTCAAGCTGGCCGTCTCGCTAAACAGCGCCGTGCAGGAGACGCGCGACCAACTCATGCCGGGCGCCGGCCGCTACCCGCTCGACGATTTGGCGCAGGCCTGCGGTTATTACACCCGGCGCACGCGTCGCCGCCTTACGTTCGAATACGTAATATGCGCCGGCGTGAACGACGACCGGCGCCATGCGGGCGCCCTCGTCGCGTTCACGCGCCGCGTGCCGTGCAAGATAAACGTAATCCCGTTCAACGGTTGGCCCGGCGCGCCCTATGCCGCGCCCAGCGAAAAAAGGTTGGCGGCGTTCCTGGCGGAGGTGGCGCGGGGGCCGATGGCCCTTACGGTCCGGAGGCCGCGCGGCCTCTCGGTCCAAGCGGCCTGCGGTACGCTGGCCAATCGCACCGCCGCCGGCGCGGGACGTTAACGATATGCCGTATCAAGTCGGAGACGTAAAAGTTCATTTGCTGCGCGACTCGGTATACTGGACCGACGCCGGCGCCATCTTCGGCATCGTCCCCAAAGCGATTTGGTCGAGGCACGCCCAACCGGACCGCCGCGGCCGCGTGCCCCTGGCCGTCAACTGCTACCTGATTCAAACCAAGCGACACAACATCCTGGTGGACACGGGCCTGGGCAACAAGCTCAACGCCAAATGGCGCGACATATACGCCGTCAAGAAAGACGGCGCGCTCCTCGACGAACTGGCGAAGGTCGGCGTCGGCGCCGACGAGGTCGACGCCGTAATCCTCACCCACCTCCACTTCGACCACGCCGGCGGCGCGACGACGATCGACGACGACGGCGTTCTCGGCATCACGTTCCCCAAAGCCACCTATCTCTGCCAACGCCGCGACTGGCTCGACGCCACCCACCCCAACGAAAGGACCCGGGGCGGATATCAACCGGAAGACTTCTTGCCGCTGAAAGAGGCGGGCTGCCTCAGATTGCTCGAGGGCGACCAATTCCTGAGCAAAAACGTGTCGACTATCGTGACGGGCGGCCACACCACGGCGCACCAGGTCGTGCGCGTCGCCTCCCGCCGCCGGGTCGGCTACTTCCCCGGCGACATATTACCCACCGCGGCGTACGTCCCGCCCGCCTACGCCACGGCTTACGACCTCCACCCCCAAACCACCTTGGAAGCGAAGAAGACGCTCTTGCGGCGGGCGGCGCGGCGGCGGGCTTTGCTATTTTTACCCCACGAAATCGACAACCCCATCGGCCGGGTGGCGGTGGAAAACGACGGGCGGTACGTCTTTACGCCGGCGCCGCCGGACGAGGGCGCGGCCTAACGCGCCAACAAATCGCGGGAGGAATCTCGTCATATGGCGTTGGATTTAAGCGGAAGGTCGTTCTTAACGCTCGCGGACTTCACCGCGGAGGAAATAACCGCCGTGCTCGACCTGGCGGACGAACTCAAGCGGGAGCGGGGCGCCGGCGTGCGGCGCGACACCCACGCCGGCAAGACGCTGGCGTTGTTGTTCCAAAAACCGTCGCTTCGGACGCGGGTATCCTTCGACGTCGCGATGCACGAGCTCGGCGGCGACGCGTTGTATTTGGGCCCCGACGAAGTAGGCATCGGCACGCGCGAGTCTATCGCCGACGTCGCCGCGGTCCTCTCGCGGTACGTCCACGGCATCGCGGCGCGCGTCTTCGGCCACGACTTAGTCGAGAAGCTGGTCGAGTACGGCGACGTCCCGGTAATCAACGGCCTTTCGGACTTGCTGCATCCCTGTCAGGTCTTGGCCGACCTCATGACGGTCCGCGAACGCTTCGGCAAGTTCGACGGCCTCACGCTCGTATACGTCGGCGACGGCAACAACGTCGCGCATTCGCTGATGTTGGGCGGCGCCATAATGGGCCTGAACGTCACGATAGTAACGCCGGCCGGTTTCGCGCCCGCCGCCGAAATAGCGTCGCGGGCCCGACGACTCGCGGCGAAAACCGGCGCCCAAATCGCCGTCGGCCGCGACCTGGCCGCGGCGCGCGGCGCGGACGTAATATATACCGACGTGTGGGCCAGCATGGGCGAAGAAGAAGTGGCGGCGCGAAAGAAGCAGGCCTTCGCCGGCTTCACCGTCGACGCGGATATGGTCGCCGCCGCGGCCCCCCACGCCGTCGTCCTTCACTGCCTCCCCGCCCACTACGGCGAGGAGATAACCGAAGACGTGGCGCGCGGCCCCCAGAGCGCGATATGGGACGAGGCCGAAAACCGCCTCCACGCCCAGAAAGCGCTGCTCGCGATGTTGTTATGAACGGCGTCGAAACCGCGAATAAGGTTTTCGTAATTTGCCTCGCCTTAGCGGCCGCCCCGGCCGCTTTGCGCGCGGCCGGCGAGGCCAAGGTCCCGCTTTACCTTTGGCCGGGCCCCGCACCGTTCCAAACGGTCGAGGCCGCCCGGGACGACGCGTATCGCCCGGGCGACTTGGCCGCGGTCGCAGGCCGCTGGCAACGCGGCGGCCTGGCGGGCGGCGCCATCCTCCTTTGTTCGATAAAAGAACCCGTAGTGGGGGAAAAGAAAGTCCTGCTCGAGGCGCCGTTCGACGTGCGCTATTTCTATATGGACGTTCTCCCCCCCGGCGCGCCGACGGACGAACCCGGCGGCTTCGCCCGCGCCCGCGGCCTCGTCGCCGCCGATGACCTCTACGCGTACGCTTATATACTACGCCCCGACGAACTGGAGACGCTCGCGGAACCTACCTTGAACGAGGAGAAAGTGCGCGCCAACCTGGCGACGTTGGGCAAGGACATAAAAAAGATAAAGCTCGACCTTATCTCCGGCGAGGTTCATCGGCCGTACAATAAGAATTATAAAATCGTCGCCGACGCCGCCGCGGCGGAGCTGGAGCTTGAGGCCGCGGACTACGAGCGGGGCCTGGCCGTCGTGAGCGCGCGCCTGGAGCGCCTCCCGCCCGTCGCCAGCGACGTCCTCTTTCGCTATCTGGACGTATACGTCGTTACGGATATGGAGACGGCTGAGCCGCGGTGGGCGGTCGCGTGCGTGGGTGGGTATTATCTAGAATAAGAAGCCACCGAGCTTAAAATAAAAAAAGCCGGCCCGACGGCCGGCTTTCGAATTATTTAGCGGTAAATAGCTTTAACACGCCCGACACTACACGGGTAGACCGCGACGTCCGTCGTCGCTACGAATTGGTAAATATAGGCGGGTCCCCTTGCCCATACGGCGTGTATACCCCATAAGTAACGACCGTCCCAAGTTAAGTCGGATAGCGAATTCTGCGGTAAAGGAGAAACGAAAGAATATAATATTGAACCGTTCCTAGGCCTAAGCGCGAATACGCGGGAGGGAACGCTCATATACTGTTGCCCGGCGAATAAAACGCGACCGACGGGCGTTTCTCCGGCATATGCTAACCCGTTTATATAGTAACAAGGAAATTGGGGCACGTAAGAAGATACGATCCTACCGTTATCGGTCAGGCGCCAAATTACAGGCTTTACGGGCGTAGCTATCCAAAGCGGCGTCGCCGCCTCGCGGCTGAAAGTAATCGTAAGTTCGCCCTCGGCGCCGGGTGGAACGCGGAAGCTCCCCACTAATCGCCCGGTATTGGCCTCCGTAATACCGATATAATACCAAGACAAACTCCCGTATATATAACCCCGGGCACTATCGTAACCGATGTCATCATAAGTCCGCTCCGGCGTGTGTACCACTTTTACAATTGAGCCATTCGACGGGCACCGTTTTAATAAATGACTACCGTAGCTCAGCCATAAGTAACCGTCGTTATAAGCTACCCCTAACGGGTAAAGGCCCTCCCGCCCGCTGATGATGTACCGGGCGTCCCACGAATTAACTACACTACCGAGGTGACCCCCCGCCGCCGCCCCCGAGAAACCTGCCGCGTACGCGCAAGCAACGCGAAGTACAGCTAACATTACCGCGCTCGAACCTTCCCGCTTAATACTCGACACGCATATCACCCGGTACCTTCTCCGCCCTGGCGGCTAACTGGTCTTCGAGCACCTTCTTTAATAATCGTTTATTCACGGCCGATCTATCATAGGAGCTGTGTTCGTTTGTTCAGGCCCGTTCTCTGCGCCGAACGACGCCTTGATTCGCCCCAGCGACGCCGGCTCAACGGCGACCGGCTCGCTCCACATCACGTAACCGAACTTGGGGTCGTCCCAGTGGTCATAGATGCGCGTGACGTTGACCGTCTTCCACGTCTTGCCCTTCATCTCCCGTTCGGATTGCGGGTCCCACGTATTGCCGTAGGCCGGGATATTCCTCTGCGAGCCGTTGTAGACATCGTAGCCGGACTTGTTGCCGGCGAAGACGTTCCGCCCCGGGTCTTTGGGCGTCCCGAGGTCCGGCGCCTGGTAGGAGATGTAAACGCCGTGCCCGCCGTTGTTTTTAATAACGTTATTCCGAAACGTAACTTTATCGCCAACCAACTCAGCGCCGTTGCCCCGATTGTTCACGACGACGTTATCCGATACGGCGAGTTCGCCGGCCTGGTAATCGCCGGCCCCGGCCCTCATACCTAAGCCGTTGTCCCAGACCTCGCACTCCGAAATCGAACCGTAACCGTATCCCGATACCCAGAGCGACGGCCCCTTACCGCAGCCCCGGAAAAGACAACGGTAAATTCCACCCACTCCCTCGTACAAGCCTATATGGACCGCGGTGTCTTCGACGTCGTAGAAGTTGCAACCGCTTACCGAAATCCTATCGCCACCCGTTACGCCTACGCCCGATAAACAGTTAATTATCTGACTCTCCACCAACGAAAGGCCGCCGTATTCCAATCCCCCCGCCGTCGCGACGTTCCCGCATTCTTCAAAAACACAGTAGTAAGCCCCTGCCCCGCCGTGAAACCTGCCCGGTCGGAGAGCGGTACCTTCCGGATAAACGAAAACGCAATTTCTAACAGTTATACTACTTACCCCTCCGCTCTCCGCGTAACCGCGTATGTCGAACCCTTCCACCATAGCTCGGACGTAGTCGTCAGACTTTACAAAACCGTTTAAGAGCGCCTCCGAATTCGCGACGAAGACGCTGTCGTCGTCGTCCGCCGTCACTATAACCCCCTCCTCAAACTCCCCCCGGCACATGAACGTGTTCGCGCCGCTCACGCGGGAGAGGGCATACGTAATCGTGCGCCAGGGGTCGCCCGGGCCGCCGCTCCAGCTCGCGTCGTCGAGGCCGTTCACGCTGTCGACGTAATACGTCGCGGCCCCGGCCGAGCCGGCGACGGCGACGATTATGGCCAATATTATTATTCTACGCACGGCGCTTCCCCCTTCTCGAACGCTTTCCCTCGCATCTATTACGGGCACGCGCCTTCTTGATTGCGGCGCGGCGTCTTTTTAATTTAACGCTCAGCCGCCGCGGAGCCCGGCGCCCCCAGCCCCGACGCCGACCCCTCCTGGAACGACGCCTTGATTCGACCCAGCGACGCCGGCGCAACCCCCAACATCGGCTCGCTCCACATCACGTACCCCACGCTCGGGTCGTCCCAGTGGTCGTAGATGCGCGTGACGTTTACGGTTTGCCAAGTGCCGCCGGCCATCTCTTTTTCCGACTCCGGGTCCCAGGTGTTGCCGTAGGCCGGGATATCTTCGCTCGAGGCGTTGTAAACGTCGTAACCCGATTTGTTCCCCGCGAAGGTGTTGCCGCCCGGGTCTTTCGGCGTGCCGAGGTCCGGCGCGTTTTCTCCGATGTAAACGCCGTGGCCGCCGTTATCCACGACGACGTTGCGCCGTAAAGAAACGGGCGTACCTTTTACGTCTACGCCGTCGCCAATACTCAAAACTATAGAATTGTCCTCAACGTCCAGATAACTAGCGGCGTCGGACGCCTCGACGCTCAAGGCGCGTTTATTCCCCGAAAAATTACAACCCCGGACGGAAGCCCCGTCCCTTCTAACGTAGATAATTACGGCGTCGCCGCAATTATCGAATTCGCAACCGGCTATGCCGACCCAACGCTCCCAAGACGCGAAGTTAATTGCGCCTTTCGGGACGTCAGAAAATACCGTGTTATATATCGCCGCGTCGGCCCCGCCGGAATAAGAGACACCCGACCCACAATCGGTTACCTTACAATCCCTTATTGTCAACCCGCCGAACTCCCATGCGCCCACGCTGCACACGCCGCCGCAATTCTCGAAAACACAGCTCTCTGCCCCCGTAGCCCCGTTATAACGGTGAGGTGACAACCCGCTGCCGCCAGGGTTTCGGAAATAACAGTAGTCAGCGCCGAACGACGTTATCGCGTCCCCTTTCATACACCCGAAAATTTCGAAATTACCGAACGTAAACGCGGTGCTAAAACCGCCGTCAACGTCGCCTTTTAAAACCGCGCCAGGATTTCCGGAGAACTTGCTACCGCGGTCGTCGTCCGTCACCGGTACGTCCTCCTCAAACTCCCCCCGGCACATGAACGTGTTCTCGCCACTCACGCGGGAGAGGGCGTACGTGATCGTTTGCCACGGGTCGCCCGGGCCGCCGCTCCAGGTCGCGTCGTCGAGGCCGTTCACGCTATCGACGTAGTACGTCGCGGCCCCGGCCGAGCCGGCGACGGCGACGATTATGGCCAATATTATTATTCTACGCACGGCGCTTCCCCCTTCTCGAACGCTTTCCCTCGCATCTATTACGGGCACGCGCCTTCTTGATTGCGGCGCGGCGTCTTTTTAATTTAACGCTCAGCCGCCGCGGAGCCCGGCGCCCCCAGCCCCGACGCCGACCCCTCCTGGAACGACGCCTTGATTCGACCCAGCGACGCCGGCGCAACCCCCAACATCGGCTCGCTCCACATCACGTACCCCACGCTCGGGTCGTCCCAGTGGTCGTAGATGCGCGTGACGTTTACGGTTTGCCAAGTGCCGCCGGCCATCTCTTTTTCCGACTCCGGGTCCCAGGTGTTGCCGTAGGCCGGGATATCTTCGCTCGAGGCGTTATAAACGTCGTAGCCCGATTTGTTCCCGGCGAAGGTGTTGCCGCCCGGGTCGGCGGGAGTGCCGAGGTTCGGCCTATCTTCAACAATATATATGCCGTAGCCGTCGTTACCTCTTACCGTATTACCTCTTAATTTGGCCTCGCCCCAAACCTCGACGCCGTTGCCGCGGTTGTCGATCACGTCGTTATTATACAAGGTGACGTACCGGTCCGGCTTAGGAGTACAACCGGCGGAGATGCCCAAATAGTTATCCCTAAAAATGGAATCGTGCACGGAAAGGTTACAGCCGTAATCAGGACCCCTGGGGCCCTGTAATCCTACGCCGGTACCGCAACCGTAGAATTCGCAACTGCGTACTTCGCCCCGGTCGTAGAATATACTTAAATAAACCCCGTTGCGTTTTATGTTGGAAAAGTTACACCCGCTTACGGTTGCATAAAACTCACCCGACCCGTAAATACCTTCGTCGCAATCGGAAATAGAACATGCCGAAATATATAAACCCCCGAATTCGAAAAATTGCGCCACCGCGGCCCGGCAATTTTCCACTACGCAATTATAAGCGTTCAGGCTTCCGCTTTGAGCCCCGGCTGCCATAGCGGGCCCGAGTGGATAATTAAAATCGCAAGAATCGACAGTTATCTTAGCATGTCCGCCGCCCTGCGCAAAACCGTAAACGCGGAATGCCCCTACGCCGCCGGCGTAATAATTCTCGCATAAGACGGCGCCAACCAACGTCGCCTCCGGGTTCCCTACGAACTCGCTACCGGCGTCGTCTTTTCCAACCGTAACCTCTTCCTCAAACGTACCCCGGCACATGAACGTGTTCTCGCCGCTCACCCGGGAGAGGGCATACGTAATCGTGCGCCAGGGGTCGCCCGGGCCGCCGCTCCAGCTCGCGTCGTCGAGGCCGTTCACGCTGTCGACGTAATACGTCGCGGCCCCGGCCGAGCCGGCGACGGCGACGATTATGGCCAATATTATTATTCTACGCACGGCGCTTCCCCCTTCTCGAACGCTTTCCCTCGCATCTATTACGGGCACGCGCCTTCTTGATTGCGGCGCGGCGTCTTTTTAATTTAACGCTCAGCCGCCGCGGAGCCCGGCGCCCCCAGCCCCGACGCCGACCCCTCCTGGAACGACGCCTTGATTCGACCCAGCGACGCCGGCGCAACCCCCAACATCGGCTCGCTCCACATCACGTACCCCACGCTCGGGTCGTCCCAGTGGTCGTAGATGCGCGTGACGTTTACGGTTTGCCAAGTGCCGCCGGCCATCTCTTTTTCCGACTCCGGGTCCCAGGTGTTGCCGTAGGCCGGGATATCTTCGCTCGAGGCGTTATAAACGTCGTAGCCCGATTTGTTGCCGGCGAAGGTGTTGCCGCCCGGGTCTTTCGGGGTACCGAGGTCCGGCGCGTTTTCTCCGATATAGACGCCGTGGCCGCCGTTATCCACGACGACGTTGCCCCTCGCGGAGACGGCGTCACCTGACAAGTCCAAGCCGTTGCCGAGATTACCGCTCACGTCGTTCCTCTCGACCTTAAAACGCCCATAGAGGCCCGGCCAGATTTTAACTTTGACGGCCGAGGCGTTGCCGCGGAAGACGCAATCGCTTACGTCGCCGTAAGCGGCCGAACCGCCATACGTAACCTCGAGCCCTTTGCCGTTATCGTAGAACTCGGAATTTCGCGCCGAGCCGCCGGCGTCGGTAATCGCCAACGCCGTGGAGGCGACGCGCTCCAAGCGACAACCTGAAACGCCCCAAGTAACTTTCGAATAAATAGTTACCCCATCGCCGCAATCCGCGATTTCGGTGTCGTAAAAATTAATCGCACCCCCCTCGCTCTGATCTACGACGGCCCATTTGGCGTTCGCGATTACGCAATCGCGAACCGACAGCGAAGGCATTTGACCCAACGAAAGTAAAGCCCAACCGTCGGAATGAGACAACCTACACTCGACCACCGACAGATAGGAGCGAGTATACGCCGCGGCGGTGCCGTCGATTTGAAAACCCCTCACCAGGACGGGAGAGAGACATTCTTTCGTCGCGAAGAACCCTTCCAGGCCGGCCTCGACGTTAGCTTTGAACGTACTCCCGCCGTCGTCGTCCAGCACGGTTATCTCTTCTTCGAATAACCCTTTACACATGAACGTGTTCTCGCCGCTCACCCGCGAGAGGGCGTACGTAATCGTTTGCCACGGCTCGAGCGGGCCGCCGCTCCGCGCCGGGTCGTCGAGGCCGTTCACGCTGTCGACGTAATACGTCGCCGCCCCGGCCGAGCCGGCGACGGCGACTATTATTATCAGGACCATTAGGTTTCGCACGGCGCCTTCCCTTCTCGCATATCCCGCAATATACAAATCCCTATCCCGGCCCGGAAGCGCTAAATAAACCCGGCCGGTTTTCAGCCACTAATTATACGATTACTCGCCGGCGCAAGAACAGCGGCTTTTACGGCCGCGTTCAGCCTGACGGCCCTTACCGGTACAGAGCCTTGACCCTTCCCAAGCTCGACGGCGATATGGCGCCGCCGGACCCTACTACTACGCGGAGCATTAGGTTGTTGGAAGCTTCGAGCTTCGACCACGCGCCTCCGTACCCGAACCACGTGTGCTTCGCATTTCCTGCGGCTTCGCCGTCGTCAAAACAAAACGGGTCGCACTCGGGCCAATCGAAGAACTGCTCCTGGCCTACCGCGAAGTGGCCCGTCCCACTCGGCGGCCACAGGACCTTAAAATCGCACCACCCGAGGTTCCCGTCGATGTTGGGGATGACCCATTTCGGGACCCCGTTTTCGGGCCATAAAATCTTGCCCGGGACGCCGGCGCTGAAGTCGAAAATCGCGAGCCGGAAGCCGTCCCACTTGCCGTTGGGCTCATCTTGGTAGCAATATACGCGTATGGACTCTACGACGAGCTCTAGCGGTCAATCCGGGCCCGACCACCGCTCCGAGACGTCGAAATCGTTCGCGTACCAGGTATCTAGCCCCTTGGAGTAGGCTATCTGGAACCCGAACGTCCCGGTATCCCACTTGAGCTCGAACTCGCTGCCGTACCCGGCCGCGGCGGCCGCGACGACGCAGACGAGCATTACCGTTCTATACATCTTCGCCACCTCCTCTTCCGCGCCCAATCTTAACATCCGCGGCGCAATAGTCAAGATAAAAATATTGCACTACTATTGTTTAGCATATCGATTATGTTTAGGACCGTTCGCCGATTCCGATTCTATATTTATTTGAATAAGGCTCGGTAAAACCGTCTGCGGACCCGCGGCCGCCGGCGCGTTTACGATTGAAAACGGCGCACGGCGTTTGGTATAATCGGCCGCGTGGCGTGGCGCCTGGAGGAAATTGACGACGTACGCCGGTGGGACGAGTTCGTCCTGGCGCAGGCGGCGTACTCGATAACGCACAGCTTCGGCTGGGGCGAGCTGAAGGGGGCCTTCGGCTGGAGGCCGCGGCGCTTTCTACTGCGGGAGGACGGCCGTCCCCGCGCCGGCGCGCAAATACTGGCCCGCCCTCTCCCCATAATCGGCGGCGCTTTGTGGTACGCGCCGCGCGGCCTCCTGGTCGACTACGGCGACGCCGCGGCGCTGGCCGAGTTGACGGCCGCGCTGAAAGACGTCGCCCAAGGCGCCGGCGCCGTCGCGCTCAAAATCGAACCGATGGCCCGGGTCGGCGCCGACGTGAGCGGCCTCGCCGCCCTCGGATACGTCGCGCGGGGGCGGGGCGTGCAACCGCGGCGCACCCTATATCTGGACTTGACGCGAGACGAAAACGACATCCTCGCCGGCATGGACCGGCGGACGCGGTACAACGTCAACTTAGCGGGGCGCAAAGGGGTCGCGGTTCGCGCCGGCAACGCCCCCGAGGACCTTCGCGTTTTTTACCGTTTGCTCGAGGCCACCATCGAACGCAAACGCTTCCTCGTCCACGCCTTACCCTATTACGAAAAGGTACTCGAGCTCTTCGGCCCGGCAAGCGCCGTCCTCGTCGCCGAATACGACGGCGAACCGTTGGCGGCGGCGTTCGTCCTCGCCTTCGGCAGGTACGCCTACTACGCGCACGCGGCTTCGGCCGCGACGCGCCGCGAACTCAAGGCCACCAACAAAGTCGTGTGGGAGGCGGTCCGCTGGGCCAAACGCGCCGGCTACGAGGTCTTCGATTTCTGGGGCATCCCGCGCGAGCCGTCGCCGCGGAACCCCCTCTACGGCGTCTACACCTTCAAGAAAGGCTTCGGCGGCGAAACGGTGGAATTCGCGCCGCCGTACGACCTGCCCCTAAAGCCCGTTAAATACCTCCTCTTGAGCGCCGCGCTCGCGGTCCAGGCCGCGTGGCGCAACGCACGCGTCCGCGGGACGCTGCGGGACCCCATGGGAAATTAGCGCTGGTAAGTTAAGACGCGGAGGTGGAGTTGAAAAAGAAGATAGCCCTCGTGGCCCACGACGGCCGCAAGCGGGACTTGCTGGAGTGGGTCAAATTCAACGTCGGCACGCTGCGCGAACACGAGCTCTACGCCACCGGCACGACCGGGAAAGTCATCGCCGAGGAGACGGGGCTGGAGGTTCACCGCTTCCGCTCGGGACCGCTCGGCGGCGACATGCAGCTCGGCGCCGCCATCGCCGAGAATCAACTCGACGTCCTCATCTTCTTCTGGGACCCGATGACGCCCCACCCCCACGACGTCGACGTCAAGGCGCTTTTGCGGATCTCGGTGCTGTACAATATCCCGACCGCGTGCAACCGCTCGACCGCGGATTTCGTGATTTCGTCGCCGCTCTTAAAAGAAAATTACGAACGCACCGGCAAGTACGTAGATTTATAAACGAACGTCTCGCGCCCGATAATTTGACCGCCGGGGGTCCGTCGATGGGAAGATACGCCGTTGCGGTTTGCGCTTTACTTGTGGCCGGCGCCTTAGCCGGTTGCGCTAAAAAAGGGAAACCGGCGCCGCCCGCGCCGCCGTCGCCCTCGGCCGAAAAAGCCGCCGAAAAACCGACGGCCAAAACCGCTCGCGTTACCGCCGGCCCCCTCAACCTCCGCGATAAACCCGGCCTCGACGGCGGCGTAATCGGCCGCCTGAGCGAAGGCGAGAAAGTCGTCGTCCACGGCAAGAGCGCCGCCGCCGAAACCATCGACGGCAAAGCCGCTTACTGGTATGACGTCGAGACGATAGACAAGAAACGCGGTTGGACCTTCGGCGCTTATTTGGATTTGGAAGCCGCGGGGGGGCCGGCGGCGGGAACGGCGAGCGCGGCCGAAGCGGCCGCGGACGCGCCGCTGCCGCCCATCAACGTAACCGCGGCGGCGGCCGTCCCGGGCTGGAAGGCGGACGATTACTTCCAACGAGGCCAGGAGTTGGCCGAGGCGAAAGAGTACGGCGAGGCGTTATTCTACTACAAAGCCGCGACGGAGCGTTCACCCCAAACGGCCCCGTATTGGTTTGCGTTCGGCTTAGCCCTGCAAGAGCTGAGCCGCCACGCCGAGGCCGCGACGGCGTATGAACGCGCGGTGACGCTCAAGGCCGACGACTTCTGGGCCCATAACAACCTCGGCCTCGCCTGCATCCGCGCTCGGCGGCCGCGCCGCGCCGTCGAGGTCCTCGAAAAAGCCCTGACCCTCGAGCCCAAGGGGCGGATGGACCCTAAAGCGGCCAAGGACGTCGCCCGTAAGAACCTCGCGACGGCCTACGAATTAAACGGTCAACCGGAGAAAGCCGCGGCCTTGCGCTAAAAGCGCCGGCGAAAATAACGGAAACGGCCCGGGTTATCGGTTCGCCTTTTAACGAATAAAAATGCTACCCGACACAAACGCACCCTTGCGCCGCGACGAGATAATAATCCCGCGGCGGCGCCTCGGCGGCCGCGTCGCGATAATTACCTTTGCCGCCTTCGCGGCCGGGGCGGCCGCGTTCTTCGGCCTCGCCGCCTGGGCCGGAATCTTCGGTAAAGACAAAACGGCGCCGCGCGTCACCCTTGACGTCCCGGCGGAGGGCGCAAAATACCAAGGGGTCATAGAAATCGCCGGCGCCGTCGCGGACGAATCGAAACTGACCGAATTTTCGCTGGTATTGGACGGCGCCGATTGCACGCCGGCGGTAAAGCTCGGCACGAAGCGCAATCTTAAATTCCGCT
>CAZLXP010000015.1:0-35884 GCA_964563535.1 uncultured bacterium | reverse complement strand
CCATCCGCGTGACCGTTTCTTACGGTTACGAGCACGGGTGGTTGCGGTTATCGAGTCTTTACGGGAGTTATAACGTCGAATCCGAGTATGACGTTCCCAAAGACGCGCTCGTCAACTTTTTCTGTCCCCACTGCCACGCCGAACTCCGCGGCGCCGCGGCGTGTCCGGAGTGCGGCGCGCCGATGGTCCCGATGATCGTTCAAAGCGGCGGCGTGGTTCAGATATGTTCGCGGCGCGGGTGCAAAGGGCATATGTTGGACGTAGGCGGAACCGCTGTGGCATAGCGCCGGCCGGTACGCCGCCAGGAGAAAACCATAGATGGATAAATTACCTTCGGTAGCCGAATTCGACCGGTTTAGGGAACGGATAATCCGCGAAGCCGAGGATAAAGGCGAGGAACCGACGCTGGTAGTTTGCGCCGGGACGGGCGGCCAGGCTAGCGGTTCCAACGACGTCATCCGTGTTGTCAAACGCTACATCCTGGACCACGGCCTACAGGACCGCGTCAACCTACGTATTACCGGCTGCCAGGGGTTTTGCGAAATGGACCCCTTCATCGTCGTAGAGCCGGGCCAAAATCTATACCCGCAGTTGAAAATGGAGGACGTAGACCGGGTAATCGAGGCGACCGTCGGCGGCTATGTCGACGAAGACCTGATATACCGCGAGCCGCGCGACCCGAAGGTATATCTATCCCAGCGCGATATACCGTTCTTCCGCGGCCAAACCCGCACCATCCTCGGCAACAACCAGAAACTGGACCCGATTAGAATCTTCGACTATATCGAGCGGGGCGGTTACGCGGCGTTGGCGAAGGTTTTGGCGAATCCGGACCCGGTTTCGATTATCGAGGAGGTTAAGGCCGCGGGTCTCCGCGGCCGGGGCGGCGCCGGTTTCCCCACCGGCAAGAAGTGGGAAATGGCGCGCGCATCGGGTAAACCGGGGGAGCAGAAATACGTCGTCTGTAACGCCGACGAGGGCGACCCCGGCGCGTATATGGACCGGAGTTTGTTGGAAGGTAACCCCCATCTCGTGCTGGAAGGGTTCATTATCGGCAGCGTCGCCATCGGCGCTACCAAGGGCTTCGTTTACGTGCGCAGCGAGTATCCGCTGGCGATAAAACATCTCGTAATCGCGTTGCGCCAGGCGCGCGAGTTGGGCTTGCTCGGCCAAAATATTCTTGGGACCGGCTTAGCGTTCGACATCGAAATCGTCCGCGGCGCGGGGGCCTTCGTCTGCGGCGAAGAGACGGCGTTAATGAAATCCCTCGAGGGTAAGGCCGGCGAACCTCGCCAACGGCCGCCCTATCCCATCGCGAAGGGGATATGGGGCCACCCGACGTGCATCAACAACGTCGAGACCTGGGCGAATATTCCCATCATAATTAACCGCGGCGCGGCGGAATACGCCAAGGTCGGCGTGCCGGGTAATACCGGGACGAAAATTTTCTCGCTCGTGGGGAAAATTAGGAACACCGGCCTCGTGGAAGTCCCTATGGGCATCACGCTCGACGAAATCGTATACGACGTCGGCGGGGGCCCGTCGGGGCAAGCGAACATAAAAGCCGTCCAGACCGGCGGCCCTTCGGGCGGTTGTATCCCGGCGTCCATGTTCGACCTCCGTATCGACTATGACAGTTTGACTGAGGCCGGCTCCATGATGGGCTCGGGCGGCATGATCGTCATGGACGATCGGACCTGCATGGTGGACATCGCCAAGTACTTCATGAACTTCCTGAAGGACGAGTCGTGCGGCAAGTGCTTCACCTGTCGCAAAGGGACCCAGCGGATGTACGAAATCCTCGACGACATCACCAAAGGCCGGGCGACGCTGGCCCACCTCGACCTCCTCGAGGAGCTCGCGCTCGCGGTGCGCGATACGACGATGTGCGGCCTGGGCCAAACCGCGGCCAACCCCGTCCTGAGCACGCTCCGCTATTTCCGCGAGGAATACGAGAACCACATTTTGCGCAAGCGGTGCGACGCCTTCGTATGCAAGGACCTGGTGGGGGCGCCGTGCCAGGCGGCCTGCCCGGTGGGGACCGAGGCCTGGCGCTACGTGGCGCTGTTGGAGAAAGGCGATTACGACGGCGCGTATCAGGTAATTCGCGAGGCCAACCCCTTCCCCTCGGCGTGCGCCCGCGTCTGCCACCACCCGTGCGAGGAAATGTGCCGCGCCGGCGCTACCGGCGCCGCGCCGGTCGCCATCCGGGCGTTGAAGCGGTTCGTCACCGACCGCGTGGACGCCGCGGCGTATATCCCCGCCCGCGCGGACGACGGCGGCGGGAGGCGCGTGGCGGTCGTCGGCGCCGGGCCCGCGGGCCTCGCCGCCGCCCATTATCTGTCGCTCGCGGGCTATAAGGTTACGGTGTTCGAGGCGGAGGACCGGCCCGGTGGGATGTTGGTCGCGGGAATCCCGGCCTACCGCCTCCCGCGCGACGTGCTGGCGAGGGAGATCGAGACCCTTTTGGACGAAAATATAAACCTCAAGTTGAATATGGCGTTGGGCCGCGACGTTACAATCGACGGCCTTTTCGACGACGGCTTCGAGGCGGTCTTCGTCGCCACCGGCGCCCACCGCAGCCGGCGCCTCGACGTCCCGGGGGAGGACGCCGCGGGGGTCTATCCCTCCATTCAATTCTTGAAGGCGTTCAACCTGCGCGGCGAGAACCTGGCGCGGGGGCGGGTGGGCGTCGTCGGCGGCGGCAACGCCGCGGTCGACGCGGCCCGCGTCGCGGTCCGCCAGAAGGGCGTCGAGAGCGTGACGATCTATTACCGGCGGACGCGCGCGGAGATGCCGGCGTACGCCGAGGAAATCGAGGCCGCCCTCGACGAGGGCGTCGAGCTTGTGACCCTCGTCTCGCCGGTGGCGCTCGAGCATAAGAAGGGGCGGCTGACGGGGGTAAAATTCGTCGCGAACGAGCTCGGCGGCCGCGACGCCTCGGGCCGGCGGCGGCCCGTTGCGGTGGCCGGCAGCGAGTACGTCGTGCCGCTGGAAACGCTGGTCGTCGCCATCAGCGAGGAGCCGGAAACGGAGGCCGCGGCGGCGGCGGGAATCGAGCTGACGAAATGGGGCACGCTGGCGGGGAACCCGGAGACGTTCGAGACCAACCGGCCCGGCGTGTTCGCGGGCGGCGACGTCGTGCGCGGCCCCAATACCGTAGTGGAGGCCGTGGCCGACGGCAAGAAGGCCGCGGCGGTCATCGACCGGTACCTCCACGGCGAGGACCTCCTCGTCGAACCGACGGTCAGATTGCCGGAAATATTCGTCGCGCCGGCGGAGGTCGCGGAGGGAAAGGCCGCCGAAGCCCCGCGAGCCGTCTCCCCCCATCTTGAGGCCGAGAAGCGAAAGAGGGATTTCGCCGAGGTCGAGCTTTGTCTGGCGGAAGGCGCGGCGAGGGGCGAGGCGCGGCGCTGCTTGCGGTGCGACCTCGAGTTCACCCAGCCCGAAGGCGGGGCGGAAGAAGTCGTGGCGGTAGGAGAAGAAAAAGCATGATAACGTTTACGCTCAACGGCCTGGAAGTCCAGGTGGAAGAGGGCACGACCCTTCTCGAGGCCGCGAAGTTTTACGGCTTCCCGATACCGACGCTCTGCTATAACGAGGGCCTGACGCCCTACGGCGCCTGCCGGCTGTGCGTGGTGGAGATCGGCGAGGGGCCGCGGGCCAAATTGGTTTCGTCGTGCACCTATCCGGCGGAGGAAGGGCTCAAGGTGCGCACGGCGTCGGAACGCGTCCTCCGCGCCCGCAAGATGGTCCTCGAACTTTTGTTGGCCTCGTGTCCGCAATCGAAAATCATCCAGGACCTGGCCTCGGCCCACGAGGTGCGCCGGCAGCGCTTCAAGCAGGAGTACGAGGACTGCATCCTGTGCGGCCTGTGCGTGCGGATGTGCGAGCAGCAGATGATGGCCAAGGCCATCGGCTTCCGCGGCCGCGGCGAGCGGCGGAGCATCGGCACGCCGTTCGACATCAAGTCGGAGGAGTGCCGGCTGTGCGGCGGCTGCATCTATATCTGCCCCGCCTGCCAGCTCCGGTGCACGTTTGCCGAACCGGAGAAGGCTATTTGCGGCGGCTGCGCCAATATAAGCCCGCCCTGCGTCGAGAAAGAAAATTTCCACGATATGATGTGTTACATGGACCCGTGCGTCGCCTGCGAGATCGAAAAGAAATAGGTACGTGAAAGGAGTCGTCGCGAGATGTCATTTTCCAGGATCAACGCCTCGGCGGCAACGCTGACCAAGAACCGCACCGAAGATTCGATCGTGCCCCTCTCGGGCATGTGCGTCACGTGCGTGGACGGCTGCATCGGCATGTGCGAGATCGGGAAGTCGGCCTACCGGGGCCACGAAGTCATCTACCCCCAACCCTTCGGCGTCATCACCACCGCGGCCGAGAAGGCTTACCCCGTCGATTACTCGCACCTCAACATTATGGGGACCGCCGTCGGCGCGTACGGCATAGAGGCCGACAGCGACAAGGCCATATTTCCCGCCGTAAACCTGGAGGCCGCTTTCGGCCACGATAAGGGGATAAAATTCCGCCTCCCCATCATGATCCCCGGCATCGGCTCCACCAACATCGCCAAAAACAACTGGGAGGGTCTCGCCATCGGCTCGGCCCTCGCCGGGACGGGCCTCACCATCGGCGAGAACGTCGTCGGCATGGACCCGGAGAGCAAGATCGTGAAAGGCCGCGTCGTCGATACGGTGGACCTCAAGCGCCGCGTGACGTTGTATACGGACCACCGGCGCGACGGCTACGGGGCCATCGTCCTCCAGGCCAACATCGAGGACACGCGGCTCGGCGTCCAGGAGTACGGCATCGAGAAGCTGGGGGTGCAATGCGTCGAGCTCAAGTGGGGCCAGGGTGCCAAGGACATCGGCGGCGAGGTCAAGATTCGCGAGCTCAAGAAAGCGCAGCTGTTGTACGAGCGCGGCTACATCGTCCTGCCGGACCCGACGAACCCGGAAGTGATCAAGGCCTTCGAGCGCGGCTCTTTCAAGGAATTCGAGCGCCACTCCCGCGTGGGGATGGTAACCGAGGAATCTTTCGCGCGGCGAGTGGAGGAGCTCAGGAAAGCCGGCGCCAAATACGTCTTCCTCAAGACCGGCGCCTATCGCCCCGCCGACCTCGCCCGGGCCGTCAAGTTCGCCTCCAAATACAAGTTGGACCTTCTCACGGTGGACGGCGCGGGGGGCGGGACCGGCATGAGCCCGTGGCGCATGATGAACGAGTGGGGCGTCCCGCCGCTCGAGATACACTCGCTGCTGTATAAATGCGCCAAGGGCCTCGCCGACCGCGGCGAGTATGTTCCGGCGTTGGCGGCGGCCGGCGGTTTCACCTTCGAGGACCAGATCTTCAAGGCCCTCGCGCTCGGCGCGCCGTTCGTCAAGCTCGTCGGCATGGCTCGCGGCCCGATCGCCGCGGCCATGGTGGGCAAGACCATAGGCCGCGCGATCAAAGACCAACAGCTCCCCGTCTACGTCGAGCGCTTCGGCAGCTCGATCGAGGAGATCTTCGTGACCGCGGCCGAGCTCCGCAAGGAGCTGGGCGACGACGCGTTCGAGAAGCTGCCCCCCGGCGCCATCGGCCTGTATACCTATTATGAGCGGCTGGCCCAGGGGCTGCGCCAGCTCATGTGCGGCAGCCGCAAGTTCGCGCTGGAGTATATATCGCGCGACGATCTGGCGGCGCTGACGCCTGAGGCCGCGGCCATTAGCGGCATCACCTACGTTATGGACGTGGATAAAGAGGAAGCCAAGGCGATCCTGGAAGCCTAAGCTCCTTCGGCGAATATAACGTAAAAAAACGGGCGCCCCGAAGTCGGGGCGCCTTAAATTATGCGTAGCGACGGGGTAACGGATGGCCATTTCGGCCTGCGCCGGCGGCGGCCGGAACCGAAGGCCGAGTCGAACGCGGTAATGACCTGTTAAAGAAAGTCGCGATGATGTTATAATTACTCCGTATCCGTAAAATAGAGATATAAAGGAGGAACGGGAAACCGTTCCGCCTTTTTGGTGGGTGGCACGGCGGGTAAGTCCCGGCCTGCCCGCAAGTTTTTACGGCGTCGCCGGTCTAAACGGACAGAACGAAAACTTAGGTCAAGGAGGAACCGGAATAAAAACGCTGGTTGCGATTGTTATAGGGCTTATCCCGGCTTCGGCCGCGGCGGCGACCCTATCGCTGGAGGACGCGCTCGCGACGGCGCTTCGGGACGGCCTGAGGGTGGAGTTGGCGGGCGTCGAGCGTTCCCAAGGGAAACAGGCTCTGGCCGAAGGCGTTGCGTCGGCCTTGCCCACCACGAGCGCGTCGTACTCGACGAACGGGAAATCGTCCGGCGAGCTGGGCGATACGTGGCGTTTCGGGTTCGCGTTGACGCAGCCGCTCGTCGACGCGACGGTCGTTGTCGGCGTGATGCGCGGCGTCCGGGAGAACGCGCGGTATAAGGCCAAGTCGGCCCAAACCGTCGCCAGCCTCATCCTGGACGTGGAGAACCGCTACTACGATTTGGCTCGAGCCCAGGCGTTGGTCGCGAGCGCCGAAGGGGAACGTCTAAGGGCGCTCGAGAACGCGAAGATCGTGGAAAGGCGCTACGAGTTGGGAGAGGCCAACCTGGCCGATAAATTGCGGGCCGAGGCCGACCTCCTCACCAAAGAGACGGAGTTGCTTTCGGCGCGCAATGGCGTGGAGGAAAACCGGCGGGCGCTTTCCGACCTCGTCGGCCTCGACCGTTGGGAGGAGATCGCGGTGGACGAGCTGCCGCCTCCCCAAGAGCCGTACGCGCTTCCGACTACGGTTATCTCCGCCGCCGTACTCGAAAAAAACCCCGACTTAGCCGTGCTGCGTATCCAGGCTAAAGCGGCGGACCTCGCATATTGGGGCGCGTGGGGGAACCTGCTCCCGGCGCTGTCGTTCTCGTATAGCCGGGGTGCGACGTACGGCAAGCTGCCGACCTATCCCGCGGGGGAAGAAAGCGACACGCGCTACGCCGTGGCGGTGAGTCTCCCGGTCGTTGACGTCGCGAATAACCTGCTCGGCATCACCGGGGCCCGGCTGGACCGCAAGCAGTCGCGCCTCGAGTTGGCCCAGGCGGAAATCGATTCTCGCCAAAGGCTGGCGAGCTTGTTGGCTACGCAAGAGCTGTCGTACAAAGGATGGGAATCCGCTTCCAAAACGGTAGAGCTCAACGAAGAGGTCTACCGCCTTAACGCCCGGAGCTACGAATTGGGCGCCGTCTCGTTCGACGACCTCTTACAGGTCGAGGCGGAGCTTAGCCAGGCCGAACGGGCGCTGGTCCAGGCCAAGGCCGACTACTGGTCGAGCCGCGCTGAACTGAACTACCTGCTCGGAGTTGCGGTGGAGGAAAGATGAACCGGAAAAAACGGAAGAAGATAATACGGGCTCTCGTTATCGGCGTGGCCGGCTTGGCGGCCGCAATCGTAATTTTGAAAATTTCCTGCCGCCCCGCCGATGTACCCGAAGTCGAGGTGATGGCCCTGGCGCCGGGGGAGATCGTGTCCACCGTCTCCGCGGACGGCAAGCTCGAGGCTCGCGACCAGGTCGACATTTCGGCCGAGATCGTGGCCAAGGTCGAGAAGGTATGGGTTAAGGAAGGCGACGTGGTCGAAAAAGGTCGGCTTTTATGCTCCCTCGACGACGACGAACTACGTTCGCAGCGCGACCTCAACCGCTCGCAGCTGAGCGAGGCGGCGGCCTCGTATAAGCGCGGCCAAGCGCTATTCGAGGAAAAACTCATCTCGGAAGCCGACTTCGACGCGCGCCGCACGGCCTACGAGGTCGCGAAATCCCAGCTCGAGCAGAGCGAGGATAACTTGAGCAAGACCCGCATCTACGCGCCGCTGGCGGGCCGGGTGGTTCGCGTGGAAGTGGAGGAGGGCGAGACCGTCGTGATGGGGACGATGAACAATGCGGGAACGGTGATGTTCACGTTGGGGGACCTCTCCGCCATGCAGGCCAAGATATACGTGGACGAGGCCGACATCGTCGACGTCGCGATCGGCCAACCGGCGAAAGTGACGCCCGACGCTATGCCGGACGTCGCGTTCCAGGCGCGGGTCAACGCCATCGGTTATATGCCGGCACCGGCTACGGATACCGGCGCCGCCGGCGACGTGATCGAGTTCGAAGTGGTGCTGGATATAACCGACATCGACGCTCGCCTCCGGCCGGGGATGTCGGTTACCGGCGCCATTACGACCGCCAAGCGCGAAAACGCCATCGCGTGTCCGCTGCAAGCCGTCGGGAGGCGCGAGTTAAGGGGGAGGCCCCAGGATACGGTTTTCGTCCTCGAGGGGGGCCGGGCCAAGCAGGTCCCGGTCAAAACCGGCATCTCCGACGGGACGCGCGTAGAAATCGTGAAAGGCCTCAAGGCCGGGCAACGTGTCATCGTCGGCCCCTATAAGGTGCTTCGGGGCATCGGCGACGGCGACGAGGTCAAAGTGCTCGAAGGAGAAGGTAAATGGCCCAAAGGGAAGAAGTCGCGGCCGGGCGCCCCCCGCTAAAGCGCGTCATCGAGTTGGTGGCCGTATCTAAGGTTTACGATACCGGGCACGTCGCGGTGAGGGCGCTCGACGACGTCGACCTTGAGCTCGGGGTCGGGGAATACGTCGCCATCATGGGCCCTTCCGGTTCGGGAAAGTCTACCCTTATGCATATCCTCGGGTGTCTCGACGCGCCGACTTCCGGGTCCTATTTCCTTCAGGGCGAAGAGGTATCCCAATACGAGGGAAGACGGCTGGCGGAGGTGCGGTGCCGGGAAGTGGGCTTCGTGTTCCAACAGTTCAACTTGCTTCCCCGACTTACCGCGGCCCAGAACGTCGAGTTGCCGCTGCTATACGCCCGGGCCCCGGCCCCAAGGCGCCGCGAAATCGTGGCCGACATGCTGGCCAAGGTGGGGTTGTCGGACCGGGGACACCACAGGCCCAACGAGCTCTCCGGGGGGGAAATCCAAAGGGTGGCCATCGCCCGCGCCCTGGCCAACGACCCGGCGATTATCCTGGCCGACGAGCCTACCGGCAACCTCGACTCCAAGAGCGAGGAAGAGTTAATGCAACTTTTGGACGGCCTCAACGATAGGGGTAGAACGCTCGTGTTGGTTACCCACGACGACGGCGTCGCCCGCCACGCCAAGCGGGTAATCACGTTGCGCGACGGGAGGGTGGTATGAACTTCCTGACGTTGTTTGCGCGCGCGGTGGCGTCCATGCGCTATAATAAGACCCGGTCCTTTCTTACGACGTTGGGGATAATCATCGGCGTGACCACCATCATCGCCATCGTCGCGCTGCTCAAAGGGCTCGACCGGACCATCGACCGGGAGTTCTCCTCGCTGGGGACGAAGACCATTTACGTGCAGAAAATGGAGTTCCAATTGGGGTTGCCCCGGCATAGGGGTTTCGACGAGGTCGCCAAGAGGGCCGACCTTACGTTGGGGGACGCCGCGGCCGTCGCCCAACTGCCCACGGTCCGGGCCGCGGTTCCGACCATCAACAACGAATTGGATACGCTGACGCGCGGGGTTTACGAGGCCGACGAATGCAGCCTTACCGGCGTCGGCGAGGGCGCGGACCTCACCGGCAATTGGGTCGTGTCGGAGGGCCGTTTTATTACGGCCTACGACCTGCGCCACCGCAACATGGTGTGCGTGCTCGGCTCGTACGTCGCCGACAACCTTTTCGCCCCGGGCGATAACCCGCTTAACCAAATGCTGGACGTGGACGGCCACCGCTACCTCGTCGTCGGCGTATTGGAGGAAAAGGGCGCGTCGTTCGGCCATCCCCAGGATAACCAGATCTTTATTCCCATCGATACCTACCTCAAGTATTATTCCCTTCCCAAAGGGCGCGCGTCCGTATTCCACGGCCTCAGAATTGAGGTCCTGCCGAAGGAAGGAGTCCCCGTCGAAAGCGCCTTAGCCAACGTGGAGGAGCTTCTCCGCCGCCGGCGCGGCCTCCGTTATTACGAGGATAACGATTTCGGCCTTAATACCCAGGAGTCGATGCTCTCGTCGTTAAATAATATCAGGTCCATTTTATGGCTGGTGATGGTCGGCGTGGCGGGGATCTCCCTTCTGGTAGGAGGCATCGGCATTATGAACATTATGCTGGTGTCGGTGGCGGAGCGCACCCGGGAGATAGGGATCCGCAAGGCCGTCGGCGCGAACGAATTCGACATCTTGGCGCAGTTCCTGTCGGAGGCGGTCGCGCTCTCGTCGGTGGGCGGGGCCGTCGGCATCGTCTTGGGTTTGGCGGCCGCGGCGTTCGTATCCGCTATTACCCCGTTGAAAGCGGTGGTGCCGTGGTGGACCGTCGTTTTGGGCGTGGGCTTCTCCGCCGTCGTGGGGATTATATTCGGCATCTACCCGGCCCGGAAGGCCTCCGGCCTCAACCCCATCGAGGCTATACGGTACGAGTAAATGGCGTTGCCGGCGAACTGAAAGCCGCGCAAGTTTTCCCGCGGGTTTTCGGTCTAAATAGGTGGAAGGTGTCGATATGGCCTGTGTAGACGAAAAAAAGCTATCGGCTTACGTCGACGGCGAACTGGGCGAAGAGGCGCGGGCGGTTATCCGGGAACATCTTGCGTCGTGCCCGGCGTGCCGCGAAGAAGTGGCGCGCCTTTCGTTCATCGCGAAGGCTTTGGATTCCTTGGAGGGGCTCGAGCCCGGGCCGTATTTCGCGCGCCGCGTTAGGCTTTCCGTAATGCGGCCCGCACCCGGAGGTTGGTCGAGGCGTTTCGTCGTAGGCGCGGCCGCGGCGGGCGCCCTCTCGTTAGCTTTCGGTTGGTTCGTGGGTCGGGCGTTATACGGCGGCGTAAGCGAACAACCGCCGCTCGCCGACGCCGGGACGGACGAATACGTCGAAACCTCCCCCGCACAGGATTTCCCCGACGGTTCTTTGGGGGACGTGTGGGCCGCCGTCTCGGAGGAAGGGGCGTCCAACGGGACGTAAATTCCTTGCCGTCGCCCTCGTAATATCTTTCGGCCCTGACGTCGTCCGGGTGCTGTCAGGTTTTACAACCCGACAGGGCGCGGCTTCGTTTAGGGGGTGCTGTCAGGTTTTACAACCTGACGGGCCGCGGCGTCGGATGGAGACATCCGACGCCACATGGAGGCGCCGCGGGGAGTACGCGGCCGAAATTCATAAAGGGATTAAACCAGACGCCGCGATAAAGTAAATCGGTCGCCGCCAGGCGAGAGAAAACTATAGCGGCGCCCGAACCGCCCGTTGAGAACTCGCGCTTCCCAAAGGCCGACGCGGTTAAGCTATTATAGGAATATGATGCCGACGCGGCCCGGCGGCGCGCACGTTTACGGGCGATGGGAAAAAGGTAAGTAATACGGACTCGAGTCGAGGACAAGCCGCCCCGGACCCGGATTCGGAATTGGTGGCCGGCGTCGCCGCGGGCGACGAAGACGCGTTCGAGGAACTGGTGAAGAGGTACGAGCGGCCGGTCCTGAATACGATTTATAGGTACGTCGGCCGTACGGCTGCGGCTGAGGACGTTGCCCAGGACGTTTTTTTTAAAGTATGGGCCCGGATTCATACGTTTAAACGGAGGTCGACGTTCTCGACGTGGCTGTATCGGATCGTCGCGAACCAATGTCTGAATTTCCGGGAAAAACGCGCCCGCAGGCGGGCCGAGCCGTTGAACGATTCGGTCCCGGACGACCGCGCGGACTTGGAGGAACGATACGAGAGGGAGAAAACGTCGCGGGTGGTTAGGGAAGCCGTGGACGACCTCCCGGCCAAGCAGCGGCTGGCGCTGGTCCTGTCGACCTTCGAGAGGCGCACTTACGGAGAGATTGCGGGCATTATGCGCGTATCGTTGCCTTCGGTCGAGTCTTTAATCTTCCGCGCCAGAAAAAATTTGAAGAAGAAACTCCTGCCGCTTAGGGAACGCGGGGAGTTATGACGTTGAGGCTAAGATCCCAACGCCGTTGGAGCGAAAGAAAAGCAAAAGGTGCGGCGCGGCCCCGTCTCCGCCGGCGAGAGTTTAAAAATCCCGCGCAAGTTTTTTTTAGTTTAAGTGTCTAAATATATGAAAGGGAACGACGTGTCCTGCGTGCAAGGGAAAAAACTTTCGGCTTACCGGGACGGCGAGTCGACGGCATCCTTCGGCGTGTCGCTGCGGGAGGGCGTCGCCGGTAGCTCGCGCGGCCGGGCGCGGGGAGTCGTACGGGCGGAAGGAGACGGGGAATGAAGCAAAAGGTCCTTTTGGTCGCGTTGGTCGTGTCCGTCGGCCTGAACGTCGGCGCGTTCGCGATGTTGCTCTATCGCCGTTCGGTCGAAGGGGCGCCGGAGCGCGAGCCGCATCCGCTGGCGGTCGCGTTGGATTTGACCGAAGACCAGCGGGAGATGATGAGAGCGCGGCGGGAGAGGATGCTCGACGAAATGGAACCTCTCCGGAAACAGCTGCACGCCAAACGGGGCGAAGTACTGGCGTTATTGAAAGAGCCCGAGGTCGACGCCGCCCGGCGCGACCGCCTCTTCGCCGAGATCGCGAACCTCCAAATGCGGCTCGAGCTCAAGGTTTTCGAAGACATGCGTGAGACGATGAGGATGTTGAATCCCGAGCAGCAGGAACGTTTCCTGAAACACCTCGACGAGGGTTTCCGACGCAAACACGAACATTTCGCCCGGGGCCCCGTTCATGGCCCGGGCGGCCACGAATTTGGACATAGAATCATACCCGAAAGGAGCGGTGGAGAATGACGACGAGAACAAAAGCGCTAATTATCGTAGGGTCCATAGCGGCGTTGGTCGCGGCCGCGGCCGGCGTTCGCGAGGCGGGCGTCGGCGCCGAGGGCGGCCCGGGCCCCAAGGCCGCATTCCTCCAAGAACTAAGCGCGGAGCAGCGGGCGGCGGTGCGCGATATTGTGGTCAAGTACAAGAAGGAAATGATCCCGCTGCGCGCCGAAATGGAGACCAAAAGGCTCGAAGTGGAGGAGATGGTCCGGGCGGAAGCCGGAAAAGACGCGATATTCGCCAAACTCGACGAGATCGCGAAACTCCGCGGCGAGATGGATAAAAGGCGCATGGCGATGCGCCTCGAGATCCGGGCGCAGTTGACGGCCGCGCAGAAAGAAATGATGGACGCGGCGCCACCGATGATGGAGCATAAGGGCGCCGGCGGGCCGGGCCACGGCCCCGGGCCCCACGGGCCCGACCTCGGCGAATAACGCGCGCGTAGCCACGAACGCACGGGGCGACCCTGGCCAAAGGGTCGCCCTTTTTTTAGTAAAGTCCTAAGCCGCGCGACGGCGCTCCCCACCGCCGGCCCGGGACGCAAACCGTTCCCGTTCCAAACGGGCGCGGCGGTAAATAACGATTGACCTTATAAAGAATTAACGGGTATTATATGTATTTTCGACCCCGGCCGGTTCACGTCCGGTCGTTTACCGTTCGGCCTTATTTACCCGCCCCTGGCGAAGGCGAGGGCCGCTCCTTAGGGCGGCATCGCGATTGATCTAATTCGACGGAACTTCGGCTAGTCGTTCGCCATATATATTACCGACGGGAGAATTGTTCGGAGGAGGTCCGAATGTTAGGTCCGACGGGACGCCTTCTTGTGGCGTTCACGATATGGTTTCCGTTGGTCGCGCGGGGCGGCGAGTGGGTCGTCCGGGCGGCCAGGGTCCAGACGCCGCCCGTGGTCGACGGCGTATGGGAGAACGTATGGCTCGCGGCGACGCCGGCGACCGGCTTCCGCCAGTTCCGGCCCGACTTCGGCAAGGCCGCGGACGCCGACACCGAAGTCTTCATCCTCTACGACGACCGCGCCCTCTACGTCGGTTGGATTTGCCACGAGCCGGACGTCGGACATCTCGTCGCCTCCGCCGGCGTCCACGACATGGTCCTCAACTTCGACGACTGCGTCGACCTTATGATCGATACTACTAACGACTGCGATACGTGCTACGACTTCATGGTCAACTACCGCGGCGTCAGGTACGAGGGAACGGGCTTTTACGACGGTGCGGATTGGAGCTCGAGCTGGGACGGTTATTGGGAGGTCCGGACGTCGGTAGCCGAGGACGCGTGGTACGCCGAGATGGCCATCCCGTGGTCTTCCATCCGCTACGACCGCGACGCGCCGTCATTCGGCGTTCAGTTCACGCGCTACCGCATCCGGAACTTCGAGAGCACTTTCTGGTCGGGGGACGATAACAACGTTAGCCGGGTATCGGTTTTCGGGCGCGTGGAAGGTTTCGAAAATTTGCCGCGGCCGCGTGCCTTCAAGTTCACGCCCTACGCCACCGCTCGCGCCGAGGACCGAAACGACACCCCCGGCCTCGCGCTCGAGCCCACCGACGGTTGGGAGTTCACCCCGCGCGCGGGTTTCGACTTCCAATACCGCCCCGGCCCCGCGGCCTCGGCGCTTCTAACGGTATGGCCCGACTACGCGTACGTCGAGGCCGACCCGGCGCAGATCAACCTTCAGCCCACCGAGATCTGGTTGACGGAGAAACGCCCGTTCTTCGCCGAGAACATGGAACTCTTCGCCACGGGTTTCGATATGCTGTACACGCGTCGTTTAACCGAGATCGCGGGCGGGGCTAAAGTCGTCGGCCGCGCGGGGCCCTTCAGCTACGGCGCGTTGGACGCGGCGCTCAAGAACGACGACTCCCGGTACCCGCGGGATAACTTCTACGCCGTCCGGGCCCGGGCGGGCTTGCCTACGGGTTCCAACGTCGGCGTGATGGGCGTAGGCCGGCGCGAATTGGGCGACTTGGTGGCCGAGGGGCCGTACGTCGGCGGCGACCTCGCGCGTTACAATAACGTCGCCGTGGTGGACGGCCGCTTGGCGTTGCCGGCCGGTTTCAACGTCAGCGGCGACGCCGCCCAGTCGCGAACCGCGGGCGAAGGCGGCGACGGCTACGTATACGGCGCGTACGTTACGCACCCGGGCTCCACGCAATATTTCTACGGGTGGTGGCGCGAGTTCGACGACGAATTCCGGGACGACGCCGGGTTCGTCCAGCCGGAAACCCTCGGGACCCGGGAGGCCGGCTTCGACGGCCTAAAGGAATTCCAAATCAACCGCGGCGGTTTGAGGTCGATCGGGACCGCGGCGCGTTACGAGCACGATTGGAACCTGGCGGGCGAAGATGTCAAGAATTTAATCGTACCGAAAATCCGCCTGACCGCTACGAACAAGTTGGGGTTTAGGCTTTACTCATACGGGGGCCGCGACCTCCGCTTCGTGCGCCTGGGGTACTCGGCGTTCCGGGTACGTACGGCGGGCTTTTCGTTGATACACGAGCCGACGTCTTGGGGGAGAGCCGAGGTAAACTATTGGCAGGGAGATTACTACGGCGAATACTACCACGACTACAGCGGCGACGTGACGCTCATCCCGACGCCGCCGCTGGTGCTGAAGGGCGACGGCGAGGTGGCGGTGCCGCGCGCCGGCGACCGGTCCGTGGCCGCCAACGTCAACGCGACGTATAGCTTCTCGGAGAACCTTTACGCCCGGCTGCTGGTCCGGGCCACCTGGGTGCTGGTTCCGGTCTCGGCCGAATCCGCGGCCCGCGCCGGCCTGGGGAGCGTGTTGTGGGGTTGGACCTTCCGCCCCGGCAGCACGGCGTACCTCGCGTACGAGCAGCGCCGGGACGCGACGGGCCATTTCCTGCTGGCGGAGCAATTGGCCTTCCTCAAGATATCGTATATGTTCGACTTCTAGCCGGCGGCACCATATGCGCTCCCCGGGCGACCCGGCGCCCGCGCTAATAACCGATTTCTCCCGAAAAATACTCTTTGGTGAGCGTTTCTTTGGGGTTCGCGAACAGCTCGTCGGCCGGGCCCTGTTCGACGATCTCGCCGAGGTATATGAAGTTCACCTGGTCGGCCAGCTTCTTGGCCTGCCGCAGGACGTGCGTGACTAGTACTATGGTGTAGTCGGCCTTGAGCTTCACCAGCAGCTCCTCGACCTTCTTGGCGGCGACGGGGTCGAGGGCGGAGGTGGGTTCGTCGCAGAGGATTACCTCCGGCTCTACGGCGAGGCCGCGCGCCAGGCATAGCCGTTGCTGCTGGCCGATGGATAGCGCCGTCGCCGGTTCGCGGAGGCGGTTTTTGACCTCCTCCCACAAGCCCACGGCCTCAAGGTAATGTTTTACCTTGGCGTCGAGCGTGTCGTGGCCGCGGGTGCCGTGAATCCTCAAGCCGTAGGCCACGTTGTTGTAGATCGACATGGGCAGCGGGTACGGCCGCTGCGAGAGCAGCCCCATCTTTTTGCGGACGGCGATGACGTCGACGCCCGGGGCGAAGATGTCCTGGCCGTCGACGATCACTTTTCCCTTTACCTTTACGTTTTCCGTCAGGTCGATTAAGCGGTTGAAGCATTTGAGCAGCGTCGTCTTGCCGCAGCCCGAAGGGCCCATAATTACGGTGATCTTTTTGGGCGGAACGTCGACGGCGACGTCCTTCAATATGTGATGTTTGCCGATCCGGACGTCCAAGCCGCGCGCCATTATTTGGGGTGTTGACATATCGACCTACTTGACGACGTATGTGGAGAGTTTGTGGGTTAATAAACGCGAGGCCACGCTGATTACCAGTACGAGGGCCAGGAGGACGAAGGCCGCGGCGTACGCCCGCTCCCGCACCTCGGGCAAGGGCGACGTGGACAAGAAGAAGATCATCGTGGGCAGCGCCGCGGCCGAGTCCAGCACCGAGCGGGGGATGAAGTCCGTGAAGCCGGCGGTGAATAAAATGGACGCCGCGTCGCCGATGCCGCGGCCGAACGCCAACAGGACCGCCGACACGAGCCCCGGCGCCGCCTGCCGCCACACTACGCGCACTGACGTCTCGGCGCGGTTAGACCCCAGTACGTGAGCGGAGACCTTGAGCTCGGGCGGGACCGAGCTGAGCGATTCGTCCATGACGCGCGTCATTATGGGGACTTCGAGCAGCGTGAGCGCGACGATGCCGGCCAGCAGGCTGGTGCCGAGGCCTACGAAGACCATGATGACGAAACATATGACGCCGTAGACTATCGACGGGACGCCCCATAGAAGTTCGAGGACCGTGCGGACGGCGTTCGCCAGCCGCGGGGTGGAGAACTCGCGTTGGAGGTACGTCGCGACGGCGATGCTTACGACGAAGGCGAGGGCCGTGGCGCTTAGCGCAAGCCACAGCGACCCTACGATGGCGTTCAATATGCCGCCGCCGCCCCCCAGATAGTAGCCGGCGGTGGGCGTTTCGGTTATCATGTCCACGCTCAGCGCCGGGCCCCCCTTGATCAAGACTACGGCGACGATGCCGACGAGCGTAGCCGTCACCAGCGCCAGCGACGATACCATCAAGAACATAAACGCCGCCTCTTGGATTCGCCCGCGCCTCACGCGCTCTCCCCCAGCTGCAGCCTTTCGAAACGCTTCTTAATCAGGCCGGCGAGATAATTGAACGCCAAGACGATTAAAATCAGGATTAGCGCCAGGAGCATCATCGCCGAGTCGTATAGCGGTATCGACATCATCTCGCCGTAGGTGCTGGCGATGAGCGACGGCAGCGTCGCCGCGGAGTCGAACAACGAGGCCGGCATGCGCGGCAGGTTTCCCACCAGCATCGCGACGGCGATGGTTTCGCCGAAGGCCCGGCCGAGCCCCAGCAGGACGGCGGAGAATACGCCCGGGAGCGCCGCCCGGAAGACGACGAGCTTGGTCGTCTCCCATTTCGTGGCGCCGACGGCCAGCGATGCCTCCCGGGTCTCCTGCGGGACGGCGCGGAAGATGTCCACGCAGACGGAAATGATTATGGGGAAAACCATGACGGCGAGCACCGCCGCGGCCGACAGCACGCAAAATCCGGTCGAGTTCACGCCGAAGGCCGGCGCCACGACGTCCCGCACCAGCGGCACCAGGACTATGATGGCGCACATGCCGTATACCACGGAGGGGATGCCCGCCAATACGTCCACGAACGACTTCATCACGTGCCGCGCGGCGCCGCGCATGTATTCGGCGATATAGGTGGAGGCCAGCACGGACACCGGGACCGCGACGAGCATGGCGAGGCCGGTCACGTATACCGACCCCGCTATGATCGGCAGGAGGCCGAAGCGGCCCCGCGGCGGGTTCCAGTCGGTGGTGAGGAGCAGGTCGGCCAGCGAGCGTTGGCCCAGCAGGTACGACGATTTAAAAAGCAGGATTAATACGACTAACGCCAAGAACGCGCATACCAACGCCGCGGCGGCCTGAACGAGCCGCGTGAAGGTCGACGCCTTTATCCGCCGGAAGCCCGCGCCGGCCGCCCCCCGGGGGGGCCGCGGTTCGCGAATTAAAGGCTCTTCAGCTGCGCCGCCAGCTTCGCCGGCGGGAGCGGGATGTAACCGCTTGCCGCCACGTACTTCTGGCCTTCGGTTAGTATCCATTTCACGAACTCTTTGGCTTCGCCTTCGAACGCGCCTTTCGTTACGAGGTTGAGGTCGCGCGCCGGCGGCGACGGGTACTTGTTTTTAGCGATGGCCTGCAGGAGGTCGGCCTGGTTGCCGTAGAAGTCTTCGTCGGCGTCGAGCCGGCCGTTGCCGTTGAGGTCCAGGGGCGCCACGCCCAGGCCGGCGATGTTCTTGCCGGTCTTGACGTCGTAGGCGAAGTTGATGTTGTTGTAGCCGATGGCGAGCTTATCGTTGGTGACGGCGGCGGCGAGGTCGGGGTCGTTCATGATGCCCGCGTCCGCGGCCTTGGTGAGGTCCTCTTGGGCGTAGTCGCCCAGGTACTTGGCCCACGTTTCGGCGGCGCCGCAGGCGTCGGCCCGCGTATAAACCTTGATCGGGTCCCGGACCTCGGCGTCCCCCGCGAGTTCGCCCCACGTCTTTATCTCGCGCGTGACGAAGATCTTGACGAATTCCTCGCGCGTAACGCCCCGGGCGCGCAGTTTGTCCCGCACCGGGTTAGCGGCGTTGATGGTGGGGACGACGGCGTCCTTGACGACCGAGACGTAGGCCGCGCCCTTCGCCGTCTCTTCGGGTTTAATCTCCCGCGAGACCATGCCGATGTCCACCAGGCCGGCGAGGGCGTCGGCCATCCCTTTGCCCGCGCCCCCGCCCGAGACCTCTACCGTTATGTCGGGACGGACTTTCTTATATTCCTCCGTCCATTTGCTCATCATCGGGTATAACGCGTACGCGCCGGAAACTTTGACCGTTTTTCCCGGCTCCCGGCCGCGGCAAGCGCAGAGGCACAGAGACGCGGCGGCGAGCGCCGCGGCAGCCGCCAACGTCATTATTAGCTTCGCGGCGGCGTTCATTTTCTTGGGTTTACGTAACACGATGGCGTCCTCCTCGTCAAGGGTATTAATGTATATATTAGTTATCATATTTACCATATGGGGATTATAACACAATAACGCCGAAATGCAAGTTTAATTTTGGGTGTAGCCGGGGTAGGCCCGGTTGTAGGTACTGGGCCGCGGCGTACACCACGGGGCGGGCCGCCAATCGTAACTTGGCCCTATTATTCGTGGCGTCGCGTTTCGCGCCGAGAGGGGGCCGACGTTTTAAGCGGGAGGCGACCCGGCGTTTATTCAGATTAACCTTTTCTTAGCGCGGCCGGTATGGCCGCGCGACGTATGGGGGCGCCGCGACTTTAGCCTGCGGCGTCGGGCACGCAGCGGTTCATTTTAACCGGAGCGGCGCTCGCGGCGGATAACGGCGTTCGGCTCCGAAAAAATATGGCGGCGATAAGTTTTTTCTTGAAGTTCGGAAGTCGGTATGTTAGACGTTACGGGATATTAAGGGGGGTTGTGTATTAGGGGTATACTTGACTATTTTAGTTATACTATGGTTTTACCCCCATAGGCGGTGGGAATCGTGATGCGGCGGCCCTTAACGGGCGCCGGGTAACGAGCACGTATTTTTTCCAAGGAGAGTACCGTTATGAAGAGGTTTTGGCTTCCCCCGTTATTTGGGGCGGCCGCAATTACTCTGACGTTGAATTGCGGCGAAACCACGACCGGCCCGGGCGAAGCGGCGGGGTACTACCTGGGCGCTGAGGCTTGCCAACAGTGCCACTCTACGGCTTACCACGACGCGTCCCTGACCAAGCATTTCAATACCTTCGTCGACGACCCCAAGAACCCGTACGACTTCATGTCTATCTGGAAGGCCGACGGCAAACCGGAGTCCTGTTTACTTTGTCATACCACCGGCTGGGATAAGAACGACGACAACCACGGCGCGGACGAGGTGGCGTACCGGAAGAACTTGCTGGGCATCCAATGTGAGGCGTGCCACGGCCCCGGTTCGGAGCACGTCAAGGGCGGCGGCGACGCCGCGAGAATCACGCTCTCCTACGACGCCGGCGTTTGCGGCGCGTGCCATACGGGCGACCATAATCCCACCTACACCGAGTGGAAGCAGTCCAAGCACGCTTACGCTCTCCAGGGCTTGAAGTCGAGCTCTCACGCCGGGGATGCTTGTCTCGTTTGTCATTCCGCCGATTACTGGTACGACCGCACGATTACGTTGTCCTCGGCAAAGGACGGCATCACGTGCGCGATGTGCCATTTCGCCCACGGCTCCAACTTCGAACACCAGCTCCGCGAAGAGGGGGAAAGGCTTTGCGCCCTGTGTCACACCGACGAGGGCGTCCGGCCCCCCGGCTCCCCCCACCACACTCAGGACGAGATGTTGTTGGGCATCGGCGGTTACGAGTGGCCGCAGGGCGGGCCGTACCTGAACTCGGACCATACGTACGTGATCGAGGAGCGGTGCATAAAGTGCCATATGTATACCAAGACCTTCGAGGAAGGTAAGCCGGCGATAAAGGGCCATACTTGGAAACCGAGGATAGAGCCCTGTCGGGAATGCCACCCCGGCGCGCAGAACTTCAACCTCGGCGGCGCGCAGACGCGTATCGAAACGCTGCTCGAGCAATTGGGGGCCAAGCTCGAGCGACAACAGAATAAAAAAGCGCAAGACTACATCTACGCCAAGTTCGACTACGACTTCGCGGTAAACGAGGGCAGCCGCGGCGTTCATAATTATAAGTACGCCAAGCAGCTCCTCGAAGATTCGATCGAATTCTACACGCCGAGCGGCGACAACGTTTGGCCCTACGCGGTGGCGCAAGGGCGTTAAACGCGGCCGTAGGCCCGCAGCTAACGCGACGCATAAACGGAGGTTGATATGTTCGCGAGGCGGATTGGCGTAAGGGCGTGCGCCGCGGCGGCGGTCATGTTGGCGGCGGCGCCGGCCCCGGCTTTCCATTACTCGGCCTACCTCGGCACGACCGTTTACGGTTACGATACCGCGGCGGAGGCCGGGGGGGAACTGGCACAGGCCGTGGCCGACACGTACGTTCCCTTGCAGTTCCGGGTGGACCAGGATACGGCGGGCGGCAACGTCGGCTTCGTCGCCTCCAGCCGCTTATATAAAGACGTCGGCGGCGACGGCGACGTCAACGGCAGGGTATATTACGGCTATCTACGTTGGCGGCCGCTCGAGGGGCTCGAGGCGGAAGTGGGGCGGCAATACGTGGCCGCCGGCGTGACCGCGGCGACGCTCGACGGCGTGCGCGCTATAATCAAGAGCGGTAAGAAATGGCGCGCCGATTTGTACGGCGGTTCCAACGTGATACCCGATTACGGGCCGATGCGACGCCTCTCCCGGGCCTCGTTCGATGGCGAACCTTACGACCCTACGGACCGCGGCTATTGGCTCGATAACTATACTTACGGCGCGCACGCCGGAACGAACGTCAAGGAGTTATGGTCGGGGATGGTCTTCCCGGCGTGGGTGGGCGTCGGCGGCGCCATTTCCAAGAAGGGCGGCCATCGCAGCGATACGACCCTCGGTTTCGACGCCGTGGAGGACGTGCGCCCCAACCTTAAAACCAGCCAGGAAGTGCGCTACGACTTGATAGGCCTGCGCGTGAATTACCAGTATTATTCGGCGCGCTACCGGCCGTGGGAAACGCTGCGCACGTACGTGGACTATCGGTGGCAGGAGCCGCGCTTCGACTACGCGTCGATATTCTCGGTCTTCGCGCGCGAGGCCAGGCACCGGGGCCGGGTCGGCGGCCAGTATAAGATATCCGAGATAATCCAACCTTTCGCAGACTACTCGCTGAGCAAACGTCGCGGCAACCTGGGGCATCTCGCCCGGGCGGGGTTGGACCAGAACTTCTCGTTCGTCTTCCTGCACTACGGCGCTCTCTACGGCGTGGGGAACAGGGACTTATCCGGGGGCGACGAGGTCGGCGCGTTTGCCGCGGCCGAGTTCCCCAAACCCCTTCCCCCGCTCGAGCGGCTGAGCGCCGGCGCGGCCGTAGATTATCTAAGGTATAAAGGGTACGATACGCCGGCCCCGGCCTGGGAAGACGTATTGCTCTTCGACCTGCACGGCCGGGTGAAAGTCTGGCGGACGTTCGAGACGACGCTAGGCACCGAGGCCCTTACCAACCCGGACCGGCGATACGAAGTCCGCGCCTATCTGGAGGCGAGCGCGTCGATCTCCGGCTAACGGCCTACTAAAAATATGTATCCCGGGAGACGTGGTATGTTGCCGATTGACCAGAAAATGCGGGTTACGCCGGGCGTTGCGCTGGCGGTCGCGGGAGCGGCCGTAGTTCTCATAGCGTTTATTTCGTTAATCCCCGCGAAGGATGCCGCGGCGGCCGGTAAACCCAAACCGGCGTCGCACGATGCCGCCTGGCGCACCGAGCACGCGACTTTTGCCGAAAGCGACGTCCAAAGTTGTTATCTCTGCCACGAACAATCGTACTGCGACGCTTGTCACGCCTCCGATAATCCGAAAGAGGCGTACCACAAGACGAATTACGTATACACTCATTACCTCGATAAGTTCATCGACGACCGCGAATGCGCGAGCTGTCACGATAACCAGGACTTCTGCGTCGCCTGTCACGAGGCCCGCAAAGCGGCGGCGGGCGGAAGGCCCGCGAGCCACGCCCAACCCGGGTGGAGCACTACCGGCCACGCCGAGGTCGTCGCGTACGAGCTCGACGCGTGTGCCGCGTGCCACGACCCGGTAGGGGCGGAGCCGGTATGCATGCGGTGTCACCGCACCGGCATAAGCCCCCACGGGGAAAATACGGTGACGCGCATGGGAAAAGGTCCCTGGCACGAGGACAAGGGTTACGTCTGCTTCCGGTGCCACTACCGGGGCGGCGATTTCTGCGCTAAATGCCACGAGTTCGAGGAAGAAGGGGAGTAGCGCGCCCGCGGCTAACGCCGCCGCTTCGCGCCTTAAAGGTTTATATAGCGCCGATCGATAAGTGAAGGCCGTGCCGTTCTGTTGATACTTGAGCGGCGCGCCTTTATTTATTATTATCGCGTAAGAGAAAGGCATCGAAGGAGGAGTATGGCGAAACGCACCGGGTTTGTTTTGGCGGCGGCTGCGGTTCTGGCCGTCCCCTTGGTTGGTTCTTCCCAGAACGCCGGCGAGTACGTCGGCCTTGAAACCTGCGCCGCGTGCCACGCCGACGTCGCCGCATCGTACGGGGCGACGCCGCACGCGAGGAGCTTGGAGGTTTTGAAGGCCGCGGGCTCCGAGGGCGACCCGGCGTGCCTGGCGTGCCACACCACGGGCCTGCGGGATTCGACCTACGTCGACGGCGCCGTCACGTGCGAAGCGTGCCACGGCCCGGGCGGCGCGCACGTCGCCACCGGCGACAAGGCGGCGATCAAGGCCGAGGTCGGCGAGGCCGATTGTTTGAAATGCCACACGGCCGATTGGTCGCCGAATTTCGATTACGAGACCTATCGCGCCAAAATTATACACGGAAAGTAATCGGGGAATACGACTCCGCCGTTAACCGATATATACGGCGCGGGAGGTCCCGATAAACCCGGCGTAAGTTAGGGGGCGCCGCGGGTATTTTTCCGTTTAGGCTTATGGCGACTCTACTGGCCGATATCCGGACTCTGGTTCGAACGCACCGCCGGGCGATATGGTGGACGGCGACGGCAGCCGTCTTATTTTTTGTGGTCGCCGGGGCCGCGTTCGTCCGGGTTTCCGAATCGCCGCGTTTTTGCCTGAGTTGCCATATAATGAAGCCCTATTACGAGTCGTGGGAGAAATCGTCACACCATAACGTCAATTGCCTCGCGTGTCATTACCCGCCGACGTTCGCCGGCCACGTGGAGAGTAAGTTTCGCGCCATATCCCAAGTTGTGCAATATTTCACGGGCTCGTACGGGACGCGGCTCTGGGCCGAGATTCCGGACGAGGCGTGCCTGCGCGAGGGTTGCCACGATAAGCGCCTTCTTTCGGGGAGGGTAACTTTCAAAAGGAATATCGCTTTCGACCACGCCTTCCACCTCGGCGAGATGCCCCGCGGCAAGAAGCTTCGCTGTACCTCCTGCCACTCCCAAATCGTCATCGGCACCCATATAACGGTGACGGAATCGGTATGCTTCACGTGCCACTTCAAAGATACTCGGCTGGGGGAAGGTACCGCCAATTGCCTCCTCTGCCACGGCCCGCCGAAAAAGGTCGTTACTTATAAGGGCCTGGAGTTCAACCACGCCTCGTATCTCGAGCGCGGCGTCGCGTGCGCGAAGTGCCACATGCACGTTGTCGAAGGCAACGGCGCGGTTCCGGACGACGCGTGTTATCGTTGCCACGCCGACCGGTCCCGCCGAGCAACCGACCCCACGCTATTGCACCGGATCCACGTTACCGATCACAAGGTCGAATGCTTCGAGTGCCACTTGGAAATAAAACACGGCGCGCTCGAGCTGTCGCCGCTGCTGTCTCCCAATTGCGCGTCGTGCCACGGCAACATGCACGCCGCGGCCGAAAATATCTACGTGGGGACCGGCGGCCTTGATACCCCCAACGTCGGGGATGCCATGTTCGACGCGCAGATATCGTGTTCGGCGTGTCACACTGGGCCTGCCGCCGGCGCCGCGGCGACGCCTGCCGCGGCGGCGATGCCGCGCGCGACCGGCCGTTCGTGCGTAGCGTGCCACGGCGCCGGGTACGACCGCATGCTCGAGCGGTGGCAGCGCGATACGCGGGCCGCGGACCGGAAGGCCGCGGCGTTGGTCGCCGGGGCGAAGGCCGCGGTGTACGCCACCGGCTCCCGCGACCCGGCGCGCGCCTACCCGCGGACGCTCGTGGCGCAAGCGGAGAAGAACCTCGAGCTCGTCGCCCGCGACGGCAGTTGGGGCGCGCACAACATAATCTACGCCAACGCGCTGATCGAGACCGCGGCGTCGAAGGCCGACGAAGCGGCGCGGAGCGTCGGGCGGCCGCTGGCGTACGCGCCGGACGCCTTCCGCGTCCCGAAGGAGAACGACACTTGCGCCTGGCGGTGCCACTTCGGCCTCGAGCGCCGCGCCATAACGGTGGCGGGCAAAACGTTCGACCACGGCCGGCACGTATACGAGGGCAAAGTGAAATGCGCCGCTTGCCACGACGCCGCGAGGCACGGCGTCACGCTGGCCGGTGCCTACAATTGCTCGGCGTGCCATCACGCGCGCGGCGCCGCCGACTGCTCGAGCTGCCACGGCGACGTCGCGGCGCTTACGGTTACTTATAAAGGCCGGTCTTTTAATCACGGCGCCCACGCGGCGAGTTCGGGTTTGCCTTGCGCCGGCTGTCACCCGGCGGCCAGGCCGTCGGTCGTAGCGGGCGATTGCTCGAGCTGCCACCACCGGCCGCGCGGCAAAACGTGCGAGGATTGCCATCCCGCGGCCGCCGGCACCGTCGCCGGGAAGGGCGCGCCGGGAGGAACCGGGAACCCGTCGCCTATGGCCGGCGTGTCCTGCGCGCAATGCCACAAACAGCCGCCGGTTCCGCTCGTCGACGGCGGTTGCGTCGCGTGCCATCCCGCCGGTTACGTTAAGATATACGGATTGTGGCGGAAGGCGGCGCAGGAGAACTACCGCCGGCTCGACATTAAACTGGAGGAAGCGCGGCGGCGCAAGGCCGCCCTCGCCGGCGTCACCGTCGACGGCCGTAGCGGCGCCGAAATTTACGCCCAGGCCGAGGCGGACCTTAAATGGGCGGGGGACGACGGCTCGTGGGGCGCGCATAACAGCCCGTACCTGAATGAAATCCTTACGCGGGAAGGCGAGGCCCTCGAGCGGGTTTTAGCGGCGACGGCGGAGTAGGTCCCGGCGCGATAAAAATATGGCCTTCCGCTTGCCCTCCAACCGGTTCTCGTCCGGGCGCCGGGCCGCGTTAAATAGAAAGGTGTTGCTACCACGGCAACCTATTTATGAAAAAAGTCGTCGACTTCCTCTCCTCGCGGCGGGTATCCGTCTACTTTTTTATTATTTTCCTTTTCGTCTCGCTGGCGGGGGCGCTGGTTCCGCAGAAGGAGCTGCCGGCGTATTACGAAGCCCATTACCGGCCTTGGGCCGTGAACCTCCTCCGCGCGCTCCAGCTGACGGACGTATACCACGCCTGGTACTTCGTATTGTTGTTGACGTACCTCGTCGCGAGTCTCGCGACGTGTACCGCCCGTCGGCTGCCGAGGGCGCTTGCGCCGTTCGTGCGTCGGCCGTCGTTGCCGCCTTCGCTCGACGGCTTAGGTTTGCGGGCCGAATTGGGGCCGGCGGCTAAGCCGGAACGCGTCGAGGGCGCGGCCCGGCGCGTGGCCTTCCGCTGGCGGCGCATCGGCGACGTTCTTTACGGCCGGCGGCGGCCGTACGCGCTGTGGGGCGAGATATTGACCCACGCCGGGTTGGTGGCGATTTTGGTGGGGGCGTCTTTTCGTCTTTTCGGCCACCGCGACACGGTGTTCGTTTTCGAGGGCCAGGGGGTGGCGCTGCCGCTGGCCTACGGCGCCGGCTACGAACTGCGCGCCGATAAGGTAGAAGAAGTCCGCGACGCCGACACGGGCCGCGTGTTAGAGTATCGCACCGCCGTTCGGCTGCTGCGCGGCGGCGAGGAGGTAGCGACGAAGGACGTCGAGGTCAACGGCCCGCTGCGCTACGGCGGCCTCGGCATATATCAGTCGAACATGGACGTCGCCGGCGCCCGCGGCCTCGCCCTCGACGCCGTTGAGTTGGCCGCGGGAGAGAGCGCCGCCGCCGTCGGCGCCGCCACTTTCGACTGGACTTTGGGAGACGAGAAGGGCGCCGTGACCGTAGCGCCGGGGCAAACCGCGCCGTTGGGCGAGACTGGCTTTCGCCTCCGCTTCCTCGAGCGCTACGACCATTTCGTGACCGACGAGGCCGGCTTCCGCAACGACAATCCCGAATATAACCCCGCCGCTTTCGTGAACGTCGTCAGCCCCTCGGGCGCGGTCGCGATGGGGATAATATTCGAGCTATACCCCGAGTTCTCGGTTATTAAGTCTTCGGCCAAGGCCTTCGCCGGCCTTCCCTTGACGATAAAACTCGCCCCGGCGGCGGAAGAGAAGACGGGGCCGCGGCGCGAGTACGTCGTCGTGCCCGGCGCCGAATTCGTCGTAAGTCCCGGCGAGAGGATGGCGGTATCGTTCGCCGGCGAAGGGGAAGGCGCGGGCGACGCGCCGTTAACGGCCAGGCTGGCCCGCGGTAACGGCGGCGCCGAAACTTTTACCCTACCTCCGGGCGAGTGGGTCGCCGTCAAGCTGAGCGGCGGCGAGTACGCGTTTCGGTTCAAGGGAACCGGGCGCGCCGCGCTCACGGGCCTTACGGTCTCCCGCGACCCGGGCCTGACGGTTTTTTACGCCGGGTGCTTGTTGCTTTCGTTGGGCGTCGCGGCCGCCATGCTCTTGAGTTACGACGAGCTGTTCGTTTACGTGCGCGGGGGAAAGGCGTACCTGGCGGGCCGGTCCAGTAAAGGGTCTCGGCTCCTCGAGCCGGCGTTCGACGGCTGGGCGGCTAAGATCAAGGAAGGGCTGTAGCGCGATGACGACGCGGAAGATTTTAATAACGGTCTTTTTTACGGCGGCCGTCGTGGCCGCCGCCGCCGGCGCCGTGCCACCGCTCGGCGCCCGGTTGGCGCTGGTAGAAGAAGCTCGTTTGGGCAAGGCGTTCGCGTCGGCGGCGGCTAAGGCGGAAAGGCCGATGCCGTGGCCGGCGTTTGCCAACCTCCGCTACCGCGGGTTGAAGGGGCGCGGCAAAACCCGAGAGGGCGACCTGGGCCCCGACCGCGACGCAACCATATGGCTCGCGGTATTGGACGAGGAATATCGGACGACGGCCCGCCTTATCTTTGTCGAAGGGGGCAAGTTGCCCGGCGTGCCCGCGGACCGGTGGATATCGCTTCGCGATTTCGACGACGAAATTATGCCGGCCTTAATGCGCGCGCCGATGGCTTTCCGAGATAAAAGGGTAGAAGAAGAGGCGGGCAAGCTGGTCGCCCGGGCGACGGCGTTGGACGGCCTTTCGTGGCGCGGGTTGCGGCTGGTTCCCGGCCCGGCGGCGGAGGGATGGAAGACGCTCGGCCCCGAGCGCCCGGGTTGGCGGTACGTCGTCGCGTTGAACCGGGCGTACGTCGATGGCGACGCCGCGGCGATGCGCGAGGCGGCGGGCCGGTTGGCGCGAGAACTTACGGCGCAACCCGGCTACCCCGCCCCCGCGAAGCTGAAGCTTGAGATCTATCTGGAAAAGTTCGGCGTATTGAAGGTCGGTTTCTTCCTGTATATATTATCGTCGCTGTTATTCTTCCTATGGGCCGCGCTCGGGAAGAAGCGGCTCGCCGATGCCGGCGCCTGGGCGGGTTTCGCCGGCTTCTTCTTCGTAACCGCCGGCCTTACGGGCCGTTCGATCGTCGCGGGCTATCTGCCTACGACGGGCATGTACGAATACCTGGCGCTGTTCTCGTGGGCGTCGGTCCTCGTATTCCTCTTGTTCTACCTCAGGACGCGGCAGGCTTTCCTCGGCGTCGTCGTGATGCCGGTAGCCTTCCTCCTCATCGTATTGGCGTCGCTGTTCCCGTCGACGATCGAGGGCCAGTTGATACCGGCGCTCCAATCGTGGTGGCTGACGATTCACGTGACGTTGGCTTGCTTGGGCGAGGGGGCGTTCGCCGTCGCCTTCGCCGCCGCGGTGCTGTACCTCTTCCGCGGCGACAAACCGAGCAAGTACTTGCCCGCCCGGGACGCCCTCGACGTCCTCGAGTACCGCGCGATCGCGGTCGGTTTTCCGCTGTTCACCATCGGGGGGCTGGTGGCGGGCGCCATTTGGGCGCAGAAGGCGTGGTCGGTGTGGTGGAGCTGGGACCCGAAGGAGACGGCGTCGCTGGTCGTCTTTCTGGTCGCGACGGCGTACTTGCACGCCCGCCACGTGGCCGGGTGGCGCGGCAGGCGGGCGGCTATTCTGGCGGCGCTGGTCTTCGTGTCGTCGGTCTTGACGCTTTTTGCGAACCTCATCTTCGGCGGCCTACATGCCTACGGGCTCTGAGTTCCCGGCGTGCGCCGAAAGGAAAGGGCGCCCCGAGGCAGGGGGCGCCTTAAAATTAAATAACCCGAGTATAATAATAAGGAGGCCGCGCTAAAAATAAACTTCACAAGTCGGGGCGACCGTTTACCCACGCCTTTTCCTATGTTATATTTTCGAGCGGCCTCAGGAGGGGCCGGGTACATAGCAAACGCTTCGTTGTCGATCGCTTTTGCCTTAGTAGGCGCGCCATGACCCGTTTCCATGTCCGATAGTAAAAATCCGGGTTTAATGCGGTTCGTCGCGCCGCTCGTCGGCGCAAGTTTTCTAGGCGGCGTTTTGGCCGCGGCCGCGGAATATGCGTTGGGGTCTATCGTGGGCGGTACGCCTTTTTGGGGCGCGCCGCGTTTTTTTTACCAGATAATTTTGGGCGTGGAAGCGGCTTGGCTCGGCCTACTGGCGGCGTTTGTCTTCGGCGGGTGCGGCGGGATTTATATTTCGTTAAAAAGGCGCGGGGGGGAGTTTGTTTTGACGTCGCCGGCCCTCTGGGCAGTCGCCGTCGCGGCCAGCGGGGCGCCGGCGGCGTATTTTTTGGCCGTCACGGACCCGCGTTTTCCGCGGCTGGGGCCGCGGCTAGCGATAGCGGCAGCGGCATTATTTTTCCTGGCGGTAATAGGTTTATGGGGGCTGGGGGCGGCGGCGTTTTACAAGGCCCTTACAGCGTTGGCTCGTAGGTCAAAGAAGTTCCCGGCGAAGGCCATGTTGGTTTTAGTGGCGTTGGCGGTGTTGTTGCCGATAGTTGCGGCCGACGTATACGGCTTAGTCGTCGGCGCGGGGGCGGCTGAGCGGCGCCCGGACGTATACGTAGTAATATTGGACGCGTTTCGCGCGGACCGGCTAAGTTTTTACGGCGGGGAGGGCGGATTGGCGCCGCGGTTGGAGGCGTTCGGCCGGGAGGGGGTGGTATTTAAGGAGGCGTATACTGTGTCGTCGTGGACGAGGCCGGCGGTGGCGTCGCTTTTCACGTCGGCATATCCCGGGACGCACGGCGTGTATTCGCGCGGGGCGGCGCTGCCGGCGGAGGCGAAGACGCTGGCGGAGGCCATGAGGGAGCTGGGGTACGTGACGGTCGCCGTGTCGGCGAACCCGCACGTGAGTCGGGGGGGTGGTATGGAGGATGGTTTTGACGTGTTGGACGGCGCGGCCGGGGGGAGCGTGATGGAGGCCGGGGGGCCGCCGCTATCGGCGGCGCGCTTATTGACGAGCCCGAAGTTGGTACCGTCCTTTTTGGGGCCGCTGTGGCGCCCGACCGAGGACGGCCTGGAGCTGAACCGGCGATTGGCGTTCTGGCTCGGGATTATAAACGGCCCGAGGTTCGTTTACGTTCATTACATGGAGCCGCACACGCCGTACCACCCGGGGGACGGATATAAGGCCGAGCTTCGGCTTTATCGGGCCAGAGAAAATAAAGCGGCGGAGATCGTAAGGGGCCGTTTCTTCGGCGGGCGTTTGACGGAGAACCCCCACTTTAAGCCGGATTATACCCCCGGCGAAGTCGCTTTGGCCCAAGCGCTGTACGACGCCGAAGTGAAACGTATGGACGCCGTAATCGCTTACTTTTTGGACGTAATCGTACCGGCATATAGCCGCGACGAGGAACCTATAATCGTCGTGGCCGCCGACCACGGCGAGGAGTTCGGCGAGCACGGGCGGTGGCTCCACGGCGCCGGCCTGCACGCCGAAATCGCCCGCGTCCCGCTAATGATCCGGGGCGCCGGGCGCGGCGCGGTGGGGGGCGCGGTGAACGTCGCCGATATAGCGCCGACGGTCGTCGCCTTGGCCGGCGGCGTCCCGCCCGAAGATTGGGTGGGGGCGGACTTGACGCCTTATCTATACGACGGCGGCCGCGTTCCGCCGCGGGAGTTGCTTTTAGAGGGAATTATAGAATACCCGCCCGTTCGCCCCGGCGCGGCGTGGGCAAACATAGAGCTCGCCGCGGTCGTAAAAGGGGATTATTATTATCTTTACGACTATGAAACGGGCCGCGAATATTTATACGACGAGAAGCGAGACCGTAGTCAGGCGTACAACCTGGCTCGGGGCGATAACGCCGCGCAAAACGCCGCGCTGTTGGCGCAGCTCAGGGAATCCCTCGCGTTGTTGAGAAAAGCCGCCCGGGCGCGGGCGTGGACGCCCCGCCGGGTAAAACTCTCGCCCTCAATCGAAAGACAGCTTCGGGCCATAGGGTACTTGAATTGACGGCGGCGCGCCGAACGGCTCGAGACCCGCGGTCCCGGCGCGGTCGCTCTCGGGTTGGGTATAACCGGGCGGGCGGAGCGTCGAGCGGGCGGTAGAGGTACGCCGTACTCCGGTCCGGGCGCTGTTTGCGCGACGTGACCTCCAACTGCTTTCCCCCCAAAGACCACTTCGGCGGCGGCCGGTTTCACGAGGGCGAAGCGCGCGGCTTCGCCGGCGGGTCGCGATCGTAAGTCCGACCGTTTGGCGTTAACACGGCGCGCTTTTTATGATAGTATCCGGCGGAAAGGTTGGTGTCGCGGATTTTGAAAGGCGGTTCGTCGGCAACCAAGGTCGTTACGCGTTTACCCTCCATATTCGGGCAACGGTTCGAAATCATCGAACGCATCGCCCAAACGCCGACGTCGGAGGTAGTGAAGGCTCTGGACAAGACGCGGCGTAAATTGGTCGCCATAAAAACGGTTCAAAAGTCGAAGACGCGGCCGTTCGAGCTCCTGAAACGCGAGTTCGAGACCCTCACCTATTTGGAACACCCGAACATAGTCAAGGTTTACGACTTCGGCGAAGAGGCCGATTATATTTACTATACCATGGATTACTACGCCGGCCCTATACTCTACAGGTCGGACTCGCTGCGCAACCTGCCGGACCTCATAGACTTCTCGCTGCAGTTGTTGTCGGCCTTGGATTACGTCCACCGCCGCGGCATCATCCACGGCGACGTGAAGCCGAGCAACATATTCGAGGAAGTGTCCTACGCGAGGAAGAAGTTTATACTGGGGGATTTCGGGTTGGCCCGGTTCGTGAAGAGCGAGAACCTCTACCCGGTTTCCGGGACGATGGAATACATCGCGCCGGAGGTTTTCCAAGGGGTTTCGAACGACCCCCGTTCGGACTTGTACTCTTTCGGTATTATGTTCTTCCGGATCATCGCCAGCTGCCTCCCCTTCTTGCCGGGCGACGACATTTCCAAGATCAAGCGTAAGACCACTTATAAATATTTACGTCTGTCCGAAGTCTTGCCGGAGGTATACCCCGAGCTGGACGAATACGCGGCCGGGTTTATCCAACACAACCCGGCGGAACGGTTCGTATCCGCCTACGAGGCCATGACGGCGCTGGTCGAGCTTACCAAGAAAATCGGCGTGCCTTTGCGGGGCCGGCCTTACCTCGATAACGACCTCGCTACCGGGAAGTTCTTCCAGTACGGGAAAGAGGTGGATGAGATCGCCCGGGCGCCGGCGGCAGACGGCCCCGCGGCCGAGGTCTTCCTGGTGGAGGGAACGGAGGGCTCGGGCAAGACGTCGCTGATAAAAGAAGCCGGCAAGGTCGCGCAATTAAGGGGCGGTTTATTTTTATACGTAGATTGCAGCGCCGGCGACGCCGCGCTCGGTTCGTTGTGGAAAGAACTCGGCGCCGCCGGGGGTGTCGAAAAACGGGACGCCCGGGCGGGCGCGGAAGCCGCCGATTCGTTGGAAGCTGCCATCGTGGGCAAGAGGGACCTCCGCTTTGCGGTGGAGAAGGATGCCCTCCGGAAGCTTAGCGCTATGGGCGAGGGGTACGACGTGTCGCTCGTGGCCCTGGACAACGTCGCGCCGGGGGACGAGGAGTTGGCCGCGTCCATATCGCGGTTGGTCAATCATCCGGTGGGCGGCGCCGCGAAATTCATCATCGCTTTCCGGGGCCCGACGGGGCAGGGCGCTGCCGACCTGGGCGACCGGTTGTTCGCGGGGGCGACGAGGGACCTGCGGGTCACGAAGTTCCGTCTCAAGGGGTTCTCGCCTGATACCACGGAAGACTACCTAAAATTCGTCCTGGGCGTTACGGCTTTGGACCCGGCGTTGCTAAGGTACGTTCAGGATAAGGGAGGGGGGAACCCGGGCGTCATACGAAGGATTGTCGAAATGATGGCTTCCGAGAAGATAATCCTTCGGGGCCTCGACGGGTGGGACATCGATTATAACAGGATGAGGAAGTTCCGGGTGCCGGCGGCGTTGGACGATTACTTGGCAAGCGTCGTGCATCGGTTGGAAAGAAAGGAGCGCGCGTCGCTCGCCGTCGCCGCGGCGTACGGCCGCCAATTCCCGGAGCCGCTGATCGAGGATAAGGCGGTTTTGGGGAGGTTGGTAAAATTTGGCATCGTCGTCAAGTCGGCAGGCATCGGTTCGGGGTACTCTTTTGCCAACGCCGCTTTGCACAACAGCGTTCTGGAGTTCACCGAGCCCGAACTCCTTGCGGAAGCTTGCGAATCCCTATTGGAATTTTGCGAGGAAAACCCCCCCGGCACCTTGGAGGGCCTGACCGTTAAGGCGCAGACGTGTTTGCGTCTAGGGAATATCGGCAAGGCGCGCGAGGCCGTTATGGAAGCCGTCCGCGTAGCCAGGAAAAATCGGGACCACGAAAAGGCCATCGAGTTGCTGGAGACGGCGTTGGCCACCGAGGGCGTTTGGGAGAGCGTTACGTACGAGGAAGTGCTTGCTGGTTTGGCCGATTCGTACGCCGCGCTCGGCGACCACCGAGCGGCGCTTCGCAATTACGAACTCCTTACCGACATGGGGGGCGAACGGTACGCCCGCCGGGCCGAAATCTCGCTTAAAATTGCGAAAGAACGGATAGGTTTAGGCGATTACGAAAACCCGGCGCGGGAACTGCGCTCCCTGACGACGCGCGCGCTGGCCGACGACGAACGTTTCCTATGCAACGCGTTGTTGGCTTGGGCGTATTACGGCCTCAAGGACTTCGAGCTGGCCGAAGTTTACGCCCGGGCCGCGGAAAACATCGCGGCGTCCACGACTCAGAAGGGTTCGCGTGCTTATATTAAATATATAAAGGGCGTAATATGCTACGGCCGCGGCGCCTACGACGACGCGCTGGCGGAATTAACGGCGGCGGTGCAACTGGCCGGCGAGGCCGGCAACCCGCGCTTATCCTCCGTCGCCCTCAACGTGATGGGCAACGTTTTAGTTGAGAACGCCGAACTCGAAAGAGCCGAGGAGGTCGCCAAGGATAGCATCGAGCTGGCCCGCAAGGCCGACGACCGGTACGCCGTGGTGGCGGCGCTCGTGCGGTTGGGCCAGATTTACTTCAGGCAAGGGTACGTGGAGCGGGCGCAGCGGCAGTACGACCTCGCCGAAGCCGAGTGCAAAATCATTAACAACAAGCAGTTGTTGACCTCGGTTTACGTAAGTGCCAGCGCGAACATGATCAGGGCGGGCGAGTACCGAAAAGCCGAATTCTACCTGGACCTGGTCGAAAGTTTGAACGCCGACCTGGGCGCGTTGGCGGGCTACGTTTACTACAACCGGGCGCTGCTGTGTTGCGAGACCGGACAGTTCGAAAGGGGCTTAAAAAACCTCGCCGCGGCCGACGAGGTATTCGCGCGGCAACAAATATCGTCGGGGGTCAACGAGGTCCAGGCGCTCCGGGGGCGGGCTTTTTACCTCAACGGAAATTACGCCGAAGCGGAAAGGATACTTGTACCGTGCCTGGAGGTCTTCGAGGGAACAGGTAGTAGGATAGAATACGCGCAGGTCGTTTTAACGTTGGGAGAGATCGCGTTGTGCCGAGGGGAGCTCGACGTGGCGGAGCCGTACCTGGACCAGGCGCTGGCCCGGTTCCAGTCGTTGAAGAATAAATATTTTGCGGCCCAGACCTATTTCGTGCGGTCGAAGCTTAAACTCGACTTATTTCGCGCCAGGCAAGATTTTGATATAATGGGCGAGGCGGAAAGGGATCTCGAAAATGCAAAGAGCATTTTCAAGGAGGTCGGCGTCGATAAATACCGTGCTCGGATATTCGAGTTAGAAGGGGACCTGTTTATGGCGAAACGGCCTGAAAGAAAGGGACAGGAGCGGTTGGCGGACCTGGCCGGCGGCCTGAAGGAATTGTCGGGGCGCAAAAGCCTGGACGAGCTCCTGAAATACATCCTGTCCTATTTAACCGAGGAGTTGGGAGCCGACCGGGGCGTTATCTTCCTCTTCGACGAGCATAAAAATATGCTGCGGATTAAAGGGACGGCGGGGGTCGACGACCCTACGATAGAAGACGCGTCGGCCATAAGCCAAACCATTATCGGACAAGTAGCCGGTTCGCGGAAAGGACTGCTCAGCCCCAACGCGGCGGAGGACTTCCGCTTCAAAGACAGCCACAGCGTCCATTTACACCGCATACGTTCGTTGATGTGCATCCCGGTCGCGACGGCCGGCGACTTCTTGGGCGTTATCTACCTGGACAGTTTGAAGCGGGGTGACCTTTTCGGCGATGAAGATTTGAATTTCGCCCAGATCTTCGCGCAAAACGCGGCTTACGAGATCGAACGCCGGCGCCGGGAAT
>CAZLXP010000014.1:0-36553 GCA_964563535.1 uncultured bacterium | reverse complement strand
GGGCCTGGTGCAGTTCCGGTTTTAACGTAAGCGCTTCCCGGAGCGCCTCCTCGGCCTCGTCCAAACGACCCAACCGCAGCGCCATCCGGCCGAGGCCGTACTGGGCGTCGGGATAGTTGCGGTAGGTCTGGACCGCCTTGCGATAAGCCTGGCTCGCCGAAACCCACGACCCCTCTTTCTCGAATCCGACGCCCTCCACATAGAAAGTATAGGCTTCTTTGAACTTCGCCAGGTCTTCCGGATTGATTTCCGCTTTTTCGAGGTCGGGTTTTTCGTAGCCGATCGCGGCCGCGGCTAAAACCAAAAACAACACGGCCGTTTTTTTCGACATAGTTAACATCTCCTCGAGCACCGGCGGGTTACGCCGCTTGCGTCCGGTCTATAACCACCCTGGCCGCGCCCGCGGCCGCCACCCGACCCGTTAAGCTCGCGTATACCGGCACCCCCGTCGGGTCGTGGGCTTCGGGCGCGGCCACCGCCTGCCCCGTTTCGACGCGGTCCCCTTCTTTTACCAGCAACTTCGGCAACGCGGCATAAGGTTGCGTGACGTCGATAATTACGCGCCGCGGCGCGCCGTGCAAACTACGGACGGGAACGGGTCGGTCGTAAGCCGCGACGTCTAAGCGCTTTTTTAAACGGGCCGACGGGACCTGGCGCCCCGGCCGGTCCGGGTGGACCGACGCTGCCCCTTCGGCCTTCGGCGCACCCCCCAGCCGGCCGCGAAGGTGGTTTTGCACGCGACGCGGCGATATGGCCATCGGGCAAGCGTACAATTCGCACAGGCCGCATCCGGTACACCCCGCAGCGTTCGCGAAGAACGCCGGCTCCGCGTCACCGCCCCACGAAAAAAAACGTCGCATCGAGAGGTGGGGCGTAACGTCGTACCCTAAAAGGTACCTGGGGCAAAGCTCCGTACAATCCCGGCATTGCGTGCAAGCGCTGCCGGCGACGGTTCGTACGTGCTCCAGCGGGAGGCGGGTTTTCGCCACTACCGGGTGGTCCCGCGGCAAGACCAGAATCAGGCCGGTGGTCAACCTCACCCCGTATTCGTCGGCGTCTATCTCTTCGCCCATCATGGGACCGCCGTCGAAGACGACGTAATCGGCCGCGGTCGGGCCGCCGGCCTCCTCGACCAGAAAAGACGCCGGCGTTCCTAGCGGTACCTCCGCGGTGAAAGGTTCCGCCACCGCGCCCCCTACGGTCACCCAGGAAGTCTCCACCCGCTTCCCCCGCGTCGCCCGGGAGACGTTGAGAACCGTCTCAACGTTCGATACGACGACGCCGACATCCGGCGGCACGCCAGCCGCCGGGACGCGCCGGGCCGTTACGTCGTATACCAATACGGCTTCATCGCCCGCGGGATAAATTTCCGCGAGGGCGCGAACCTTGACGCCGCCGTATAAATTCGCCAGTTCGCGGGCGCGCCGTTCCTTAACGGCAAGTATAACTTCTTTGGCGCCGAGCTCGTCGCGGAGCGCCGCAGCTCCCAGCACGACGTCCGCCGCCCGGCTTTCCAGAACGGCCTCGTCCTTATGGGCGAGCGGCTCGCATTCGGCGCCGTTGATAATAAAAATGTCCGCGTCGCGACTATATTTCACGTGGGCCGGAAAGCCCGCGCCGCCGGCGCCCACTACACCCGCGTCCCTCACGCTTTCGACGAGGCCCATTTCGCGCTCTACGCCGGCATATCCACCGAATCTACGACGCCTATTACCGCCGCCGACACCGCGGCGTTATCGTCTCCCACGGCCAGCCGCGCCGCCCGCCCCACCGCCACGATGACGCGGTCTCCGACCCCCGCGTCCACTACGTCGGCCGCGACCCACATCTCGGCCGTACGTTTGAGGTCCCCATCCAGCGGCCGGAGGAGCAACATCTTAAGCGCGTGCACGCTCTCCACTTTCCGCGTCGCCCATACGCTGCCCACGACTTCCGCGATTCGCATCATATTCGATTTCCCCGATAACAAACCGACCGCAGGGTCGGCCGCGGCGGCCGCGGCCCGACACGCTCTTAAATCGATATTTTAAATAAGTTAAATTTATACGTAAAACGCCTCGGACTTTAATTATAACTCATTAACGATTTTTAAGCAACTCCGGGAAGTATTTACCTAAAGCGTCCCGGGCGTAAGGGGTCAGGATGGCCCCCGTTACGGCCGGAACGGTCCCTTTACGATAAGCCTCTATGACGTCGGCTTCGGTGAGCAACGTCCGCTTCGCCGGGCGCGGCGCCTTCCAGGGGACGTTCGCCGCAACCGGGTTGGCGGCAATAATTTTTCCCCAGTCGCCGGTGGAAACGCCGCAAGCGTTAGCCTCGTCCCGATCGACGTGCAACTCGAGGGCGGCGTTTTCGCCGACCCGGACCAAAACGTCGTGAAGGGTGACGCGTCGCAGCGGCGCTCCCATTACGGCCGAAACGACGGCGCCGTCTACCAGGCCGTATAGCTCGGCGTCGGCGGCCGCGGCGTGTAGATGACGTCGCGCGACTACGCCGCCGTCGGGCACACGGATAACGCCCGCCTGGCCGGCGAGCACGACGGCGAACGGTTCGCCGGGCCGCACCCCGCTCTTTATGCCGAGGGTGTCCAAATCGCTGGTCAATAGTTCGACCGCCGTCCTGGGCCGCGTGGGCCCGACAACCCTGACGTTTGGAATTGAAGCCCTCGAGCCTACGACGGTGACTACCTCTTGGGCGCCGAATTGGCCCGGCTGGACGAGAGGGTTGGCGACCGAAAGCGCCGCGCCGGGGCCGAAGAGCGTAGCAAGGTCGCCCGGCGACAAGTGAACGTGGCGGCCGGAAACGCCTACCCGCGCGTCGAAAGTCCGAACGGCGTCGGCCTCGAGCCGAGCTAATACCGCCGAAGTCGCCGCCCGAATCAAAGCCTCCTGATCGTCGGCGGCCATATATTATTATCCTCTACGAGCCTTTCTTAGCCGGCCCTACTTCCTCCGGCAGGATAAATTCCACGGCGTCGTCCGGGCGCGGGATTACGTGCACCGAAATAAGCTCGCCGATTCGCGCCGCAGCCGCTCCGCCCGCTTCCGTCGCGGCCTTCACGGCCCCGGTCTCGCCCCGGACCAATACCGTTACGAGGCCGCCGCCTACCCGCACCTTATCCATGAGCCTTACGTTCGCGGCCTTCACCATCGCGTCCGCGGCCTCGATCGCCGCCACCAAGCCGCGCGTTTCAACCATCCCGAGGGCCATCTCCGTTTTGGCAGGCATCCCCGCTCCTTTCGTTTCGATGTCCGGGCCGGTCACCTACGGGCACCGGACGTTAAACCGGATTATTCCGGTATTTCCCGAAACTCGATCTTGCGGAACCATAAATAAAAAATCATCGTGAAACCTACGGCAGCGTAAATCGAATAATAAGCCATATACGCCGTGAAGTCGTAATACCTCGTAAAATCTTCTACCGCGTCGACGCCGAACCGCCGCGCCAACGGAAAAAATAGCAGGCCCTGCATCCCCATGTAAGCCAAAATGCCGCCGGCGATGAACCCTAAGCGCCGCCCCCATTCTCGAACGACCCAAATCCCCACGGCCGCGGCGACCAAAAAAGGGGACCAAACCAGATCGGTCAAAATCGTCATGCCGGTTAACGCCTGGAATACCGGCGTCCCCTCCAGCGGCACGCGGTCCGCAATTACGACGTCCCAGAAAACCTTGAACTGATATCCGAATACGAAAACGGTTCCCACCAAAATAAGGACCAGGCAAAAGATGTGCAAATCCAACGGCCGCCGCCTGAACGAGTTCACCACCCGTCTAACCGCCAGAACCATTTACCCGCCCCCCGGCCCCAATTGGCGCAAAACCTCTTCGACGACCCTTTCGACGAGGTCGGCGCTAATTTTCCCGTAAACCTCGCCGCCGCCCTCGCCGGCCCGGGCCGGCCCGGTCGCGGCCGGCTTCCTTTCCTCCCGGGGGCGGCCCACGGCTACCCGCTTAATATGTATGAGATGCAACGGCGTGATATTGTCCGACGTAATATTCCCGCCCAGCGTCCCGCACCCCAGCGTTAAAGCGGGCGCCAAATTGGTCGTTAAACCTATAGCGCCCTGCGACGCCGGCGTATTCACGACGACGCGGAATACGGGCTTGCGAAGGCCGAACTCGCGAATAACGTTTTCGTCCCGGGCGTGTATGGCCAACGTATGACCCATCCCGCCGTTCGCCAGGATTTCCAAACAGCGCTCGCACCCCTTTACCCAATCCGGGACGTCGTACCACGCGAGTACCGGCGAAATCTTCTCCCACGAAAACGGCACGTCCCGCCCGACGCGGTCCTCGAAGCCGATCAACACCTTCGCATCGCGCGCGACCTCGAAGCCCGCCATCGCCGCGATGCGGCCGGCCGGCTGGCCCACGACGGCGTTATTGAGTTTGCCGTTGTCGTCGAGGACGGCCGCCACCGCGGCTTTCTGCCCCGGCGTGAGGAATATACCCCCGGCGCGTTGGAACTCTTGCACCGCCGCGGCTCGGGCCGGCGCGTCGCACACCACCGCTTGTTCCGCCGCGCAGATGACGCCGTTATCGAAAGTTTTGGATTCGATTATACATGAGACCGCGCGGGCTACGTCCGCGCTGCGGTCGACGTAGGCGGGGACGTTGCCGGGGCCGACGCCGTACGCCGGCTTTCCCGAAGAGTAAGCCGCCCGCACCATCGCCAAACCGCCGGTCGCGAGTATAAGGTCCACGTCGGGATGGTTCATTATCTCGCGGGCCGCCGCGGGGGTAGGCCGCGTCAAGCAATTGACGACCCCCTCGGGCGCGCCCGCCGAAACGGCCGCGTCGGATAAAAGCCGCGCCGTCTCGAGCGAACAATTAAGCGCGCGCGGATGCGGCGAGAAGACGATGGCGTTCCGCGCCTTGAGCGAGATAAGCGTTTTGTAGATGACGGTCGACGTGGGGTTAGTAGTGGGCGTGACGCCCGCTATGACGCCGACCGGAACCGCGATCTCGGTTATGCCCCGCGCCGGGTCTTCGGCGATAACGTCGCAGGTTTTGATATCCTTAATGTAACTATAAACGCCGCGTGCGGCGAAGAGGTTCTTCTGCACTTTGTGTTCGACGACGCCGAACCCCGTCTCCTCGACGGCGAGGCGGGCAAGATTTTCCGCGGCGCCCTCCGCGGCGTGCGCCGTCGCCGCGACGACGCGGTCCACCGCAGCCTGGTCGAACGTCGCGAACGCCGCCGCCGCCCGCCGGCCGGCCCGTATTTTATCGCGCGCCTCTTGAATCGATTCTAAGTCCGGGTCCACTTATTTCGCCTCGGCCGACGCCCCCTTCGAAGACTCTTTGCCCCGCGCCATATCGACGGCTTCCTCACGGATGCGCTCGGGGTGGCGTTCGATATCGGCCGCCGCGACGAGGTCCGTCCCGATGGTATCCGCCGTCTTCCGCCAGAGGGCGACTTTGGCCCGGTCGCGCAGTAATTCCATACCGATGCCCTCCGGTTTCAGGTAGCCGCCCGGTTCGACGCGGTCCTCCAACTTGATTATGACGTAAAAATTGGCCAACTTAAACGGCCCGGCGATGTCGCCGACTTTCATCTTCGCGACCGCGTCGCGATAGGCCGCTGGTACGTCCTCCAACCGGCGGTACCCCTGGCTCCCCGCCTCCAACTTTTCAGGCGTAACCGACTCGCTACCGGCTATTTTAACGAAGTCTTCGCCGGCCTTAAGGCGCCGCATGACGTCTTCAGCGCTTTCTTTGCTGTTCAAGAGTATCCGCCTTAGCCATACGCCGGTGGTTTTGACGCGATACTTTTCATTTTTATTGTCCTCATACCACTTTAGCGCTTCTTTGTCGGTCACGTCGGGATACTTGTCGTATATATTCAATTCCCAAAACCGTTGAATCACGATACCTTTCGTGCTATTGTCTAGGCGCCACACGCACTCCTTTTCCCGGTCCACGCCCTCGTCGACGGCGTGTTGGTACACGACCTCGCTCCGTATCCATTCCTCCATCAATTCTTCCCTGGTGAGGTACGTCGGCATCTTAACCTTGTGTTGGTCGGCGTCAAGGCGCTCGAGGTCGTCGACCGTAAGGACGGCGTCGCCCACGCGCCCGACTATTTCCGACTCGTCGGCTCGGCGGCCGCCTTTACAAGCACAAAGCGCAACGGCCGAGGCCGTTAAAACTACCCAAATTAGAACCGTTTCTCTTCTCATCGTTAATCCTTAGGCCCATAAGCCTTAGTTTGCGCGATCGCAGAAACGCCGTGCTCGATATAAACCGGCGTCATCCCGGTCGCGGCAGCGAGCGCCGCCGCGAACTCCGCCAAAGCGACCCGTCTTCCTAAAAGCTCCGCCAGCGTCGTCGTCCGCGCCTCGTCCCACAACCCCAACCGCCGCAGCGGCGCCGGCGGCGCAGCCGCCGCGACGGAGCCGTGATGGAGGACCGCGTCTTTAAAACGACGCTGCGCGCACCCAGCTATCTTTCGACCCCGGAAATGGACGTCGTAGGGTGCGAGCGAAGCAAAACAAAAGTCCGCCGCCCCGACCGGGGAGCCCCGCCATACCGCCGCCGCCACTCCCAATTTCCGAAGCGCCGCCGCGACCGCAACGACTATATCCTCGTAATTATCCCGGCCGCGGCGCCGCTCCCGTACGACGCAATATGTAAAATCCGCGCCGTGGGGTACGAGGCCGCCGCCGCTTATGCGCCGGACGGTAGGAACGTCGTCCCGCCACGCCGGCGCCTTTTGGCCGCGGCCGTACGTTACCGCGGCCTCCCGCCAAGTATATAGACGCCAGGTGGGAGCCTCGCCGCCGCGGTACGCCGCCAGCAACGCCTCGTCCCGCGCCATATTCTCCTCGGCGCCGCCGGGCCCTTCCACCAGGAGCTCGTAATCGCGCCAATCGGCCACTCGCGTCCTACCCCTCCGCCCCTCCCGCCATCATCTGCGTCAGCATCGGATTTCGCGCCGCCGCCACCTCGTCGAAGCGCCGCACCGGCGCGTGGAAGGGCGCGCCGGCGTACACGTGCGGGTCGGCCGACAGGTCGCCGACGATTTTCCGGAGCGCCGCGGCGAACGCGTCCAGCGTCTCCCGGGTTTCGGTCTCCGTCGGCTCGATCATGAGCGCCTCGCCCACGACCAGCGGGAAGTACGTCGTCGGCGGATGGAACCCCGCGTCGATTAGCGCTTTGTCGATATCGCCCGCGGAGCCGCGGCCGAAACGGGCCGAAGACGCCACAAACTCGTGCATGCACGGCGCCGACCCGGCCACCTCGAGGAACTTAGCTATTTTCGCCCGGAGGTAGTTCGCGTTCAGCACCGCGGCCCCGGAAACCTCGCGCAAGCCCGCGGCGCCCAGTCGGCGTATGTACGCGTACGCCTTGACGAGAACGCCGAAGTTGCCTACAAACGAGCGAATCTGCCCAATAGAATCGGACCCGTCGTAATCGAGTTCGTACCGGCGCTTCTTTCTAACCACGCGGGGGACGGGGAGAAGATCGACTAAGCCATCGGACACGCCGACGGGCCCGGAGCCCGGGCCGCCGCCGCCGTGCGGGGTCGCGAAAGTTTTGTGGAGGTTGACGTGGCAGATGTCGAATCCCATATCTCCCGGCTTGGCCCGGCCTACGAGGGCGTTCAGGTTGGCGCCGTCGTAATACAACAAGCCGCCCGCTTCGTGCACCGCTTTCGCGACGTCGAGGATATCGCGTTCGAATAAACCCAACGTGTTGGGGTTGGTAATCATCATCCCGGCAACGCGGCCGTCCAGTTTCGTTTTAAGGTCGCCGAGGTCTATGAGGCCGTCGCCGGTAGAGGCGACCGCGACGACGTCGAAACCGGCCATCCTGGCCGAGGCCGGGTTGGTGCCGTGGGCCGCATCGGGTATCAACATGACGTTCCGGGCGTCGTCGCCGCGTCGGCGGTGGTACGCGCGCGTCAACAACATCCCCACCAATTCGCCGTGGGCGCCCGCCGCCGGGCACAGCGTGAACGCCTTCATGCCGCATATCTCGCGCAGGTACTGCTCGAGCTCAAAGATAAGTTGCAGCGCGCCCTGCGCGTCATCCGCCGCGGCGTACGGGTGAATGGCGGCGAAACCCGCGAGGCCGGCGACGTCCTCGTTAACCTTCGGATTGTACTTCATGGTGCAAGAACCGAGCGGGTAGAAACCGGTATCGACGCCGAAATTCATAGCCGCCAGCCGCGTGTAATGGCGCACGACTTCCGACTCGGCCACGTCGCACAGCGGCCCGAAGTCCTCGCGCACGAACTCCGGCGGGTAGAATTCCGCGAGGTCGACCGGGGGCGTGTCGGCGATGCCGGCGTCGAAACCGCGGCCGCAGGGCAATTCGAATATATTCCGATATTCGTAATTCATGAGTTGCTCCGCAACGAACGGTTAAAGCCAACGGCCGAATACCGCCTGCGCAAAAAGGCCGGCAAGCGGCGGCACGACCAACGTCGAAAGGAACCGCGCGAGGGCGAGCTTCGGGCCGACCAGCCCCATCTCGAGCGGGAGGCGCGTCAACTGCCACACCGACCAGCCGGCGACGAACGCCACCACCGCCCCCACCGAGGCGCCCTGTTTATACATCGCCGCTACGATGGGAAAGGAAAAATACGGCGCCCCGGGCGTAAGGGCCCCGGCGACGGACCCGATGAGAATACCCCTAAAACCGGTCCCGGCGCCGAGCCATTTCACGACGAGCTCTTTGGGCACCAAAACCTGGACCAGGCCCGCGATGGCGAACGACATAACCAGCAGCAGCAACATGCTCAGGAAAGTCTTGCCGCCGAAAGTGAGGCCCCGCTGGAGGGAGCCGCCGCCCCGCCATATCGCGACGCCGACTAAGGCCGCGAGAATTACTGCCATCGTAATAGTCGCGATTTTCATTAAACGTTCTCCCCGCGTCGTACGCCGTAGCGCCGACAGCCTCGCAAGATTCTAAAAACCCGCGCCAACTCAGGCCTCGGGCCCCCTTAATACGTCACAAGGCGAACGCGCCATATCGTATTTTATACCTTCCGTCGCCCTGCCCCCCGTTCAGTTAATTACGCCGACGCCAGCACTCCGGACAGCCGGTCTATGTCGGCCTTCGTTCTCTTCTCCGTCACGGCCACGAGCAGGCAATCGCCGTACTCCGGGTAGAACCGGCCGAGCGGCAAGCCCGGGTCCACGCCCTTCTTAAGACACGCGGTGCGAACTTTTTCGGCGCCCTTCGGGCACCGCAATACGAACTCGTTGAAGAACGGCTCTTCGAAGACCATTTCGTATCCGGCCACCTCGGTAGTATTGTACTGGGCGTAGGCGGCGTTCTGGACGTTTTGGCGCGCGAGGGCGACAAGGCCGGTGCGCCCGACGAGCGAGAGGTAGACGGTGAACGTCGTCGCGGCCAGCGCATGGTTGGTGCAAATATTCGACGTCGCTTTTTCGCGACGGATATGCTGCTCGCGCGTTTGGAGCGTCATGACGTACCCCGGCTTGCCTTCGACGTCCTTCGTTTTGCCGATAAGGCGCCCGGGCATTTGACGCACGAATTCTAGCCGCGTCGCGAAGAAGCCGACGCCCGGGCCGCCGAAAGAAGGCGCTAAGCCGAAGCCCTGCCCCTCGCCCACGACGACGTCGGCGCCGAATGCCCCGGGCGGCGCCAGCGCCGCCAGCGCCATCGGCTCGGCCACCGCGACGACGAGGAGCGCGCCCTGGCGGTGAACGACGTCGGCTACTTCAGCTAGCCTCGTCTCCACCAAGCCGAAGAAATTCGGGTATTGCATCACGAAACACGCGGCGTCCCCCAGCGAGCCCGTCAGGCGGTTGAGGTCGACGGTGCCGCCCGGCTCGTACGGCGCGCAGCACGGCAGCGTCGCCGCCTCGACGCCCGGGATATAGGAGAGATAAGTTTCGACCACCCGCCGGTATTCGGGATGGAGGTTGGGCGCCATGACGACTTGCGAGCGGCCTTTCTTAAGCCGCAGGCACATAAGCGCCGCCTCCGCCGCCGCGGTCGCGCCGTCGTACATCGACGCGTTCGCCACGGCCATCCCGGTGAGGGCGGCGACGTACGTCTGGAATTCGAAAATAACGGCCAACGTCCCCTGGCTGACCTCCGGTTGGTACGGCGTATAAGCGGTGTAGAATTGACTTTGGCCGGCCAGGTGTTTCACGGCCGCCGGGACGAAGTGGTCGTAGCAGCCCGCGCCGAGGAACGAGATGCGGTCGTACCGGTTCGCTTCGGCCAGCGCCGCCATGTGGCGGCTTAGCGCCGGTTCCGCCAGCGGCTCGGGCAAATCGAAGTCGGCCCGCAGAAGCTCCGCCGGTAAAGGTTTAAAAAGCTCGTCAACGGCGCCCACGCCGAGCTCGGCGAGCATCTCCCGTTCGGTTTCGTCGTCGTAGGGAACGTACGCCATTACGGTCCTCCTCCAACGAACGCGGCTTTTGGAGCGCTAAACAAAACGAGGGGCCGCAACCCCTCGCCGGTGAGGAAGAGCGGCCAGCCGACGGCCGACCGGCCCGGCGCGCCCGACATCATTACTCTCCGATAAATTCTTTGTATTCCGCCGCGGTCTTAAGGTTTTCCACTTCCGAGGAATCTTTTAACTGGATTTTAACGAGCCAACCGTCGCCGTAACAGTCGCGGTTGACCAAAGCCGGCTCCCGGGTGGCGGCGTCGTTCACTTCGACGACCTTTCCCGAAAGGGGCGCGTAGAGGTCGGAAGCGGCCTTAACCGATTCCACGACGCCGAACTCGGCGCCGGCCTTCACTTCCGCGCCGGGTTCCGGCAGCTCCAAATAAACGATGTCGCCCAACTCGGACTGAGCGTGGTCGGTAAGGCCTACGGTCGCGACGCCGCCCTCGACTTTGGCCCACTCGTGCGTTTCGCTGTAACTCAGGTCCTCGGGATACACCCACGGCTCCTTTCCTGTGACGGCCCCTACTTCCCGCCGATAAGTTTTAAAAAAGGCGTCTCCACGACGCGCGCCAATCGCGGTTTATCGCGCACGGTGACGAATATTTCGGTTCCGACCTGGTCGTACGGCAAGTCGAGGTACCCCAAGCCTATATTCGCGCGCAGGCTGGGCGAATACGACCCGGAAGTGACGCGGCCGATATTTTTCTCGTCTACGTTTATGATGGTGTAACCGTGCCGCGGGATGCCGGGGTCGACCATGACGAAACCGGATAATCTGCGTTTTAAACCTTCTCCTTTTTGTTCGACTAAAGCCCCCTTACCGATGAAATCGCCCTTATCGAGCTTGACGGTCCAACCGATGCCGGCCTCAAGCGGCGTCGTATGTTCGTCGATGTCGTTGCCGTATAAACAATACTTCATCTCCAACCGAAGCGTATCCCGGGCGCCGAGGCCCACCGGGACGCCGCCGATCGCGGTCGTAAGCTCGAAGAGAACGTCCCACACTTCGCCGGCGCGTTCGCCGTCTACGTATACCTCGAAGCCGTCCTCGCCCGTATACCCCGTTCTCGAAAGTCGAACCGGGATGCCGTCCAAAACCGAGAATCGAAATTCATAGTAACGGAGTTCGCCCAGGTCCTCGCTTAAAGCCTCGGACACCACCGTCTCGGACTGCGGCCCTTGCACCGCGATGAGCGCCGTCTCGAGCGACTTGTCCTCAACCTTCAAACCCTTAGGTAGGTGGCCCTTAATCCACGCGTAGTCTTTCTGGACGTTCGTGGCGTTCACGACGAGCATGTACTTTTCGTCGGCGTCGCGGTAGACCAGGATATCGTCGACGATCCCGCCTTCGGGGGTGCAAATCGGCGTATACAACGCCTTCCCCAGCTTAAGTTTGTCCACGTTGTTGGTGACGAGTTTGTCCAGCGCCGCGGGGGCGCCCTTGCCCGAAACGTAGACCTCCCCCATATGGCTCAGGTCGAAGATGCCGGCGTTCTCCCGCACCGTGAGGTGCTCGTCAATAATGCCGGAATACTGCACCGGCATAAAGAAACCCGCGAACTCGACCATCTTGCCGCCGAGCGATACGTGCTTGTCGTAGAGCGGGGTCTTGATTGCCTTATTCATACGGACGTCGCCCTTTACAACGATTTGAGTGCTTCGGCCATACGGCCTATCGCTTTCTCGATATTTTTGACGGAGTTGGCGTACGAGAACCTGATATAACCCTTGCCGTACTCGCCGAAGGAGGTGCCGGCCAGACACGCTACCCCGGCTTCTTCCAGGAAGTAATCGGCGAGCCACTTCTCATTTTTGCCGGTGCCCGTAATATTGGGGAAGACGTAGAACGCACCCCTGGGCTTGTTGCATTTAATACCTTCCAGCGAATTCAAACCTTTTACTATGACGTCGCGCCGCTCGCGGAACGCCTCCACCATCTTCCGCGAGTCGTCCTGCGGCCCCGTAAGGCCCTCGATACCCGCGATCTGCGAAAATGAACACGTACACGAGTTGGAATTAGTCATAAGGCGGGTTATGTGGGGCGCCAGTTCGGCCGGCATCGCGCCCCACCCCAAACGCCATCCCGTCATAGCGTACGTCTTCGAATAACCGTCGATAATAACGGTCCGTTCCTTCATGCCCGGGAAGCTCGCTATGGAGTGGTGTTCCCCCTCGTATATGGTGCGGTTATAAACCTCGTCGGAGAGCACTATGACGCCGCGCTTGATGGCGAGCTCGGCGACGGCCTCGAGGTCCTCTTTCGAGAGCACGCCGCCGGTGGGATTTTGCGGGGAATTGACGATTATCATTCGCGTCTTAGCCGTTACGAGCGACGCGAGCTCGTTCACGTCCAGCCGAAAGTCGAGGTCCTCGCGCAACCGTATCGGCACGGCCTTGCCGCCGATAAAATTTATCATGGATTCGTAGATGGGGAATCCGGGGTTGGGGTATATTACTTCGTCGCCTTCCTCGACGCAGGCGAGGATGATGAAGAACATTATGGGCTTAGCACCCGGGACGACCACGATTTCGTCGGGGGAATAATCCAGCTTCCAATACTGTTTCACGTACGCCGATATGGTCTGGCGGTGTTCGGGAAGGCCGGCGCTGGGGCCGTAATGGGTCCATCCCTGGTCTAGAGCCTTCTTGGCCGCCTCCCTGATATTGACCGGCGTATCGAAATCGGGTTCGCCGATTTCAAGGTGGATGATGTCGCGCCCTTCACGTTCGAGTTGCTTAGCCTTAGCTAAAACCTCGAAAGCCGTCTCGGTACCGAGCCGGCTCATCCGCTTCGCAATGTACATGACGTTCTCCTATCGGTTAAGGAACGTAAAAGCTAATGAACTCGCGCGGAAACAACGCCTTAGATTAGGCCAAAAACTACCACACGGTAGTTTGAAAGTCAAGATTGATTTTGGAAACAACTCGCGTGGTGCCTAAACGGAACCCCGCCCCCGATTCCAACTAGCCGAAGGATAAAAATGGATTATGGGCCCTCTCCTCGCCCACCGTCGTGGGCGGGCCGTGGCCGGGGAACACGTCGGTCGTTGCAGCCAGCGTCAGGATTTTGGTCCTGACGGAGGATAGGAGCACCTCCTCGTCGCCGCCGCACAAGTCCGTTCGGCCGATGGAGCCGGCGAAGAGCGCGTCGCCGGTAAACACCACGCCGGCGCCCGCGAGCGAGATGCTGCCGGCGGTGTGGCCCGGCGTATTGACGACTTTCAGGCCCGCGCCGGCCACCTCGTCGCCTTCGCGCAGGAGCACGTCCGCCGGCGGCGACGCGGCGTAATATTCCTGGAACAACGCGACGGCCTCCGGCCCGATGATAAGCGCGTCCTGACGGTGAAGGGATTGGGCGCCCGGGCCGAGGTACGGGGCGTCGCCTTCGCCGATGCATATCGGAACCCCCAAAAGCGCCTTGAGGGCGCCGTTGGCGCCTATGTGGTCGAGATGGCCGTGGGTATTAATAATGGCTACGGCCTCGAGCTCGAGCGCCCGCAGGTGGCCGGCTATCTCGTCGGCACTTGCGGCCGGGTCGATCACGACGGCGTATTTGCCGTCGCACGAATAGAGGTAGCAGTTCGTGGCCACCGGCCCGAGTTGAAGGGTTTCGATAAGCATAATTTCATATTAATATTCCTGATGGCGGCTGTCAACGTTGCCGCGCTGCCCTGGCCGGCCATATCCGAATTATAGTTGACAAACGTTCGAGACGCTGTTACGATAAAAATAGATGAGGTTAAAAAAATAAAAATGCTATTATGACGTAAATTTTTCGACGCGTAAGACGCGACCCGGGTCGGCTGCCAGCCGGCCTTATAAAATATAAATAATGGCGCCAGAATCCCGATTTGACATATCCGAGGAGAGTCGGGGCCGGATCTTCACGCTCGACAAAGGCCACCTCTTGCGGCTCGTCGGCATCCGCGCCATCTACGCGGTCGGTTACGGCGACGTAGGCTCGAGCATTTACTACGCCCTCGGCGTCACGGCCCTCTTCGCGATGGGCGCGGCGCCGCTGGCTATCGCCGCGGCCGGCCTGTTCTTCGTCTTCACGGTCCTCACCTACGCCGAGCTTTCCGCGGCCCTGCCCGAGGCCGGCGGCTCGAGCGTCTTCGCCCGGCGGGCGTTCCACTCGGACGCGATTTCGTTCATCGCGGGTTGGGCGCTGTTGCTGGACTACGTCGTCACCATCGCCATTTCGGCTTACACCGTCCCGCCCTACCTCGGCTTTTTCTTTCCCATCCTCCGCACACCGATGGGCCACTTCGCCGCGTCCGCGACCCTCATCACGTTGCTTACCTCCTTGAACGTAATCGGGCTAAAAGAATCTACCACGTTCGCCTTCCTCCTCGCGGTATTCGACATCGTTACGGAGCTCGCGCTGATCGTCATCGGCTTCGTCGCCTTCGTAAATCTACCGACGCTCGTCACCCAACTCACTATCGGCACGCACCCGACGTGGCACCAATTTATTTACGGCGTGACGATCGCGATGGTCGCCTACACCGGCATCGAAGCCTCGAGCCAGATGTCCGGCGAGGTCCGAAACCCCGGCAAGACCATCCCCCGCGGCATGCTCTTAACGATGGCCACGGTCCTATTTATGTATATGGGCATCGTCCTGGTCGCGATCTGCGCTATGCCTTTCGGCCCGGGGCCCGACGGCGTCTGGTCGAGCACGCTCACGGCGAAATACCTGGAGGACCCCATCGCCGGCATCGCCGGGCAAATGCCGATCTTCGGTAAATACCTGGCCCCCTGGATCGCGGTGTTGGGGGCCACGGTATTAACCATCGCGACCAACGCCGGCGTCATCGGCGCCTCCCGGCTCTCATATTCTATGGGCGGCCATTTCCAACTCCCGGCCTTCTTCTCGCGGCTCCACCGCCGCTTTAAGACGCCGTACCTTAGCTTGGCCACCTTCTCGGGTATAGCCATCCTGGTTATCTTCTTCGGCAAGAAGTTGACGTACCTCGCCGACCTATACAACTTCGGCGCCATGCTCGCGTTCGCGCTCGCGCACGCCTCGCTCCTGGGGATCCGGTGGCGCGAGCCGAAGCTCGAGCGGCCCTTTAAATTAAAACCTAATATCCGCATCGCCGGCCGCGAGTTCCCCATAACGGCCCTTCTAGGGCTCGTCAGTATATCCGCCTTATGGGTGACGTTGGTCCTTACCCACCCCTTCGGCCGGACGATGGGCTTCCTGTGGATGTTCGCGGGCCTCGGCATGTATTACTGGTACCGGCGTCGGAGTAAGATCCCCGCCGGGCGGGCCGTCGCCGTCGAGGAGGTCTCGTTTCCCGAATATTGCCCCTTTAAAATAAAAACCCTTCTCCTCGCGGTCAAATCGCTCTACCGCTGCGAGGTTGCCGATACGGCATTTAAGATCGCGAAGGAGGACAACGCGACCGTCGTCGTCCTCAACGTCATCGAGATGCCCGCGGCCTTACCGGTGGAGACTTTCCTCTACGACAAATTTAGCGCCGCGGAGGACGTACTTCACAAGGTCTGGGCGGTGGGGACCGAGCACGGCATCCACGTCGAGACCCGCCTCGTCCAGTCGCGGCACGCCGGCGAGACGATATGCGAGACCGCCCGGGAGGTCGGCGCCGACCTGATCGTCATGGGGGCGTCGGACCGGTGGCACAAAGACCTTCCCTTCCCCACCACTACCGTCGAGTACGTCCTCAAGAACGCGCCCTGCGTCGTCTGGGTCGCGACCGTCCCTTCTTAGCAAAAACGCTTAAAAGGTAAAGCTAAGGCGCGCCGCCGGCGCGCCTTAGTCGTTACGTAGCGCGGCTTTACTATGAGCGCAGAGGCGCCTACCGTTTACCTCGTTTGACGGTCCAGGACAGGCCGTTCCCTATTTGCAGGACCGCGGTCGCCGCGGCGTCGTCCCGGGCCCGAAGCCACGCGACAAAAGGCGCCGTCGCGTCGGCGTGCGAGAGGACGTTGTCGGCTGCGAGCGACGCGCCGGCGGCAAGCCTCGGCCATAGCAACTCGCCGTAGGCGACGTACTCCTCCTTCTCGCCGTCGACGAAGGCGAGGTCAAACGGCCCGTCCAGGCCGGCGAGAGTCTCCCGCGCGTCGCCCGGGCGCAGGTCGACGAAGGCCGCGACGCCGGCCCGGTCAAAGTGCCGCCGGGCCACGTCTATTATGGCGGCGTTGCGCTCGAGGGTCACTACCCGCCCTCCCGTCGTGGCGCACGCCCGCGCCAGCCACAGCGTCGAATATCCCGCGCTCGTGCCGACCTCTACGATGCGCCGCGCGCCGGTCGCGAGAGCCAATAAAAAAATAAATTCCGCGGCGTCGGGGTGAAGGGAACGGTAGGGCCGCCCGGACGGCAATTTCGCGCGCCGCTGGCGCTCGTTCTCCAGCCGGACCGCTTCCTCGACGGCCTGCCATGCGCTGAGGTCGAACTCGTTCATGTAGTAGGCATTCCGGCCGGGGCTACCTTCCTCCCCCGCAACGCGAAATGCGGGTATAAGTAACCTCGGCTCAGGTCAAACGTTTCAACGGCCAACCCCGCGTCTTCCAGAACCAGTTGATAATCGCGGCCGGAACGCAAATAAATCCCCGCCCCTTCCGTTAAGCCGATAACCCGGACGGCCAGCCATTCCTGAAAGGCGCACCAACGCCGTTTCCAACCGGGTTGGTCCGTCATCTCTTTAATGATAATGTAACCGCCCGGGCGCAGGCGCGCCGCGGCCAGCCGTATCAACTCGTCCTGGCGCTCGGGCGGCAGTAAGTACAACATATCTACGACGGCGACGACGTCGAACGGGCCGTGCCCCCCGACATAGGCGAACGCGTCGTCAAGCACGAACTTTATGCCGCGGCGGCCGCCGGCGGTCTTACGGGCCGCGGCTATTTTGTTTTCGGCGGCGTCGACGCCGACGACGTCAAGTTCCGGTCGCCGCGCCTTCAGGACGTTGGCGAAGACGCCCGCGGAACAGCCGAGCTCGACGACGCTCCCGGCCCCGGGCGGGATTAGCGCGGCCACGCGCTCCAACGGCGCGGTCGCGTATCGCACGCGCGCATGGAGCTTTTGGCTTACGGTTAAACTTTTGTAGTAGGGAGCGACGTCGGCGTAAGGCATAACGCGCCAGGACGGCCTAAGCCGCGGCCTTCTCCTCCGGCAACTCCGCCATCGGCTTCTCGTCGGCCACGCGCGGCCCGGTACGCCAAACCCCGAATAATTTCTTGAAGCGCCGGACGAAAAGGAAGAGGAAGTTCTTAGTCCCGTCGCGCCAAAGCGACAACTTGGATTCGCCCCGGCGCGTGACGTAATGGAAGTGAATGGGGACCTCCCTCGTTCGTATATCGCCGCGGTTCTCGAAAACCTCAAGCTTAAATTCTTCCGAAAACGGCATGCCGTCGGAGGTGACGTTTACCCGCCCGAGTACGTCGCGCCTAAAACACCACATCCCGGATTGCGAATCGCGGACCCGGAACCAGTAGAGGAGTACGATGGCGAGGTTAAAAATCCGGTTCCCCACGTAGCGCAGGAAATAGTCGACGCTCTCCTGCCAATCGGCGACGACGCGCCAGGCGCTGACGAAGTCCAGGTCGTCGGCGACGAGGGTGTCGACGAGATAAGGGATGGCGTTAACCGGGTACGTCGCGTCGCCGTCCAAGGTACAGATAACGTCGCCGGCGGCTTGCGAAAGGCCCGACTTATACGCCCGGCCGTAGCCGGGACGCGCCTCGAAGACGACTTTGGCGCCCCCCGCGCGCGCCACGGCGCCGGTCCGATCGCTCGAGTTGTTGTCTACCACGATGATCTCGTCGACGAAGGCCGGCATCTGGCGCAGACACTCGGCGACGCCCTCCTCCTCGTTGTAGCAGGGCATGACGACCGATATCGTTAAGCCGTGGCGCATAACCCCGAAACCTTAACTCAATACCGCCGTCGGAGCAAGAAATAACTCGCCGTCCCCCACGCGCCTCCCGCCAAGCCGAAAGCCAACTCGAGCGGAAGGAAGGCCAGCGCGCCCGCCGCCATGGTCGCGCCGCGCTTGCTTAGGAATACTAACCAGCCGATATTCAGGGCGTATATCGCGGCCAGCGTCGCGCCGGCGCCGATAGCGGCCGCCTCCCCCGCGAAGGGCGCCAACGCCGCCCAAAGTAAAAACAGCGCCGGCAGCGGCAGCGACAAGATAAAGGACGTCGGCACGGACGTGCGGTTGCCGCCGGCGCCGCGGCGCCTTCCCATTCTCAATATACATCGCGCCAGCGCCGCGCCGCGCCGGAACCCGGTCGCTAACGCTTCCGCCGTGCCATATACCTTCCTATGTTCTACTTCTATGCCTTTTTCGAGGACGACGCGGGCGCCGCGGGCCGCGAGGGCCCGGCCGAACGCGGTATCCTCAACCGACGGCTTTTTGTAACCTTCGTCCATACCCCCTGCCGCCAGAAATACGTCTTTCTTGATAGACGCGCAACTCGTGTAAAATAAGTCCACCCGCCGCGGTAATATTAAATAAGTGAAGCGCATCCATAGGTTTTTATATCTGCTCGCGAAATTGGGCAGGTCCGGCAATTCGGCCTCGACGCCCAAAACCGCGTCCACGTCGTCGCCGTAAGCATCGCCCACCCGCTGGAATATATCCCCCGGCACAAAGACGTCGGCGTCTATAAATAGAATTACCGCGCCCCGGGCGGCCCGGGCGCCGGCGTTGCGCGCGCCCGCGGGGCCGGGGGCACCGTCATTAGGCACGAGCCGGAGCCTGTCGCTCGCCGGAAAAGCCGCCAACGAATCGTCGGCCACGCCGTCGTCCACGGCCACTACCTCGCCGGACGGCGGCGACGCCTCGAGGGCCGTTTTCACGACCTCTCTCGCCGACGCCGAGCCATCCCCCACCGGCACGACGACGGATATATCGGCGGCCTTGTACGCCATTCGTTATCGCGGCCTGATGCCGGCCGGCGCCAATATTAAAGGCGGTCCGCGGAATACTTTCCGTGGCGACGATTCCGTGTTAAACTTTAATAAAATCGGTAAAGCCATATGTCCGAGGCTTCGAAAATATTCGCGCTGTTCGGCGATCCCGTCAAGGATTCGTTATACCCCGTAGTCCTCAACGCGGCGTTTACGGCGGCAGGCTATAATTGGCCGTACGTGCCGTTCCGGGCGAACGAGGAGACGTTAGCCTGCCTGTTCGAACGGCTTAAACGAGAAGGCCTGGCCGGCGCGAACGCGGCTTTCCCTTGCCAGGAGGCCGCCGTCGCTTTGTGCAACCGACTTTCGGCCGAAGCCGAATTGTTGGGCGCGGTGGATACCGTCCGACTGAGCGCCGATGCCGTAGAAGGTTTCCATACCGCCGTCGACGGCTTCGCTCGTTCCCTCGACGAGCTGGCGCTGAATTTCGCGGGCGAGCCGTTATTAATATTGGGAGCGGGCGCCACCGCTCGAGCTTCCGGCGTCGCGCTCGAGCAAGGCGGCGCTTCCGTCACCTATGCCGCGCGAGACCTGACGCGGCCGCGGCCGGGCGTCTCGACGCGGGCCACCGTAATCCGCGCCGCCGACGCCGACTTTTTCCTCGCGGAAAAAAAGCCCGCGGCGGTGGTCAACGCCGCGCCCCCGGAGGGAACAACCGAAACGCCCTTGGCCATAGACTACGCCGCCATACCCAGCGGGTGTTTCGTATACGACCTTAGCTACGGCCGCCCGACGCCGTTATTGGAAGCCGCGGCCGCGCGAGGCCTACGCCACGCCGACGGCACGACCATGTTCCTTTACCGGAGCGCGCGCGCTTTCGAGATATGGACCGGCTCTCAAGCGCCGCTTCACGCTATGCGCCGGGCCGCGACGGCCGAACTCCGGAAGCGCGAACTATAAGGAAGTTCATCCCCCGCTCATCACCCGCGCCCACGCGACGATTTCAGCGACGACCTGAGCCGGCGCAACGTCATCGGCCAGCATCTACGCCCGCCCCTTGTCACGCACGCATCGTCGCGCCGCCGCCGGTATGCGTATCGAAGCCGCGCCGGTTCCGAACGGCGTGAGGTTACCATACCGCACCGACGGGTGTCAACCGGACGACGAACGCTTAAATCGGCGACAGGCCGCCCGCCGCGCCGCGGCGTTAATGGGCGCTTGCCGCGGCGCGGCCGTTGTGGTATTATTTCTAATTAAATCGGAGGTTCGACGATGGAAGATTTAAGCGACCTCGAGCAACGGCTGGAAAAACTCACCCGCGCCGTGGCCGACGTGCGCGACGGCCTTTGACGCCGCTAAGGCCGCCAACCGCATCGTCGACCTCGAGGAAAGAGCGGCCGCGCCGGACCTTTGGGAAGACCGAAGCCAAGCCCAAAATCTGCTCGCCGAGTTAAGCCGGCTCAAAAAACGGACCGAGGCGTTGGCATCGGTCGAAAAGAAATTGGAAGACCTGGACGTTTTCTACCAGCTTTGCCTGGACGAACAAGCCGCTTGCGGCGACCTCGCCCGCGAACTCGCGGAGGCCGAAGAGGAGGTCGAACGACTCTCGTTGTTGACGTTCCTCGCCGGGCCGTACGACGCGTCGGACGCCATAGTAGAGGTCAAGCCCGGCGCCGGCGGCGTTGACGCCGCCGACTGGGCCGAGATGTTGCTCAGGATGTACTTGAAGTGGGCCGAAGCGCGCGGTTATCGGTGCGACGTCTTGGCCGCCGAAGTCGCGGAGGAAGCGGGCTTAAGGCTCGCCACGTTCGAGGCGCGCGGCGACTACGCTTACGGCCATCTGAGTTGCGAGGCCGGCGTCCACCGGCTGGTTCGGATTTCGCCGTTCGACCAAAAAAGCCGGCGCCATACGTCGTTCGCGAACGTCGCCGTATGGCCCAAGCTCGACCAAACGGTGGTAGTCGAGATCGACGAAGACGACCTCAAAGTGGATACGTTCCGCTCGTCCGGGCCCGGCGGCCAGCACGTGAACGTTACGGACTCGGCCGTGCGCATCACCCACCTCCCCACCGGGACCGTGGTGAGTTGCCAAGCCGAGCGCTCGCAACACCTCAACCGCTTACGGGCGATGGAAGTGCTGCGGGCCAAGCTCTATCGCCTAAAAGAAAGCGAACAACGGGCGCGGCTCGAGGACCTCAAAGGCCCCAAGCGAGACATCGCGTGGGGCAATCAAATACGCTCGTACGTCCTCTTCCCGTATCAACTCGTCAAAGATTTACGGACCGGCTACGAAACCGCCAACGTGGACGCGGTCCTCGACGGCGGCCTGGACGAATTGATCACCGCCTCGTTGAAATGGCGCGGGACGAAGGGAGGAAAGGATTGCCGGCCCGGCCTAAAATAACCGCCGCTTTCCGCCTGGGCGCCGTCGCTTCCGCGCTGTTGGCCATCGCCGGTTCGGCCGCGGGGGTCGAGAATTTAGTCGCCCCGGCGTACCCCTCCGACACCCGCGACAAGCCGCTGCGCGTAAACGCCGTGGTGGACGGCCGACTCGACGCCGGCAAATCCGCGGCCGCCGCGGTCCTGTATAACGACGGCCCTCGCGCGTTCGGGGACGCGGCCGCGGCGGCTTTCGCAAAGTGCACGTTCGAAGCAGGCCGCAGCCGCGCCACGGTTTGGTACGTCTTCCGGTTGATGCAGGATACGGAGGCCGTCGACGTTTCCCTCGACCGGGACCGGGAGCTCGACGCCGGGCCGGAGCTGGTCGAATACGTGGCGCCGGCGTTTCCGCCGGGCGCGCCGTCGTTAACGACCGAGGTATCGCTCAATTTATTCATCGGCCCCGACGGCAACGTCTGGTACGCGGAGCAAGGCGGCGACGGCGCCGACCCCCTATACGTCGAACGGGCGCTGGCCGCGGCGCGCCGATTTAAGTTCCAACCGGCGATGCTGAACGGCGAAACGACGGCGACGTGGTATCAATTCGTAATAGAATTCAAATAAATCGGAAAAAAACCGCAAGCGGGTGGCATCGTGCGCAAAATATTAATATCGTTGACCCTCGCCGCCGCGGCCGCGGCAGGCCAAGAAGGCTTCGTTCCCGCCCAACCGATACGCGTCGAGCCGTTGGGCGAAATAGACGTTAAGCCGGGGGCCGTATTCGCCGACACGGTAGTATTAAAACTCACCGTCGACGTCAACGGCGGCGTGGCGGCCGCGGAGGTCTGGTCGTCGTCCGGCGAGGACGCGATAGACGCCGCGGCGTTGGCGGCGGCTAAGAAATGCCTCTTCGCGCCGGCTACCCAGGACGGCGAACCCGTCGAATCCTACTACCAAATTTATTACCGCCTATCGGCTTACCGGACGCGCGAATACCTGAGCGCCGAGGAAAAAGCCGGGACCGCCGAAAAACCGCCGCCCCCTAAGGAAGAAAATGGCGGAAGAGACTAAAAGCCTGCGAGACATCCGTTATGATAAGCTCAAGCGGCTGCGGGAACGAGGCGTGGACCCGTACCCTACGGCGTCGGCGCGGAGCCATTCCATACGGGGAGTCATCTCGGCCTTCGAACAGCTCGGAGGCAAGGAGGTCGCGGTGGCGGGCCGCGTCACGGCGCTTCGCACCCACGGCAAAGCTTCCTTCGCCGACGTCGCCGACTTTTCCGGCAAGATACAATTGTATTTTAAATCGGACCTGCTGGGCGAACGATACGAACTCTTCGCCCTCCTGGACCTGGGCGACTACGTCGGCGCGGCGGGTAAAGTATTCAAGACCCGGACGGGCGAGATATCGGTAGCGGTCGAACGGCTCGACGTCCTCGCCAAGGGGCTCCGCACGCCGCCGGTGGTAAAGACCGAAAAGACCGCCGAGGGCGACGTCGTCCACGACGAATTCGGGGACCCCGAGAAGAGATACCGTCAGCGCTACCTCGACATGATGGTCAACGAGCCGGCGCGCGCCTGCGTCCTCGCGCACGCCCAGTTCTTGCGGGCCGCGCGGCGATACATGGAGCAACGGGGTTACGTCGAGATCGAGACGCCTATCCTCCAACCGCTTTACGGCGGCGCCAACGCCCAACCCTTTACGACGTACCACCGCGATTTGGAAACGGACCTCTACCTTCGCATCGCCGACGAGCTCTACCTCAAGCGGCTGCTCGTCGCCGGCTTCGAAAAGGTTTATGAAATCGGCAAGGACTTCCGCAACGAATCCATCGACCGGACCCATTACCCGGAGTTCACCATGCTCGAGGCGTACGAGGCCTTCGGCGACTACCGGACGATGATGGCGCTGACCGAAGGGCTCGTGGTCGCGGCGGCCGAAGAAATCCGGGGGACGGTAAAACTCAGCTACCAGGGCCGGGAACTCGACCTTACGCCCCCCTGGAAAGAGATGCCGATGGTGGCAACCCTCGACGAACGAATGAAAAAATTCGGCGTCAACGACGTGCTGCGTTGCGACGAAAAAAAACTGGAAGCCATCTTACGCGGCGGCGAATTCGCCCCATTATGGCCCAAGGTCGAAGGGCGTTGGTCTCGCGCCCGGGCGTTGGACGTCCTCTTCGACGCGCTGGTCGTCCCGGAACTTTGGGAGCCGACGTTCGTCACGGATATCCCCGGGGACCTCTCGCCCCTCGCCAAACGGCAACGCGGAAACCCGGCGCTCGCCGAGCGCTTCGAACTTTACGTATGCCACTTGGAGATCGCCAACGCCTTCAGCGAACAGAACGACCCCGAAGAGCAGCGGAAAGCTTTTGAAGGCCAAGCGAAAGCCCGAGCCGCGGGCGACGAGGAAGCTCAGCAGGTGGACGAGGACTTCCTGGAGGCGTTGGAGTACGGAATGCCTCCCGCTGGGGGCCTGGGCGTCGGCGTCGACCGCCTCGCGATGGTCCTGGCCGACGCGCCCAACATCCGCGAAGTCATCGCTTTCCCGCAACTAAGGGTCAAGAAGTAATTACGTCATAAAAAACCCGATTATGCCGCCGGCGCCGGTAGCCATAGAAGAAATCGAAACCCCCACCCGCGAGCTCGTCTTAGGGCTCGTCGGCGTATATAACCGGGCATACTGGCCCGCGGCGGCCTTCGGCGCCGTCGCCGCCTTCGCGGCCGTCGCCCTCGTATTAATCAAGCCCGGCGCGTTCACCGACATACTCGCGAAAATCCTCCTCAATTTCCTATGGCTCTGGACCGGCATAATATTCTTTTGGGGCCGTTTCGCCCCCGAGTTCCACGTCGCCTACCTCTTCGCTTTCGCCTTCATAATCCAAGGGTCGTTTCTCTTCGCGGACGCCTTTTACGGGACGCTGGAGTTCCGGCCTTACAAAAACGCCGCCGCTTTTGTCCCGGGTTGCGCGCTCGTCGCCGCCGCCGGAATCGTATACCCGATAGTTTCGACGTGGCTCGGCCGGAGCTGGCCCGAGCTGCAAGTCGTCGGGACGGCGCCGGGCCCCACGGCGGCTTTTACGTTAGCGCTGCTGACTTTTACGCTTCATAAACCCAGGCCCCTATTTTTCTTAATTCCGGCCGCGTGGGCGGTGGTGGCCTGCCTCCGCATCGCCTTGGCGTGGCGTTACTACGAAGAATTGGTACCCGCCGGCGTCGCGGCGGCGGTGATACTCTATTTCGTGGCCGCCGCGTCGCGAACGCTGCTCGTGCGGAAATCCGACGCCGCCCAAGGAGCTGCCCTATGATAAGCGCTGAGGTTTTCAGGTCCTTCCTCGCCGACTTCAACCGGGCCGTCTTTCCGGCGCACGTCATCCTCTACGCGGTGGCGATAGGCGGGGCGGTCCTCGTTTTTACGCGGCCCGGCAGGTGGGCCGACGTCGCCGCCAACGGCGTCTTGGCGGTACTTTGGGCCTGGCTGGGTATCCTGTACATGATCACGTTCTACGCCAGGATTAATTCCGCCGGTTACACTTGGGGCGCGCTATTCCTTCTTCAGGCGGCGTTCTTCGCCGTCGAGGTCTTCTGGCCCAAAATTCAGTTCCGGCCTTATACCCACCCGAAACTCGGCCACGTCGGCGCTACCGTCGCCGGGTGGTCGTTCGTGGGATACCCTATTACGGCGCTATTGATGAAGCACGGTTGGCCCGAGCTCGCGCTTTTCGGCTGCGCGACGCCCATCGCGATATACACCTGCGGCATGCTGCTTTTTACTTTCGACCGCAAGCCGCGCTGGCGTTTCACGTTCATACCGTTCCTCTGGGCCGTCGTCGGCGGCCTCGGCCCGGCCGTGCAGTGGCGTTACTACGAAGACTACGCTCTCTTCGTCGCCGGCTTAATCCTCCTGGTCGCGTGGATATGGGCGTCTCATAAATATAAGAAGAAGAAATAACTCGGGTAAACGGCGGGGGTTAGACATTATGGGATTTGAAACGGCGCGTCCGAAAAGGTTTTATGGGCAACGCCGGCGTACCGCGCTCCGGGGAGAATTCGGCCTTAAAAATCCGTCGGCGTTTTGGCCCCTACCGCAGCCAAAACGGGAGGTATAAGGATGAAGAATATGATAACGACGGCGGCGTTGTTGTTAGCCGCCGCGGCCGCCCTCGCCGACTTCACGTACGAGGGAAAGTGGGGCGCGCAAGGGTCGGGGGAAGGCCAGTTCGACCACCCGTGGGACGTAACCGTATCCGCGGGAGGCCGCGTCTGCGTCGCCGACCGCCACAACCATCGGATACAATATTTCACGGCCACCGGGAGTTATAGCGGCCAATGGGGTTCGTACGGGACCGGCGCCGGCAAGTTCCGCTTTCCGTCGGGCGTAGCGACTTCGGCCGCGGCCGTTTACGTCGCGGATTCCCTGAATCACCGCGTTCAATACTTTACGAGCGCGGGGAGTTTTTTGGGTTCTTGGGGCGTATGGGGTACGGGCGCGGGCCAATTCGATAGACCCGTAGGAATCGCGGCGGCTTCGGGCGGTTACATCTACGTCGTCGACGCCGGCAACTACCGCGTCCAATACTTTACGTCGGCCGGGAGTTTCCTGGGCAGTTGGGGCTCGCAGGGTACCGGCCGCGGCCAATTCGCCGACCCCAAAGGTATAGCCGTAGGCGAAAACGGTAACGTATACGTCGCCGACGCCGGTACTCATCGGGTACAATTTTTTTCTTTGGGCGGAAGTTATATAGATGCGTGGGGCTCGCGGGGAAGCGGCGACGGCCAATTCAACACGCCGTGCGGCGTCGCGGTCGGCCCGGGCGGCGGCGTCTTCGTCGTAGATTCCTATAACCATCGCGTCCAATACTTCACGGCCGCGGGCAGCTTCGTCGGCAAGTGGGGTTCTTTCGGCACGGGCGACGGCCAACTTAATTACCCGTGGGGCGTGGCGGCAACCGATTGGCGGCGCGGCGATACCGCGACCGTCCGCGTCTACGTCGCCGACACCAACAACAACCGCGTCCAGTATTTCAAGAACGCCGAACCCGCGGTCGAACCGGCCTCGCTCGGGCGTATAAAGGCGCTTTACGATTAACGAGGGGCTCGACCGGCGAAGCGTATTCCGGACGCGCTTGCCGATTCGCGGAACGCCGCTCCGAGCCGCCGCGGGCCGTTAAATTTTGGGCGGGCCTTAAAATTTTCTTTTTAAATTGACCAGCTCACACAACGATTAACCTAAACCTCACCCGGACCACCTTAACGAAGGACGTGAAATGGCACGACTACCGGTAACTATATTCTTCGTAATCGTCGCCGCCGCGGCGGCCTGGGCCGAGTTCGACTACGCCGGCCAGTGGGGCTCATACGGAACCGCGGCGGGCGAATTCAACGCCCCGACGGGCCTAGCCGTAGCGGCCAACGGCAACGTCTACGTCGCCGACGTATACAACCACCGCATCCAATACTTCACCGGCGCCGGCAGCCTCCTCGGCGGGTGGGGCTCCCGCGGCCGCGGCAACGGCCAATTCATCTATCCCTACGACGTCGCCACCGCCCCCAACGGTAACGTCTACGTCGCCGATTTCGACAACAACCGGGTTCAGTATTTCAAGGCCAACGGCGCCTACGTAGGCCAGTGGGGGGAGTACGGCGTTTTACCCCGCTTCTTCAATAAACCCCATGGCGTCGCGGCAGCGCCCAACGGCGACGTTTACGTGGCCGATACGTTTAATAACCGCGTGCAGTATTTCACCGCGGCCGGCAGCTTCAAAGGCTCCTGGGGGGCCAAGGGGGCGGCCGACGGCCAATTCAACCAACCCCTTACCCTAGCCGTCGCGCCCAACGGCAACGTCTACGTCGCCGACCAGTTGAATAACCGCGTCCAATACTTCGACGCCAAAGGCGTCTTCCGCGGCAAATGGGGCACCAAGGGCTTCGGCTGGGGCCAATTCCAATACCCCGCTGCCGTCGCCGCCAGCGGCGACTACCGCATCTACGTCACCGATTACTCGTGGCATCACGTCCAGTATTTCACGGCGGCCGGCAGCTTCCTCAGTAAATGGGGCGGTCAGGGTACCGGCGACGGCGAATTTAACTTCCCCGACGGCGTCGCCATCTCGCCGACCGGCACGCGCGCCTACGTCGCCGATACCGGTAACAACCGCATACAATACTTCAAACGAACCGAACCCGCCGTAGCGCCGACGTCGCTGGGGAAAGTTAAGGCGCTATTTAGGTAACCGGGAAACCCCGGATGGATAAAACCCTCGATACTACGGTTTACGTAGTAACAGCCCTGCTCATTACTACGGCGGGGATTACCTTAGCGGCCGTCCCCGTGGAAAACCTAACGGCCGAAAAGTTAGGGATACCGGCGGAGGATTTCATATCCCCTGAAACGGCGAAGAAAATTGCGGCGCCCCTCCGGGACCCGTTGGCCGGCGATTACGTCGTTGAGAACGCTATAATATTCCCGTGGTTAATCGAGAGTTGGGATGACTACGAACCCGAAATAGTAATGGGTTTTTACGAGATAACCGTCTATAGCGGTGAAAAGCGGTACGCAACGTACGACGCCTTAAACGCCAAAGTAGAAGAATATCTTCGCTCGGTGGAGCCACTCATTTACGTACGCGACGGCGAGTGGCACGTGGAACCCCGGGATTTATTATCCAGAGATGATTTAACCCGCGAACTATTCGGAGACTCCGACGTAGTTACTTACTGGGTTCCGATCAATAAAAAATACGGCCAAAAAAGGTCATCGTGGTTTGATTCGGCGGTCGGGTGGAATACGCTGATGTTACATATATGTAGTACCGTCGCCTCGGAGGTCGCCCCCGGCCTTAATCCGGTATATGAAAAGACGATAAGTTTTTCGGGCGCGGTCCAATTCATGGTTTTTAGGGCAAATGGCGAAGAAATATTCATACAGACTTCGGACATACACAACCAGTTCCGTATTTTTCCCAGCGAAGCGGATTTCGATAAATATTTCCAGGCGAATGTGACAACGATTAAGTTAGAAACGAACCGATATTGACCGGATACGTTAGGTGAAAAAATCCTTCGAGCTCTTCGTCGCGCGGCGCTACCTCACCGCCAAGGGAAAGGACACCTTCCTCTCCATCATCACGTTAATATCCATCGGCGGCGTGGCGGTCGGCGTCATGACCCTCGTCGTCGTCATCAGCGTGATGAACGGCTTCGAGGTCGACCTCCGCGAGAAGATCCTCGGGACTACCGCCCACATCACGGTCCTCCACATAGGCCGCGAGGGCATCGACGATTACCCGGCGGTGGCGGCCAAAGTTGAAAAGGTAAAGGGGGTCGAGGCCGTAGCGCCCTTCGTCTTCATGGAGGGGATACTCTCGTCGAAGTATGACTCCATCGGCGCCGTCATCCGCGGCGTCGACGTGCCCACCCACCGCAAGATCTCCTCCATTGAGGACAAAATCGTCGAAGGCACGATGGACTTCGACGTCGCGAAGAAGTCGCCGCTCGGGCCGAAATCGGGCGGGTACGTCCCCCCCCAGGACGGCATCGTCCTCGGCGTCGAGCTCGCCCACAACCTCGGCGTCGACCTGAACGACACCGTTACGCTTATCTCGCCCCAGGTAATCTGGAACCCGCTCGCGCCCGTCCCGCCCAAAATGAAGAATTTCCGGGTCGTGGGCATCTTCGACGTCGGCATGTTCGAGTTCGACTCGTCGTTGGCTTACATCGACCTCAAGGCCGCGCAGGAATTCCTCGCCATCCCGCACAAGGTCAACGGCCTGGAGGTCAAAGTAGCCGACGTCTTCGACGCGCCCGCGGTCTCGGCCCGCATAAACGACGCCGTCGGCCTTCCTTACTTCGCCCGCGACTGGACCGTTACGCACGAGCAGCTGTGGACCATGCTAGCGCTGGAACGGCACACTATGTTCGTCATTCTCACCCTCATCATACTGGTCGCCGCGTTCAACATCCTTTCCACCCTCATCATGATCGTCATCGAGAAGACCGGCGAGATAGGCATCATGAAAGCGATGGGGGCCACGAACGGCGCCGTCGTCCGCATCTTCGTGCTGAAAGGCCTTATAATCGGGACGGTCGGAACGGCGCTCGGATTGGCGGCGGGGCTCGCCCTCTGCTACGTCCTAAAAAAATACCAGTTCATAAAGTTGCCGGCGGAGGTATACGCGCTGCGGACGCTACCGGTCATCGTCCAGCCTTGGGACGTGGCGTTAATTTGCGCGGTAGCGTTGGCCATAAGCGTCGCCGCGACCATATACCCGGCGTGGCGGGCGGCACGCCTCGAGCCGGTAGAGGCTATTCAGCATGAATGACGTCATCGGCGCCCGCGGCCTCCATAAATATTATCGCAGCGGCGACCAGACGCTCAAAATCCTCGTCGGCCTCGACCTCGACGTAGGCCGGGGCGAAACGGTGGCCGTCGTCGGCGAATCGGGCGCCGGCAAAACGACGCTGCTCAATCTCCTCGGCGGTCTGGACAAGCCTACGGCCGGGCACGTATTCGTAGACGGCACCGACATCTTCGACCTCAAAGACGCGGCCCGGGCACGCTTCCGCAACCGGCGCGTGGGGTACGTCTTCCAATTCCACCACTTATTGCCGGAGTTCAACGCCCTCGAGAACGTCGCCATCCCGTTGTTGATCGCGCGGGTGGACGCGGCGGCGGCGGAGCGGCGGGCGCGCAAGTACCTGGGGGCCGTGGGCGTCCTGGGCCGGGAAAGCCACCGCCCGGCCAAGCTTTCGGGGGGCGAACGCCAGCGCGTCGCCGTGGCCCGGGCTCTCGCCGCCGAACCGGCGGTGGTCCTCGCGGACGAGCCTTCCGGCAACCTCGACGAAAAGACGGCCGAAAGCCTGCACAACCTCATCTTCGAGTTAAACGCGAGTTTGGGGCAAACCTTCGTCATAGTCACCCACAACCGGGCGCTCGCCGGCCGCTGCAACCGGACCTTATTGCTGGAGGGCGGCGCGTTGCAAAAAACCGAAATGCGGTAAAACTTGCGGCCTATCCTGAAAAATGGTATAATTACAAAGAAGAAGGTACCGAATAAATCAACCGCTTAATGCTCCGCCCCGCTAACGCGAAAAAACTATGCTAGATAAATTTACCGCCCGGGCGCGAAAGGTCATTTTGATCGCGCGCGAAGAGGCGACCCGGCTCCACCACGACGCCGTGGGCACCGAGCATATACTGCTGGGGCTCATACGCGAGGGGGACGGCGGCGCCGCAACGGTTTTGCGAAAATTCGGCCTATCGCTGGAGATGGTCAGGCGCCAAGTCGAGAAACTGGTGCCGCCGGGCGGCGGGATGCGGACCGTCGGCGACATCCCGTTCACCGCCCGCGCCAAGTCCGTCATCGGCCACGCTGTCGAGGAATCGGGCCTCCTCAATCACAACTACGTGGGGACCGAACACCTTTTGTTGGGAATAATCCGCGAGACCGAGAGCGTCGCGGTCAAAGTCCTCACCCACCTCAACGTCGACCCCGACGACCTTCGCCTCGAGGTCATTTCCAGCCTGGGAAGCGGCGACAAGACGGCACGCGCCCGGCGCCGCAAATCCAAGACGCCGGTCCTCGACGAGTTCGGCCGCGACCTCACCGCCCTCGGCCGCGAAGGCGAACTCGACCCCGTCATAGGGCGCGAAGACGAGATCGAGCGCGTCATCCAAATCCTCAGCCGTCGCAAAAAGAATAACCCGGTCCTCATCGGCGAGCCCGGCGTCGGGAAGACCGCCATCGTCGAAGGCCTCGCCCAATGCATCGTCGATAACAACGTGCCCGAAGCCCTCACCGGCAAGCGCGTGCTGACCCTCGACCTCGCCGCCGTCGTGGCCGGGACGAAATACCGCGGCCAATTCGAAGAGCGGATGCGGATGATCGTCGAGGAGATACGGAAGAACGAAGACGTCATCATCTTCATCGACGAGCTCCACACCATCGTCGGGGCCGGCGCCGCCGAGGGGGCCATCGACGCGTCCAACATGCTCAAACCGGCGTTGGCGCGCGGCGAGCTCCAATGCATCGGCGCCACGACGCTCTCGGAATACCGCAAGCACGTGGAAAAAGACGGCGCCCTCGAGCGGCGGTTCCAAACCATAATGGTGGACGCGCCCTCGGTCGAGGAGACCATCGAGATCATCCAAGGGCTCCGCGACCGGTACGAAGAGCACCATCACGTCAAGATCAACGACGACGCCGTCGTCGGCGCGGCTCGCCTCGCCGACAGGTATATCTCCGACCGCTATCTCCCCGATAAGGCGATAGACGTTATCGACGAGGGGTGCGCCATGGTGCGCCTCCGCCACTCGACGCTGCCCCCGGACATCCGCGACCTCGAAGCCAAGATGGCCGAGATGCGCGCCGAAAAAGAAGCCGCCATCGAGCGACAGGAATTCGAGACCGCGGCGCGTTACCGCGACCGCGAGCGGGAATACCGGCTCAAGGTCGAGGAAGCCAAAGAACGGTGGCGCGCCCTTACGGAGCAGGAAGAGAACGTCCTGACGGTGGACGACGTCGCGTATATCGTATCCAAGACCACCGGCATACCGGTCGACCGCCTGGAGCAGGAAGAGTTCGAGAAACTGCTCCGCATGGAGGACGACCTCCATAAACGGGTCATAGGCCAGGACGAGGCCATCGGCGTCATAACGAGGGCTATACGCCGCAGCCGCCTCGGCGTCAAAGATTTGAAGCGGCCCATCGGTTCCTTTATCTTCCTCGGCCCTACGGGCGTCGGCAAGACCGAACTCGCCAAGGCGCTCGCCGAATTCTTGTTCGAGGACGAGGACGCGATTATCCGGGTGGACATGTCCGAATATATGGAGAAACACACCGTATCGCGGCTGGTCGGCGCGCCGCCCGGCTACGTCGGCTACGAGGAAGGCGGCCAGCTTACGGAGCGCGTCCGCCGCAAACCCTATTCCGTAATCCTGCTCGACGAAATAGAAAAGGCCCACCCCGACGTATTCAACGTCCTGCTCCAAGTTATGGAGGACGGGCGGTTGACCGATAATATCGGCCGGACCGTCGACTTTCGCAATACGGTCCTTATAATGACGTCGAACATCGGCGCGCGCCAGATAAAAGAAGGCGGCGGCATCGGTTTCGGCGCGGCCCCGGGCGAGGCGACGTACAGCGAGATCAAAAAGACCGTAATGACCGAAGTCAAAAAACTCTTCAACCCCGAATTCTTGAACCGCGTCGACGAGGTCATCGTCTTCCATCCCCTCGGCAAGCAACACCTCCGCGCCATCGTGACCCTCATGATTAACGAGTTGAAGCGCCGCCTCGAAGAGCATATGTTGGAACTCTATTTCACCGAGGACGCGAGCGAATTCTTGATGGAGAAGGGTTACGACCCGACCTTCGGCGCCAGGCCGCTCCGCCGCACAATCCAAAAGTACGTGGAAGACCAGCTGGTTGAAAAACTACTACGGGAGGACGTTCACCCGGGCGATACCGTCGTCATCGACGTCGGCGCCGAAAGCGACCAGCTCTCCTTCGAAATCGTTAAAAGCCTTACGGGCGCCCAACAAAGTTAATTTTTACGCCGAGGTCTTAGACCCGGCCCCGCTTTCATAACCGCGCCAAGTTCGGAAATCCCCCACGCCCGGTGCGCTATGCCCGTCGCGGGGAAATTCAAACTCCGGCGGCGCCGGTTTGAAACCGGAGGGATTATGGCCGACGAAAAGAAACAGAAACCCGAACCCGCAGGACCTTTACTGGAACCCGAAATCACCGACGAGGTGGCGGACGGCACGTACGCCAACGTCGCCCAAATAGTTTTTTCGCCCGCCGAATTCGTCTTCGACTTCGGCCGCGCCGTGCCGGGGCGGGCCGGCTTCAAGATCATAAGCCGGATAATTACGACGCCGCTGCACGCCAAACAATTCCTGTTGACGCTGTCCGAAAACGTCTCCCGCTTCGAGGGCCAGTTCGGCGAAATTAAATTGCCTCAGCGGCCGGCACCCGGCGGGCCCGAGGGTTTCAAGCAATAACGATGGAACGACGGCCCAACCTTTTCGTTCCCGGCAAAACCGAGTACGTCAAGAAAAAAACCGCCCGCCGGCCCGGGCGCTGCATACTGTGCGACGTCGCGCGCGGCACCGGCGACGTCGTCAACCTCGAAGTAGCGCGGGACGAAGACTTCATAATTACCCTCAACCTCTACCCCTATAACCCGGGCCACGTCATGCTCTTTCCGGCGAGGCACGTCGAAGACCCCCGCGAACTCCGCGCCGACGAACACGCCCACCTGGCCCGGCTGCAAAACCTGATTTTGGACGTCCTCCAGGCCGAATACAACCCCGCCGGTTTCAACGTCGGGTATAACGTCGGCGCCGCCGCCGGCGCCTCCATCGCCCACCTCCACCTGCACGTCGTCCCGCGCTACCCCCAAGAGCTCGGCGTGGTGGATATTTTATCCGGCGCCAAGATCGTCATCGAAGATCCCGCCGAGACGCGCGCGCGACTACGCGTCGCCTTCGACGAAGCCCTTAAAAAAAGCCGCGGCTAGAACGAACCGCGGCTTAAAATTATAAATTTCCGGCTGCTACTCCAAAGGTATTCCGGCGTCGCGCTCGAAGGCCGGGTCGCGGCGACCCCCTCGCGCTAAGTAATCCCGGTATGCCGCGCGCGCCCGCTCCAAATCCCCCACCTTGGCGTATGACGCCGCCAAAAAGCCGAACACCTCCGGCGACATCGGCTGAAGCGCCGCCTCGCGTTCGAAATATTTTAACGCCGCGAGGTAGTCGTCGTTCTGGTAATAAATCCGCCCGACGACCAAGCCGGGCCCCGGCATATTGGGGTTCGCTTCCGCCGCGGCCTGGGCGTACGTCAACGCGTCCGCGACCCTCCCCAATTGCAATTGCAGCTCCGCATACCTATACATAGTAGACGGGTCGCCCGGCGCCAACTCCAGGACGCGTCGATAGGCGACATCGGCGCGGCGGTAGTCGCCCAGGCCGATGTAAACCTCGCCCAGCTGGGTCCACGCCGCGGCGTAGTTCGGCTCGAGCTCCACCGCCCGCAGGAGCGGCGGTAACGCCTGGCGAAGTTGGCCGCTGTGGGTCAACGCTATAGCCAAATTGTAATGCATCTCCGCCCTATCGGGCGCGACCAAGGTTCCCTGCCAAAAAGTCTCGACCGCCGTATCGCGCTGCCCCAAGTTTTCGTAAACCATACCGAGCATCGTAAACCCCTGGTACATCTCCGGCGTCAGCTCGGTGGCTTTCTTGAGATATGAGACGGCTTTTTCATACTGCCCCTCGTCGAAATAGAACTTGCCGTAGCGGTAGTAACTCTGGCCGAAGGCGCCGTCCCTCGTTATGCCGAGTATCGGCCACATCGCCAGCGCCCCCAGCGCCATGGCGGCGGCGGTCAACACCGCCGCCGGCCGCCACCGCCACCGCCGCCAAAGGTCGTACCAGCGTACAAGGCCGCCGCCCGCGAAAACCATCAGCATCGGGACCATCGGCAACCGGTAACGGGACGAAATAAAAAACAGCATAACCGAAAAAGCGTACGCGACGACGAAAGCCGCGCCCAACGTCCGGGCGAAAGGCGACCTCCGCCACCCCGCGGCGAGACCTATAACGCCGAACGGGAAGACGAACCCGAACCAGGGAAGCTGGACGCGGTGAAACGGCGATATGAACCTCATGAAGTAGAAATCGACGTTCAAGCCCACCTCGTAATCGTTAATCAAAAACCGGAACTTGCGCCAATACAACTTAGCTGCGGCCCGCGGGTTGTCCCGCAGCCATGTCAGGCTATTCCGCAACCACCACCGCGAAACCTCGGAGGGTTTCATCTTGCGCCCTTCGCGGCCTTCGGCTATAAGCTCCGCGAGATTCCTGTTCAGTTCCTCGGGCCTCCCCTGGTATACTTCGCCCAGGTTCCAATAAACGCCCGCCGCCTGGGGGGAGTTGCCGAGGTAGAAATTGACCCCGCCCTGCGACGAGATCAAGACGAAGTCCCCGCCCACCAGGCCGTTGCGCAACGTTACGGCCAACATTATAAATGCGAGCGGCGCGAAGTACGCCACAAGCCTACGCCACCCGATACGCCTTACGTAAATCAAGAAAAGCGGTACCGCGGCCGCGACGAAAACGAGCAAGTTGGAGCGGTCGAGGGCGGCGAGGCCTAAAAGCGCGCCCGCGCCCGCGAAATTCCGCCACCGGCCCTCGACCCCCCGCGCCAAAAGGTAAAATGAACCCGTAATTAAAAAGATGTCCAGCGAGACGGGAAGAACGAAGGAGCTGAGGAATATCGCCGGGAGGTAGAAGACCCATAAAACGCCCGCGACCCTCGCGGCCCTATCACCCACCGCCCGGCGCGCGAAACCGTAAATAAAAAGCGCCGAGCCCATTTCCAGGCCGACGTGTACGAAGCGGACAATAGTCAGGTGGGGGCCGATAAGGCGATAGATAATCCCCAGAAAGTACGCGTATAACGGCCCGATGAAAAAGACTTCTTTGCCGCCCAACCAATCGCCGGAAGCGATCTCCTGGGCCCAGCTGTTGAAGAAAAACGCGTCCGGGATGTGGCGCAGGTACCCGAAGAAAGGGTCCCCGGCGACCGTCGCGAGGTACGCCGCCCTCGTCGCTAACGTCGCGACCGCCAACGCCAGCGGCCACCGGTTCTCGTCTAACCACTCTTTAACCCTTGAGCTCATGTACCGGCTTTTATAACGTCAACCCCCCGGCACGGGGGGCCCTTAGCGCTACGGGGATTCGAACCCCGGTCTGATGGCTGAGAACCACCTATCCTAACCCCTAGACGATAGCGCCGCGCGTACGTTTATAACCCAAAAGGCGCCCCATGTCAAGGGGGTAACCGCATCGCGCGGGGGGACAAGGGACATGGTACTCACCGGTTTCGGGTTCTACGAGGTCGAGTATG
>CAZLXP010000013.1:0-41503 GCA_964563535.1 uncultured bacterium | reverse complement strand
CATCAGCCTTCCAAGCTGAGGGTCGCGGGTTCGAGCCCCGTCGCCCGCTAAAAAAAATCGCCGGGCCCCGCTCTAAGGTGATTTTTTTACTTGACTTAATACCTGCGATTTGTTATTATGTATCCGGCAGTCTAGAGTGGCGCCGATTATAATAAGAACCCTCCCTCCCTATACTGAGAAAGCCGTCCTTTTGGGCGGCTTTCTTTTATGTTATAATTCCGAGGAGTAAGGCGCCGGCGGGTTTTTCTCTTGACGTTACGTTAGTAAGCCGGTTATAATATAAGCGGCCTAAGGGCATTCAAAAAAAGGAGGAGCGTCATGAAGAAAGTCGCGGTAATTTTAGCGTTCTGGGCGCTCGGGGCGGCACCGCTCGGCGCGGCGCCGCGGGGCGTGGTGGCGGAACTCTTCACGGCCACGTGGTGAACGTACTGTCCGTGGGCAGATGCAGCCCTCGGTAAAATAGCCGACGAGAAGGGCCTCAGCAATTGGGTGCCGGTGGCGTGGCATTCTTCCTCCACCGACCCGTACTACACTACCGAGGCGCGCGGCCGGATGTCATACTACAGCGCGACCGCCTTCCCGACGTGCGCCTTCGACGGCATTCAAAAAGAAGTAGGCGGCTCGTCCGGCACGTACGACGTCTACCTTAATATATACAACACCCGCCACAACGTCAAAAGCCCCCTCACGGTCGAGTTCGAAGCCAACTCGTACGCCGGCGACCACGCGTCGGTGAAGGTCAAGGTCAAGCTGGAGGAGAGCCTGGCCGAGGGGCACGTGTGTTACGTCGTGCTGTGGGAAGACAAGGTCGCCGGCAACTACCGCTTCGTGGAGCGCCGCATGGGCCCCTACGAGGTAATCACCGTAACGAAGGCCAACGACGTGCAGGTCATCAGGCGCACGTTCGCGCTGGACGCCGGCTGGAACAAAGCGAACCTCGGCGCCTCGGCCATCGTCCAGAAACTCGCGACGCGCGAAATCCTCAACGGCCGGGCGACGAAGCTCGTCGAGGGCATCGCCGTCGAGGCGACGTCGCTGGGACGGGTCCGGGCCCTGTATCGTTAACGCTTGACTTGGGGCGGCTCAGGGTTTATAATTAAACGTTAGCGAATTGACGTTGAACTAACATGTTAAGAAAGGGGTTAGCGCAATGAAAAAGACGTTTGGCGTTCTCGCCCTCCTGATGATAACCGCGACGCTGTCGTTCGCGGCCGAGAGGGGTGTAGTGGCGGAACTCTTCACCGCCACGTGGTGAGGATACTGCCCCTACGCAGAATACGCGTTGGGTCGGATTTACGACGAACAAGGGCCCGATAAGTGGGTGCCGGTGGCGTGGCACAGCTCGTCCAGCGGCATGTGGTATACCAGCGAAGCCGCCGCCCGCGCCGGATACTACGGCGTTACCGGCTACCCAACCTGCTACATCGACGGCATCGTAATGCACCGCGGCGCTTACACCAACTACGAGCAGATGTACACGTGGTATATGGGTACGTTCAACTCGCGCCGCGTCATCTCGGCGCCGCTGACCATCACCTTCCTGCAGAAGCAATACGCCAGCGGCAAAGTCATGGTCAAGGTAAAAGTGGACCTCGAGCAGGGCATCTCCGCCGGCCACGTCTGCCACATCGTGCTGTGGGAAGACAACATGGATTACGGCGGCCGGAAGTACCGCTTCGTCGAGCGGGCCGCGACCACCAAGGACGTCACCATCACGGGCCTGGGCGAGAAACAGGAGTTCACGCACGAATTCACCATTCAGAGCGGCTGGAAGGAGGCCGACCTCGGCCTCTCGGTCTTCGTCCAGGACCCCACCGGCAAAGAGATTAAGAACGGCCGGGGCGGGAAACTCGAGAACGCCTTCGCCGTCGCGCCCACGTCGCTGGGCCGGGTGAAGGCGCTTTACCGCTAAGGTTACACTTAATTAGTTAGCCGATAAGAAAAGCCGCCCCTCGCGGGGCGGCTTTTTGACGCCGGGGCCGAAATACGGCTTGACTTCGGCCGCGGCGGGCTTTAATATAAATTGTAAGAACCCGACCCAAGGAGGAGGCATATGAGGAGATTTTTACTCGCGGCGGCGGTCGCGGCGTGCGTAGCGCCGACGTGGAGCGCATCGCGCGTCGTCGTGGCCGAACTCTTTTCGGGCATCCCTTGACCGTATTGTCCCTGGGCAGATGCGGCCCTGGAAAAATTAGTATCGGAACAAGGTTTCGAAAAAATAGCGCCCGTGGCGTTCCACACCAGCGGCCCCCTCGCGACGGCCGAAGGCACCAGCCGGTGGCGCAACTATTACAACGAGTCCGGCATCCCGGTAGCCCACTTCGACGGCCGGTGGCGCTCCATGGGCGGCTCCACACAGACATATAACAACTACCTCAACCTCTTCAACACCCGCAAGATCGTCGCGAGCCCGTTGACCTTGACCTTCCTTAAAAATAGTCACGGCGACGGCCACGCCTCGGTCAAAGTGCGGGTCCGGTTGGAAGAAGACCTGGCCGGCGCCAACGTCTGCCACGTCGCGTTGTGGGAAACCAACGTCGTCGAAAGTTCCGAGACCCACCGCTACGTCGAACGCGCGATGGCGACCAAAAACGTTACGGTCACCAAGGCCAACCAGGCCCAGGAATTCTCGCACGTCTTCGACCTGAAGACCGAATGGAAGACGGCCAATATGGGCGCCACGGCCTTCGTCCAGTGCAACACGTGGCCCAACGAGAAGCTGGTCCAAAACGGCGCCGCGGCCAAGCTCGTCGAAGCAATAACCGTCGCGCCGGCGTCGCTGGGGCGGGTGAAGGCCTTATACCGTTGACGGCGAGCGTCGGCCGCTAAAAAGCCGCCCTTACGGGCGGCTTATCCTTTACGTTATTCCCCACGACGCGGAGAACCGCGCCGGCATTTTAAACGGGCGCAGGCGGCCTGCGCCGCGCCGGCCCCCGGCTTAGCGGAAGAGCGCCTTTACCTTACCGAGGGAGGCGGGCGCGACGGCCGTATAACCGCCGTCGAGGCGGTAGCTCCCGTCGAAGGAACCATACAACTCATCTATACCTCGCCACGGTTCGCTCGCGCCGAGCTTCACCCACATCACGGCGCCCTTTACCGGCGTCCGGAAAGCCCAATATACGTAATTAGGCGCCAGGTCGTTTTCCGATTGGTACGCGAACCAATACCGCGCCGACGGCGAGAGCGTACGCGGCGGGTTGAACGGGACGATACACAGGTAAACCGCGCGGTTAAACATACGCCAGCCGGTATCGAACTCGGTCCAATTGGCGGCGGCGACGGACCACGTCGCGACGAGCGAGCCGACGCCCGGGTTCTGGCCGCGGAGGAGCTGGAAGTTCAGCTGGTTCTTTAACGGCGTCTCGTTATAACAATAGTGGTGCCGAAAGGCCGTAACGGCTACCGCCGTCGGCGGCGTATAATCTATCGCGACCCAAGAGCCGTGGTATCGGTCGCCCGGTACGAAGTTATAGATTTCTCGCCCCGTCGTCGCGAGGTTATCCTCCAATACGCCCGCCGTCGCGATTGCCGGGACGGGGGTACTGGCGGCGGCGCCTATGGTTACCGCTAAGATAACGCTGGCGGCTAAGAAATTCTTTTTCATCGCTCGAACCTCCTTTTAACCGCCTAAGGCGGGAAATTCGTATCTATAAAATCTATCCAGATGAAACCCGGTTCGCGGGTTACGTCCTCGTGCATACCCCAGAACGGCCAGTCGGCGTCCCAATAATAATAACCCTGTCCTACGAATTCTTCGGTTAGGACTTCGTAAAAATATTAACGCGCGTAGGCGGGACCGACGCTACCCCAATACTCGCTGATATACTTTATAAGCCAGTCTGCGTCAATGCAACCGTGGAAATATATCAAATTCTGGCCCGGAGGGCACGTAGCCTCGCAATGGCCATCCCAAAGGTCAGGGAGCTGGAAAACGCCCGACTGGTCCTTATAAGCGAAATGGCCGTGTTCGTGGAAATATTCCACCGGTCCGGACGGCGGCGTCTCGGACGGCGCGTGTACGTATAAAATCACGTCGACGCGTACGACCCCGTCCCGCGGCGCGCGGTGCGCGAAGCGCGTAAAGACCGTATCCTCCAAATCGGGGCCGCTTATCTCTACCTTGAACCAGTCGTATTCCTGGCATAAACTATCGTCGCCCGTCATCTTGACGTCGTCGTAGAGGTAATAGCCGTCCTCAGCTACGGTCGCGTCGTCGGCGTATAACAGCCACTTCGACGCTGTCGCCTCGGACCTCTTCCACAACTTAACCGTAGCGCCCTCGGGCGGTTCGAAATAACCGGTCTCGTGGTCCCTTACGTAAACTAAGCCCGCGACGTCGGCGTAGTCGTCGGCCTGGGCGGGCGAAATAAAAAACCGCCCCGCGGAGGCGGCTTTTACTTTACGTTATTCCCCCCTACGCGGAGAACCGCGCCGGCATTTTAAACGGGCGCAGGCGGCCTGCGCCGCGCCGGCCCCCGGCTTAGCGGAAGAGCGCCTTTACCTTACCGAGGGAGGCGGGCGCGACGTTATAGCTGAGCTCGCCGTCCACCTGGTAGACGCTCTTCGTGCCGCTATTATCCGAAAGCCACAAGTAGCGGCCGTCACAGCCGCAGCCCGTCGTGAACGTCCCCGGAGCCGCGAAGGAGGCCACGACGGTACCTTCCGTCGTGAAGCGGAAGATGTAATTGGGGCCGCTTAGCGGCCGGTTCGCGCACCACAGGTACGTTCCGTCCCACGCCATGTCGTAGCCGGCGTCGATGGGCGCCACGGCGAAGGACTTCACCACCGAACCGCCGGTGGTGTATTGGCGCACGGTCCCGCCGTATAAAGACATTATCCACAAATACGAGCCGTCCCAGGCGATGCCGCTCGGGTCCGGCGCCGGAAACGACGAGATGGTGGAACCCTGGGTCGTAAAGCGGTAGACGTATTTTTGCTGGAAGAGGTCGGAGCCCCAGTAGTACGTCCCGTCGAACTCGGCGCCGAATTGCACCGGGCTATAAGGCCCCAGCGGCGGGTCGAACGAGCCGACAAGACTTCCCGTCGTCGTGTAGTGGCGCCACGTCCGGTCGCCGCTGGCGTGGTAATTGGTGACGGCGAGGTACTCGCCGTTCCAGGCGACGCCGTGGGCCATGATCGTACCGGCAAGGGGGAACGACGAGATAACGCTCCCAAGGCCGGCGTAAGCGCTGGCGGCGGCGCTAGCCACCGCGGCCAACGTAAGGAACACTCGAAGCTTTTTCGTCATTTTCCGCTCCCGCGTTAGTTTAACGGTCCCCTTCAAGATATACCATCGGCGCCGCGGCGTCAAGGGTAAAACAGGGCCTGATTTCGCGCGGTTTTTATGCCGACGGCGGACGAGAAAAGCCGCCCCGCAAGGGGCGGCTTTCGTTGCCGGTAGCGGACGATTCGTTTTCTCGGTACCGGCGCGGCTATTAGTCAATTTACGGCCCCGGCCGTTACGCCCCGGCGGCCCCTGGGGCCCGTTATTTTTTTCTTGACTAATTATGATGAAATAGGTTATAATATACACGGTAGGGGAAATCGTTTTCGCGGGGGCAATATTTATCTTCGAACCCTCCCTCCCAATACCGAGAGAGCCGTCCTTTTGGCCGGCTCTCTCAACTATTTATCGGCGGCGAACTCCCGCCGCGTTCTTAATCCCCGCGCTTAAGGCCGTAGGCCCCGTTAAGGCGACGTTTAAATAAACGCCTAAGCAAGCGCCGAAAAAACACACGCTGTCCCGGCGGGGCTTTATTTTTCTCTTGATAAAAGGAAATAGGGGGGGTAACATATAATTGTTAATTTAACGGGGCTATTATATTCCAAAAGGAGGACGCGAAATGCTGCAATCCAAATCGAAGGGCGTCGCGCGCGCCGCTATATTCATAGTCGGGGCCGCGGCGTTCTTGTTTTTATACGCAGGCGCGGCGCAAGCTTCGGATTATACCCCGGACGTAATATTCATAAAGTTTAACCAGGATGTAACGCCTGAAATCGTGGAAGGTATCGTGCAAACGGGTATCGCCGCCGTCGACACGCTGAACGAAAATTACGGCGTTTACGACTTCGAGCAGATGTTACCACTACCCGGTAACCCTTTGGAACACCCCGACGGTTTATGGGACTGGGACGACTATACCGCGGCCTACGACGAATTTAAACTCGGGCGGATATATCTGTTCAAATTCCCGGCCGACTATAAAAACGTAGCCGGCGCCGTAAACGCTTACAACGAGGTGCCGGAGGTGGAATACGCCGATTTGGACTGGTATCTCGAACTGGCCGCGACGCCCAACGACCCGTTTTATTTAAACCCCACCCAACAGTGGTATTTATACAAAATAAAGGCCGGGCCCGCGTGGGACTACTCAAAAGGCGCGGGCGTTAAAATCGCCGTAATCGATTCGGGGGTTTGGGCCGGGCACCCGGACCTGGACGCGAAGATAACGGCGGGGTGGGATTTCGTCGACGACGACGCCGAGCCCGAAGACGAAACTACCCACTCCCACGGCACTCACGTTACCGGTATAGCGGCGGCCGAAACGAACAACGCCTTTGGTATGGCCGGCTTAGGTTGGAATAGCACGGTAATGCCTTTAAAGATATTTAAACCAGACCGTGGTTATACCCCCGCAGCGGAGGTAACACCTCACGCGAACATATGCAGGGCTACGAAAGCAGTTAAATGGGCCGTAGATAATTACGCCCACGTAATAAATATGTCCTTCGGCACCGCGTATATCGCCAAATTTGGTCCCCTCCCGGTAGTGTTAAAGGTTTTTGCAGAAACTTGCGGCTTCGCTTATAAACTTAACCTTATCCTGGCGGCCGCCGCCGGAAATTATGAAGACCGCGGCATACTGTACCCCGCTAAGTTCCCCACCGTAATCGCCGTAGGCGCAACCAACAGAGACGACGAAGCGCCCGACGGATACGCCAAAGGCCCGGAAATGGAGCTATGCGCCCCGGGCGTGGATATTATAAGTACCGCAAAAAGCAAGGTCGCTTGGGATGGCAACCAATACTCGTGGGCTTATCTAACGGGGACTTCTATGTCGGCGCCGCTCGTAACCGCCACCGCGGCCTTATGCCGCGCCAAATGGCCCACGGCTACCGCCGCTGAGATAAGGAAGATAATGCAAGGGTTCAGCGACGACCTCGGGCCGCCGGGCAAGGACGACACGTACGGCTTCGGCCGCGTTAACCCCTACAAAATTTTTTCCAGGGCCGAAGGTAAAACCCTGGAAGAAGTGGTCGCCGCGGCGGAAGACGAAATAGCCGAGCTTTTGGAATTAGGGGCCAATTACGGCCAATTTATCGACGAAGATACGGCCGCGGCGGTTTACGGCCCTTAACTTAGGAGGACGTAATGTTCAAGTTAAAAAAAGCGGCGCTCAGTTTGGGTTTAGTCGTCGCGGCCGCGGCGCCGGCCCCGGCCTTCATTTTCGAGGGTAAATGGGGCTCCGTCGGCACCGGGAACGGCCAGTTTATGTGGCCCGTGGACGTGGCGGTCGCGCCGAACGGCAACGTTTACGTAGCTGATACCGGCAACGACCGTATACAATACTTCACGGCCGCGGGCTCCTACCTAGGCATGTGGGGCTCATACGGCACCTTCAAAGGCCAGTTCGATTACCCGGCCGGCGTCGCCGTCGCCCCAAACGGGAACGTTTACGTAACCGACCACGAGAACAGCCGCGTCCAATACTTCACCGCCGCCGGCTCGTACCTGGGTAAGTGGGGCTCATACGGTACCTTCAAAGGCCAGTTCGAATACCCGACCGGCGTCGCCGTAGCGCGCGACGGCGACGTCTACGTCGCCGACGCTTTCAACCACCGTGTACAATACTTCACCGCCGCCGGTTTCTATCTGGGCGAGTGGGGGGTATACGGCACCGGGAACGGCCAATTCAAATATCCCGAAGGGGTTGCCGTCGCGCCCAACGGCAACGTCTACGTAGCGGATCGGGGGAATGACCGCATCCAATACTTCAACGCCGCCGGTAGCTTTATCGGGAAGTGGGGTTCATCAGGCTCGGGTAACGGCCGGTTCATTGACCCCGTGGGTGTCGCCGTCGGCCCGGGCGGGAACGTTTACGTAGCGGACATGGAGAACTACCGCATCCAATATTTTAACGCTACGGGCTCTTTCTTCGCGAAGTGGGGCTCCCGCGGCACCGGGAACGGCCAGTTCGCCAATCCCGGGCCCATGGGCGTCGCGGTCTCGCCCACCGGCGCCCGCGTTTACGTCGCCGACGCCGGCAACCACCGCATCCAATATTTCAATCGGGACGTCCCGGCCGTCGCGCCCGTATCGTTGGGCAAAGTAAAAGCGGTCTTCCGCTGAAATTAAAAGCCGCCCGCGAGGGCGGCTTTCCGGCGGGGCATAAGGCCGGCGCTCAGCGGAACAGCGCCCGGACCTTGCCCAGCGACGACGGCGTCACCGCCGACGGCGGCGTCACGTCCACCTTGTAAATATACTTGGTCGTATACCCGGAGACCCACAGGTAATCCCCCTGAATCGCGAGGTCCGGGGCCTGGCTGTCAGGGCACTGGAACGACGCTATGGCGCTGCCGGTCGACTTATAGGCCTTGACGCACAGGGCGTTGGAGGGCGTCCAGAAATCGCGCGTGGTGGTCCACAGGTAGTCGCCCTGAATGGCGACGCCCGAGGGGTTGGGCGGCGAAACCGGAATGAGCTGGCGCAGCGAGCCGGCATACGTAACCTTCGCGACGCGCACGTCCTGCCAATCGTTGATGTAAAGGTAGTCGGCGTCGCAATCCATCCCCATCATATGGCCCGACGGGCCGTAGAAAGAGCTCAATACCGACATGTCCGACGTCTTGACCCGGTAGACGTAGCGCGTGGTCAGCGTGTCCGCCCAGAGGTACGTCCCGTCCCACCCCAACCCCATGACGTAGGGCCAGGACTTGACCCACTGCCCTTCGTAAGTGCCGCTCGTCGTCAACTTGTATATGGTGCTCGAAGAGCTGGTGTAATCCGCGAACCACAAGTACGTGCCGTCGAAAGCCAGGCCGCCGGCCTGCGAGCCGGGCGCCGGGAACGAGGACACTACCTTGCCCCATTCTCCCCACGCCGCCGCGGCCGCGGCGATAACTATTACCACTACTACCTTACGCATAATCCACGCTCCTCGTTACGTTGGGTTATTTCGAACATCCGGCACTAAACCTTAAACCTTCAGGGTGGACGAAATTATAACAATCTACGAACGGTTTTTCAACGGAATAGCGCCTTGACCATACCCGGCGACGCGGCGACCCCGGCCGTAATTACTTAATCGAACACCTCGCCCTCTACGACTTCCCCTTCGATAACTTCTTCTTGCGGTTTCGCCTCTTTACTTTTTACCTTCGCCCGCTTCGTCTTGCTCTTAGTCAAAACCAGCGCGCCGTCGCGGACTAAAGCTTTTATTTCCGCCGCCTCCGTCACACGGCGACCCCCTCCCGACGAACCGCGCGCGCGAAGCTGAAGTCGCGCTCGGCTTCCCACTCCTCGGCCGTCATAACCACGACGGTAAGAAATACGTCGGGGCACCGGAGCTCGGTCTCGACCGCCAACCGCCAAAGCGCGCGCCGGGCGTCGTCGCCGGCCACCCCGGCCACGACGGCCAAAAGGTCGACGTCGCTGTCGGCGGCGGCGTCGCCTCGCGCCCTCGAGCCGTACAATATCAACCGTACGAGCCGCTCGCCGAGCGCCGCCCGGGCTTTCCCGGCGAACTCGCGGAGGGCGCTTTCCCAAACGCGGTCGCCCGCCTCGTCCGACGTTTTCATTTCCATCGCCTTACTTTACCTTAGCTCTCGTCCCGCGTCAACGGTCGCCATTTTACGCCACTACTTACCCTCCGTTACGTCCTCCTAAGCCGCCGCCGCCTTCTTGCCCTTACCCTTCGCGCTCTTCGCCTTACTTTTATTTAAAACCGGCTCGCCGTCGCCGAAGGCCGCCTCCACCGTGTCGCCCGGGTTGAATTCGCCCCTGAGGATTAGAAACCCGATAACGCCAGGCCCGATTACAATTAATCGAATACCTCGCCCTCTAAGACTTCCCCTTCGATAACGCCTTCCGCTTCCGGTTTCCCCTCTTTACTTTTCACCTTCGCCCGCTTCGTCTTGCTCTTAGTCAAAACCAGCGCGCCGTCGCGGAAGTCCACCGCCACCGTGTCGCCCGGGCCGAACTCGCCCTTCAGGATGCGGTTGGCGATGGGGTTGGCGAGGACGCGGGTGATGAGGCGGCGGAGCGGCCTGGCCCCGAACGCCGGGTCGTAGCCCGCCTGGGCCAGGTGCTCCCGCGCGGCGTCCGTAATTTCTAAATCCATATCCTGGTCGCCGAGCCGCGCGCGCACCTTCGCGACCAAAAGGTCGACGATCTGCAACAGCTCCTCTTTTCCCAGCGCGTGGAAGACGATGATGTCGTCGACGCGGTTAATGAACTCGGGCCGGAAGACGCCCTTTATCTCGTCGAACACCTCCTCCTTCATCTTCTCGTAGAGTTTGGCTTCGGCGTCGACGTGGGCCCGCTCGGACAGCTTCATGATGCGGCCCGCGCCGACGTTGGAGGTCATTATTAGTATAGCATTCTTGAAGTCCACCGTCTTGCCGTGGCTGTCGGTCAGGCGGCCGTCGTCCATAACTTGCAAGAGGATGTTGAAGACGTCGGGGTGGGCCTTCTCGATTTCATCCAACAATATGACGGAGTAGGGGCGGCGGCGGACGCGCTCCGTCAGTTGGCCCCCCTCCTCGTAGCCGACGTAGCCGGGCGGCGCCCCCACCAGCCGCGAGACCGTGTGGCGCTCCTGATATTCCGACATGTCGATGCGGACGATGGCCTCCTCGTCGCCGTAAAGATATTCCGCCAGCGCCTTCGCGAGCTCGGTCTTGCCCACGCCGGTGGGCCCCAGGAAGATGAACGTCCCCACCGGTTGGTTGGGGTCCTTGAGGCCGGCGCGGGCGCTGCGCACCGCCTCCGACACCGCCCGCACCGCTTCCTCCTGGTCGACGATGCGACGGTGGACCTCCTCCTCCATCCGCAAAAGCCGCGCCTGTTCCTCCTCCGTAAGCTCGGCGACCGGGATACCGGTCCAGCTCGAGAGGACCGCGGCCACGTCCTCCCGCGTCACCACCGCCTCCCGCTGCTTCTCGGCCTTGACGCGTTCCCACTCTCCCTTGACCGCGTCGAGCTTGGCCTTAAGCTCGAGGGCCTTCACGTGGGCCCGGTTCGCGGCCTCGAAGTCGTTGCGGGCGATGGCCTCCTCCTTCTCCCGATTGAGCTTGTCGACCTCGGCCTCCGTCGCCGCGACGTCCGGCGGCACCATCAGGTTGGCCAAGTGGACCTTGGCCGCGGCCTCGTCGACGAGGTCGATGGCCTTGTCGGGCAGGAAGCGGTCGGCAATGTAGCGGGCCGACAGTCGCGCCGCCGCGGCTACGGCCTCGTCCGAGATGGTGACGCGGTGATGGGCGGCGTAGCGCTCGCGGAGTCCCTCCAGGATCGCGACGGTCTCCTCCACCGTCGGCTCGTCGACGAGGACCGGTTGGAAGCGGCGCTCGAGGGCCGCGTCCTTCTCGACGTACTTGCGATATTCGTCGAGGGTGGTGGCGCCCACGGCTTGCAGCTCGCCGCGCGCCAACGCCGGTTTGAGGATGTTGGCGGCGTCGATGGCGCCCTCCGCGGCGCCCGCGCCCACGAGGGTGTGCATCTCGTCGATGAAGAGGATGACGCCGCCGCCCTTGACTATTTCGTCGACCACGCCCTTGAGGCGCTCCTCGAACTCGCCGCGAAACTTCGTCCCGGCGACGAGGCCGGCCAGGTCGAGCTGGATAACTTTCTTGTCGGCCAATATCTCCGGGACCCGGCGGCCGGCGATGGCCTGCGCCAGCCCCTCGACGATGGCGGTCTTGCCGACGCCCGGGTCGCCGATGAGGACCGGGTTGTTCTTGGTGCGGCGGCTTAGGATCTGGATGCAGCGCTCGATCTCCTTCTCGCGGCCTATCACCGGGTCGAGCTTGCCGTCGCGCGCCAGCTTCGTCAGGTCGCGGCCGAAGGTGTCGAGCGCCGGCGTTTTGGACTCCGCGCTCGCGCCGTACGGGCCCGCGGCCTTCGCCCCCATCAACTCGTAGCACTTATCGGCGACGACCTTGGCGTCCGCGCCCAGCGATACTATTACCTTGACGCCAGGGCCGGCGGTCTCGTGGAGTATGCCCAATAATATATGTTCGGTGCCGACGAGCTGACTCTTGAGGCGCTGCGCCTCGTCGACGGCGTGCTGGATGGCGCGCTTGGCGTCGGGGGCGAACTCGATGACGACCTGGGGCGGCGCGCCCGGGCGAGAGGGCGCGAGCTGTTGGACGGCGGCGCTTACGCGGTCGAAGTCGAGGCCGACGGCGCCGAGGGCCCGGGCCGCGACGGACCCGCGGTCGCGGGCGACGCCGACGAGCAGGTGGTCGGTGCCGATCTGCGCGGCGCCCAACGCCTTGGCGGCCTCCTGCGCGGACCGGACGGCTTCCTGCGCGCGATGGGAGAAGTACTCTTCCATACGTTATTAAAAACAGTAACCCTCTTTTTTTATTATACAAAATTTACATTTGAAAATAAAGGCCCCCCGGCGAACGCGACAAAGGCGGGCACTTGTTTTTTGTGGCATTTAATGTTACAATTATTATTGTAGGAGGTGTTATATGACAGATGCAAAGAAACCGGCGACCGTCCGGCGAAGCATCGCCGGGCCGCGGGAGTTGTTTGAGGAACTGATAGCGGTGGCCCCGCCGGGAGAACGCGAAAATATGAACCGACTCATCTTGACGGCCATCAGGCGGTATATCGCGGAGCTAAAAGGCCGGGCGTTCGCGGAAGAAATGGCGCGCATGGCCGCGGACCCGGACATCCGGCGCGAGATAAAAGCTATCGACCGCGAATTCCGGGCAACTGAGATGGACGGGTTGACGTAATGCCGCGCCGGGGCGAGATATACTATGCCGACTTGCGGGGGACGAGAGGCCGCGAACAACGGGGGCGCCGGCGCCCGGTATTAATAGTTTCCGCGGACGCCATCAACGCCCAGCCGCTGGTGGTGGCCGTCGTCGTCGGGACCGACGCCGCGAATATATCCCGTAACTACTCGACTAATGTCTTCGTATCCGCGCGGGACTCGGGGTTACCCATGGCCACGGTATTCCTGTGCTTCCAGCTCCGCTCGTTGGACGAATCGCGGTTGGAGCGAGACGCTAAGGGCAACCTGATACCCGCGGGCGCCGTGCCGCCGGCCAAGATGGCCGAAGTGGACAACGCCCTCCGGCTCGTCCTCGCGTTATGATAACGCGTGCGATATAAAAAATAAAGGCGGCCCCCCGGCCGCCTTTTGAATGCGAAAAACGTCGTGCCTCACGGTGCGCCCCTCGCCTTAGGCGCTGACCGGACGGCCTCCTGGGCGCGATGGGAGAAGTACTCTTCCATAAAGACCCGCTTCCAATATAGCGTTATCTTATACTAAAATATATTATAAAAAAACCCTACCAAAAAATAAAGGCCGCGGTTCAGCGCCGCGAGCCGTCAGGAGGGCCCCTATGGCCGAAGCCGGCGAATTAAAACCTTTCATAAAACTACTCGACGCTCGCGGCGAAACGCACCGCGTCCTTCTTACCGAAAAAAACGCCCGGCGGATGCGCGCGGGGATGGTGACGCTGGCGCCGGGCTCGAGCTGCGGCCGCCACGGCACCGAGGACTACGAGGAGCTGCTAATAATTCTAGAGGGAAAAGGCGAGGCCGAGCTCGAGGGCCACGGCGCGCTCGCGCTCGCGGCGGGGCAAGTGGCCTACATCCCGCCCGGTACTTTTCACAACGTGCTAAGCCGCGGCGACGCCCCCCTCCGCTACGTCTACGTCGTCGCGCCGGCCCTTGCGGAAGGCGGCGAGCCGTAGTAAGATTATCTGTAAGGTGGCCGGGTTGTTAGAATACCGACTGCCTGCGAAGGGGTATATATGAGTTGGGTCGTATTCGGCGGAACGTTCGTATTAATATTAACGCTCGCCGGTATCGGCGTGATGAGCCTGGTCGGCGTCGGCCTTAATTACGCCGTCCCCGACTCGCCGCTGAGGATGGTGGAGGAATACGTCGAGATAAACCTGGCGCCGGGCCGCGTGAGCGTGTCGGCGACGTACGCCTTTCGAAACGACACCGCGAGCGACGAGGCGCTGGCGCTGGCCTACCCCTTCGGCACGGGCCTCGGCGTCGGCCCGCCGGAGAACGTCGCGATTTCCGACGGCGTAGGGAAGGAAATACCGTTCGCGTGGGAAGGGGACAGAATCTCTTTCGCATTTGCGGTGCCGCGAGAAAACTACGCCCAGGTCTTCGTCGCGTACGAGCAGCCGACGAGCGGCACGGCCTTCACGTACCTTTTGGGCAAAGACCGGTTCTGGGGCCTCCCCGGCGCGGACACCACGTTCGTGGTCACGGCCCCGGCGGCGCTGGGCAACGTCAGCTCCGTCTACTCGTTGCAAAAAGTCGCGGAAGAAGAGGGGGGCTCCGTGCGCTACGAGTATAAACGGAAAAAGTTTTACCCCCCAAATAATTTCACCTTAACGTGGGAAAAGCGGCCGCCCGCGGCGCCGTGAAGCGCTTGCCCCGTCGGCGGCGTCCAACGATTAACGGCTGAGAGGATAGGAAAATGAAAACGTTACTGAGGTGGGGCGTCGTCGCGACGGTCGCGGCCGCGGCGCCGGCGGCGGCTAACCCGATGCCGGAGCCCGAGGACGAATCCTCATCGTCGGCGGGGCTTATAGCGGCCGTAGCCGTAGCGGGCGGCGCAACGGCGTTCGCGACGTATATGCTCTCCCGGCACGGCGCGGCCGGCAAACCGTCCTTCGTAAGCGAGGACGTCACGATAACGGTCGCGCCGCCGCGGGTGACGGTGGCGGGCACATACCGCTTCTACAACGCCGGCGACGAGCCGTCTAAGCTCAAGCTGGTTTATCCCTTCGCCCGCGGCCCGGGGCTCGGCGAGCCCGAGAACGTCGCGGTCCGCGACGGCGACGGCGGAGACATCCCCTTCTCCTGGAAACGCCGCGACGTTGCCTTCGAGGTAACGGTGCCGCCGCGGGCGGAGGCCGAGGTCTCGGTCTCGTACGAGCAAATCTGCCGCGGCGAAGAATTTACGTATATCCTCACCAGCGCGCGACGCTGGCAGCGGCCCATCGAGAAAGCGACGTTCGCGGTCGAAGTCCCGCCCCAACTCGCCCCCGTAGAGGGTTCCTATGAATTGGCGGAGGTTCCCGCCCGCGAGGGCGTGGTTCGTTACGAGCTGCGGCGGGAAAATTTTTACCCGGACGTGGACCTCGTCCTCCACTGGAAGCGGCCCGATTTCTATTTCGGCTCGACCGTGCTGGAGGGAAGCCCTTAAAGAAAGGCCCATCCGTCAGTAAAAAGGCGGCCCGCGTGGGCCCCCTTCAGCTTAAACAATTCTTCCGAAATTTTCGTCACCCGACGCGCGCCTTATAGCCGGGCCGTTGGAACGAGTAGACGAAGCGGTCCGGCGGACGATAAGTGCGGTTGAGCAGGGCGAGCGTATCTTCGACGAATACGCGCTCTTCGTCGGTCGGGATGACGAACACCCGCGACGACGACGACGGCGCGGCGACGTCGCACTCCTGCCCCCGGGGCGCCGCGGCGTTCGCGGCCTCGTCCAGGATGACGCCGCAACCCTCGAGGCCGCGCAGCGCCCGCGCCCGCATCTCGGGCGAATTCTCTCCCGCGCCGGCGGTGAAGACCACCGCGTCGACTCTCCCCAGCGCCGCGGCGTACGCGCCAACGTATTTTTTAAGGCGATAACACTCGACCTCCAGCGCCATCCGGCAGCGGTAGGGCGAGCCGGCCTCCGCGGCCCCCTCGTCGGCGCCGGCGGCGTCGGCGGCCAGGTGGGCGAGCACGTCGCGCCGGTCCGCGTATTTGCCCGTAAGGCCCAAAATGCCGCTCCGCCGGTTGAGCTGGCTGTAAACCTCCTGGGGCCCCAGGTTGTAATCGGCCATCACCTGGAACGGTATCGCCGGGTCGATGTCGCCGCACCGCGTGCCCATTACCAAACCCTCCAGCGGCGTAAACCCCATCGACGTATCGATCGAGACGCCGCCCTTTACGGCGCAGACGCTGGCGCCGTTGCCGACGTGGAGGGTGATGACGTTTACGGCCGTCGGCTCCTTGCCCATAAGGGCCGCGGCCCGCCGCGAGACGTAGAGGTGCGAGGTGCCGTGGAAGCCGTAGCGGCGCACGCCCTTCTCCAGATACCACTCGTAAGGCAAGGCGTACAGGTAGGCGTAGTCGGGGATGGTGTAGTGGAACGCGGTATCGAAAACGGCGACGTGGGGCACGTCGGGAAGGAGGGCGCGCGCCGCTTCGACGCCGGCGATGTTGGGGGGATTGTGCAGCGGCGCCAGGCTAATGCAGTCGCGGAGCGCGTCCAGGACGCGGTCATCTATGACCACCGAGCGGGTCAGCGCTTCGCCACCGTGCACGACGCGATGCGCCACCGCCGAAATCTCGGCCAGCTCCGCGATGACGGCCCCGTCGCCCTTGGTCAACGTCTCCAGAACGAGGTCTATCGCCTCTTTGTGGGTAGGGCACTCGCACTCCCGCCGCACCGTGAGGCCGGGTCGCATGCGGACGCTGACGGCGCCGCGCCGCGGCCCCGAGGGCCCGCCGAAACTTTCGTACTCCGGCGCCGGCAGCACCTGGTGCACGATAAAAGAACCGCCGATCGTAATCCTCTCGACGATTCCCCGGCCGATGGCCCGCTCCTCGGCGGCGTCAAAGAACGAATACTTCAGCGACGAGCTGCCGCAGTTGAGCGTCAATATTTTCATAGGGTATGGAAAAAGGCGCCCCGCCGCCGTACCAAAGCCCGGCCGACGCCGCTACGTCCGGGTCCGGCGGCAAGGAATGAACGTCTCGCCGAAACCGGCGGCCTCCGCGCCGCGGCCCGGGGCGTCACGGGCAAACGGCCGACGCGCGACCTCCCCCGCGCCCACGGCGCCATTGTAACTGGTCGCGACGAATTTTGCAAGCAAAACCCTTTGGGCGCCGGCGCCGGGCCTTTTTAATCGCGACCTTAGCCTCGCGTGTCCCAAAGAAAAGCCGCCCGCGGGAGCGGACGGCTTAGACGCAGGTACGTTCGGTTTACCTGTACAAAGCCTTGACTTTACCCAGGGACGCCGGCGCGACGCCGGAGCCGCCCCACATGAAAGTAAGTACGTTCGACCAGATCTTCGCCATTTCGGTCGGGCTCGTGTTCAAGGAGATGAACAAGCCGCTGATGACGCTCTTGCCATCCGGGGCAACGCAGATGCCGCCCTGGCCGGGGGTTTGGGTAGCAGTCCACCCGGTTACCGGAACGGCAGTAGCCCAAGTTATGCGCTGGCCGCCGGTACCGTAACCCGGGTTCCCATACGTCCAGCTTGTTACGCCGGTGCAAATGGGGTGCGACGCGTTCCACGTGTAATGGGCGATGGGAGGCATAGGTATACCCGCAGCCGAGGTAACGCCCATCGCGGTCAGGAGCGGCCCGTTAAGCCCACGGTTCATAGACCAGTCGGCGTAGAAGAGGGGCCCGACTTTGCTGTTATAGTAGTTCGCGAGGTTTTGATATTGGGCTGCCGCCCCCGGGTAGTTGTGGGCCTCGACGATAACCATGGGCCACGGCCCTTGAGTAGTGAGTGCCGAGTCGAATGCCGGCCAGGTACTACCATTGAAAGATGAAATGGTCGCCGCGGACCACTTCGCCTTGAGCGCGGTAATGACGCCTTCGCCGTAACCGCCGTATACGTCGTACTTGACGAGAATCTTCGTGGGGTCCGCCGCCCACGCGCTGGCTAACATGAACAGGGCTGCGATTAATAAAATTACCTTCTTCACATCTGCCTCCTTCTTAGTTAAATACCAATTCGAAAGTTATTATCTTTGCATCTCAATATAAATAAATAATCCCATAATGTCAAGGTTTTTTTCGCGGGGTCCGGCGGCCTTAATTAGAAAGGCCCCGCGCCGATTAGGATATTAGGAAGACCGCTCAGGCCGGGACCCGCTTAAATTAATAAAATTCGAGGGCTTCCCCGGCTCGGGCCCTTGGCGCTTCCGTCGCCCCCGCCTCCCCCGATTGACGGCGCCGTTTTACCTATGAGCGACGCCTATTACAAATAAAACGCCCAAATGCGCCGAAGGAAAAAATCGCTAGTCGCCCGCGTAAAGGGCCGTCAAAGCCCGCCATTCGCGCGCCGCCAGCTCCGCCTCGCCGGTGCGATAATAAAGCCTGAGCAAGCTCTCCCTCGCCTTTCGAAAAGTCGGGTCCAACGCGAGGGCCCGGCGGTAGTGAACGAGCGCCGCCGCCGGCTCGAGCCGTTCTTCGGCGTAGCAGCCAAGGGCGTACTGCGCCGCCTCGGCCCGGGCGCCCACCCGCTCCGCCCACGCCAAACAAAAACGGGCCCGGGCGGCGTCGCCGGCGCGCGCCCGGTCGCGGCTCTCGGCGACGTATTGCACGCCGAGGTACGTCGCGGTCCAGTAGTCGACGTACGGCGGCGGCTCGGGCTCGACGCCCCGCCGGCGGTATAGCGACCACCAATCGCTTTCGGCGGCCGCGCCGCCCGGCGGCACCAACCGCCACACGCCGGCCCGCTTCTCGTACCCGTAGCCGTAATGCCGCGGCGGCCCGAAAGGGTAGAGCATGTAGTAATCGCGGCTCCGGTCGCGCACCAGCGCCATAAAGGCGTTGACGTACTCCTCCGCGCTCGCCGCCGCGGGCGTATAGCGGTACTTCCAGCCGACGAAATCGAAGAAGTCGCGGAACTGGCGCGTCCCGGCGGCGTCGATTATATAAACGTCCGGCCGGGCGTACGCCGCGGTCACCAGCGCCGCCATCGGCCCCGTCACCGCGCTACCCTCGTAGCTGAGTATAAAAGTGGCGCGCGGCCCTATCACGCGGAAGACGTTGGCCGCGGCGTCCTCGGCGAACGGGAAATAGGCCCGGGCCGCGGGCCCGAACCGGGCCGGTACCGCAACGGCCGCGACGACAACCGCCGTCAAGGCCGCGGCCGCGCCGGGCCAAAAACGCCACGCCCCGACGCGCCGGCACAACCAGGCGACGGCCGCGCCGCACGCTAATGCCCACGCCATATAGAGAGCCGTATACCAGGTGCGCCAATTGGCCGAATAATAATTCAGGATGAACGCCGCCGCCCCGGCCCCGGCGCCGAAGAGGAGGACCGCACCCTTTACCCTCCGCCAAAACAGCCGCGCCGCGCCCCAAACCCCCGCCGCTAAGCCGAGCCAGCCGAATTGGCCGAGAAAAAGCGCCGCCGCCATCTTCGCTCGAGCCGCTACCAGCGCCGGCGCCGCGGCGAAAAGCTCGTGCCGGTACATCTTCCCGGTGACGTGATAGTAGAAATTTTTCAAGTTGTCGGGCTTACCCCAGTCCGACGCGACCCCCGCCGCGGACCTCAGGGGCAAGTAAAGGTACGCGGACAGAGCCAACGCGAACGCCGCCGCCGCCATAGTCCATATTTTTAACGACCCCATGCGGCGGCCGCCGGCCCACAACGCGTACGCCGCGTACGCCGGCAGAAAAGCGGCCTGCTGGGGGTGAACGCCGCACGCCAGGCCGTAAACGAAGGCCGCGGCCCAAAACACCCTATCGTCCGGGCCGCCGCCCCACGCGAGAAGGAGCCACGCCGTCGCGGCGGTGAGGGCGAGGCTCAGCGTATATACCTCGGCCGCCGTCGCCTGCGCCCACACCGCCGGCGCCGAACCCAACGCGAGCGCCGCGACCGCGGCGCCCGCCGCGCCGAAACCGTCGGCGCCGTATAACCTCAGGGCGGCAAGCACCACAAAAAAAGCGGCGGCCGCCCCCGCCGCGGCGCTGAAAAAATTTACCCCGGCTACGGCGCCCACGCCCGGCAGCGCCGTAAAAACGTACGACGAGCAGAGATACGCCGGATACCCGGGGGCGTAACAGTTACCTAACAGGCATACCGAGCGGACGTATATCCCGGAATCCTGCCAGTACGCCGTCCGACAGCAGGTCGCGGCGTAAAGGACGAAAAAGAGCCCCGCCGCCGCCAGGGCCAAAAAAATTATCCCTCGGCGCTCGAGCAATCCGACTCCGGGGCCGCTTTTCATTTGTCGGCGTTCACAACAGCGACTACTAATAACTGTGGTAATAGTTGGAGAGTACCGTCTCGGCGGCCTTGCCCTTGGGGGTCCAATTGTTGTCGTTCGGGCCGCCGCCGCGGTCCGGGTCCCATTGGTCCCAACACCATATATATATGCCGCGCAGCCAGCCCCGCGCCGGCGCCGTCATGAAAAGCGACTTGTAGCAAATCTCCTGGGCCCGGGCGTCCGTCTCGTCGCTTTGCGTATCGCCCGGCGTAACCCAGCACGCCGGCCGCGATTGGTACCCGACTTCCGTGAAGATAACTTCCTTGTCGGCCAACCGCGCCCTATGGCGCCAGCTCTCGATATTATCCAACGGCTCGCGCCATCCCTTTACCAAGGCCGACAGCGCGGCGTCCTCTCCCTTGGAAAGCGAGTAGTAGGCGCCGATGCCGACGTAGTCGACCAGAGCCCAAAGGCAAACCTTCTGATAGTTGCCCCAGTGGGCGGTGTACGTCAGCTCGCCGCCGTAGCGCGACCGAACGGCGTCGGCGACGTCCGACCACCGTTCATATTCGTCTTCGTCGCACCACATGTATTCGACGCCCAGGCACAGCATCTCCACGTCCTCGGCGGCCGCCATGTCGGCGTAATGATTTATGAACCGTCGGTAGGAATTGAACCAGGCGTCGACGCCGGCCGGCTCGAAGTGCGCGCGCCAAACGCCGTCCTCACTGTCGACGTACGGCTTAAGCATTACCTTGGCGCCCTTGCGGTGGAGATAGCGGATCACCTCGCGCACGCTCTCGTCCGAGGCCGTCTTAGCGGGGTCGGGCGCGATCAGGGTAGAGGTGCGCGTCCGCTGATACCATACCGGGACCAGCGCCACCCATTCGACGCCGGCGGCGAGCATGCGCTCGAGATTTTTTACCTGTCCGGGGAGAGACGACAACGGCTCTTGGCGAGGGAAATACGTTATGCCGCGTTGGAAAGCCGGGTTTTCCGAGACCACCGGTTGGTAAGGGATATCGTCGAAGGCGGCCGCGACGCCGGCGCCGCAAACCGCGACGGTTGCGGCGAGCGCCGCCGCGACGAGAAACCTGAAACGGGCCATAATATAAATCCCTGAAGGTTGGAATATGGAAACGATCGCGGTCTGGCGTCATACCGCGGCCCGGCCTAAATCTTACGAAAATTTTGGAGCCGCGCCGGCCGGCTCTTATAACCACCCCATCGCCCTGGCGTACGCTTCAAAAAGTTTCTGCTGCTCCTTGTTCATCTTTTTGGGGGTGGCCACCTTTATCTCCACGTAATGGTCGCCGACCCGCCCGGTCCGCTCGTCCCGAATCCCTCTCTTCTTGACCCGTATCTTCTTCCCGGCCTCGATCCCCGGCGGGACCGTGACGTTTACCTTTCCCTGAACGGTATCGACCGACTTCTTGCCGCCCAACAGCGCCTCGGCCAGGTTGAGCTCGAGCTTGCCGTACGTATCGAGGCCCTCGCGGCGAAAGCGCGAATCCGGTTTGACGCGCACCGTGACGTAGAGGTCGCCGCGCAGGCCGCCGGCGCCGACGTTGCCCTCGCCCTTCACGCGTATCACGCCGCCGTCATTTATGCCCGCCGGGATTCTTACCTCAAGCGGCCGCTTGGCGCGGCGGACCCCGGCGCCCCGGCACTCCGGGCAAGGCTTCTCGACGACGGTCCCTTTGCCGGCGCAGCTCGGGCACGCGCGCGTCACGCCGAACTGGCCCAGACCCACGGTGACGGTGCCGCGCCCCTCGCATTGGGGGCAGGTTTTAGGTTGCGTCCCCGGCGCGGCGCCGGTCCCGGCGCAAGTCATGCACGGTTCGTCCCGCCCCAGGTTCATCTTGGCGGTCCCGCCTTTTGCCGCCGTCGAGAAGGGGACCTCGACGGTTATTTCGATATCGCGGCCGGCGGCGGGTTCGGGCCGACGCCCGGCGGCCCCTCCCTGCCGGAACAGCTGGTCGAAGAGGTCGCCCAGGCCGCCCAGGCCGCCAAGGTCGCGGTCGTCGAAACGGGAAGTTTGGCCGCCGCCGGGCCGCGCATACCGCGAAAAATCGAACCCCCCGGCGCCCGGGCCGCCGGCGCCGGCGAAGGCGCCGTACTTGCGCAGCATGTCGTAGTCCTGGCGCTTCTTGGGGTCGGACAGCGTCTGGTAAGCCTCGTTGACCTCTTTGAACTTTTCGGCCGCGGCCGGGTCCGCGTTGCGGTCGGGATGATACTTCATCGCGAGGCCCCGGTACGCCTTTTTTATCTCTTTCTCGGACGCATTCTCCGAGACGCCGAGTATCGCGTAAAAATCCTTGGGAGCCGCCATATCGCGATCAACCGCGGTTACCGGCCGGCGCCGGCCTAGGCATTCTCTTCCGGCGGGGCCCCGGCCGCCCCGGCGCCCGCCTCCCGGGCGACGCAAACTTCGACCTTTGCCGGCTTGAGCAATAAACCTTTAAATTTATAGCCGGGCCCCAAGACCCGGGCGATTACGTTCGGGGGCAGCTGCGGGTCGCAGGTTACGGATACCGCCTCGTGGACCTCGGGGTCGAAGGGGTCGCCGCGGCCGGCCCGAATGATTTCCAAACCCTCGTGGCACAAGACGTCGAATATCTTGCGGTCGAGCATGCGGATGGAATCGACGTGGCTTTGCGGGACGGCCTCGTCGGCATCCGCGGCGTCGACGGCGCGGGTCAAGTCGTCGAGCACGGGCAAGAGCTTCTCGACGATGCCCTGGGCCGCGGCGGCGCACGCCCGCTGGTAATCGCGCACGAGCCTCTTGCGGGCGTTGTCGAAGTCGGCGGCGCGGCGAAGCAGCTCCTCTTTGGCCTCCGCCGCCGCCCCGTCGGCCGCGGCGAGACCCTCTTCCAACGCCGCCAAGCGGGCCTTAAGACCGTCGACGTCGACCACCTCGTCCAACGAGATTTCCACTTTCTTCTTCTTATCCATGGCTCACCCGACTCGTCCGGTTCGCGCCGCGTTCGTTGAACCCTATTATATATAATTTAGGCGGCGCCGTCAAACCGGGCGATTAAAATTTTCGACTTTAACTCCCCGGCCTCTTTTGTTAATATCCGAAAATTCTACCCGGCATACCTAGCCATGGCCATAATATTCTACAACACGTCAAGTCGGAAGTTGGAACCCTTCGAGCCGTCGGAGGCGGGAAAGGTCCGGATGTACACGTGCGGGCCCACGGTATACGACCGCGCCCACATCGGGAATTTCCGGACGTTCGCCTTCGAGGACTTGCTGCGCCGCTTTTTACGTTGGAAGGGCTTCGACGTCATCCAGGTCATGAACTTGACGGACGTCGACGACAAAACCATCCGCGGCGCCCGGGAGGCGGGCGTCCCCCTCGCCACCTACACCGAGCCCTTCATCCAGGCGTTCTTCGACGACGTCGATGCCCTCCGCCTCCAACGGGCCGAATACTACCCCCGGGCCACGGAACACGTCCCGGAGATGGTCGAGCTCGTGCGGAGGTTGGAGGCCGAAGGCCACGCCTACGTCGCCGACGGCGCGGTCTACTACCGGATCGCGAGCTTCCCCTCCTACGGCAAGCTCTCCGGGATGGACATCGCCTCGCTCCAACCGGGGGCGCGGGTCGACGTCGACGAGTACGCCAAGGAGGAAGCCCGGGACTTCGCGCTGTGGAAGGCGGCGCGGGAGGGCGAGCCTTACTGGGATTCGCCCTGGGGCCCGGGACGGCCCGGGTGGCACGTCGAGTGCTCGGCCATGTCGATGACATACCTCGGCGAGACCTTCGACATCCACACCGGCGGCGTCGATAACGTATTCCCGCATCACGAGAACGAGATCGCGCAGAGCGAAGGCGCCACCGGAAAACCCTTCGTGCGCTATTGGCTCCACGCCGAACATCTCGTCGTCGACGGCCGGAGCATGCACAAATCGCTGGGCAACTACTATACCCTCCCCGACCTCCTCGCCCAAGGGTACGACCCGTTGGCCATCCGCTACTTCCTGCTCTCCACCCACTATCGCAGGCAGATAAACCTGACGTTCGAGGCCCTCGACGCCGCGGCCGCGGCCGCGACCCGCCTTACCGATTTCTACCGCCGCGCTTCCGGCTACGAGGGCGACGGCGACGAAGAACTCGCCGCCGAGGTCGGCCGCGCCGCGGCGACGTTCGAGTCGTCGCTGGCGACGGACCTCGGCATCGCGGAAGCGCTGGCGGCGGTCTTCGACCTCGTCACCGCGGCCAACCGGGCGATGGACGGCGGCGGCCTATCCGCGGCCGGGCGCGTAAAACTCCTCGCGGCGTTGGATTCTTTTGACCGGGTTTTGGACCTGTTCCGCCCCACGCCTTTAACGCTCGACGAGGAAATCGAAAACCTTATCGCCGAACGCGAGGAGGCCCGACGCGCCAAAGACTACGCCCGGGCGGACGCGGTCCGAGATAAACTTTTCGCGCTGGGGGTCGTGCTCGAGGACACGCGCGAAGGCGTGAGGTGGAAAAGGAGGTTTAGCGCGGCTACCGGAAAAGGCTTTCGGGAAAAGGGTTAGAGGCCCAAAGCGAAGGCCCTTTTTAGAAGGCCTCGGGGAAATCAGATAATACGGTTTATTTTTCCCTTGACAACTTGCCCCCGGCGATGTTAAAAGATAGGTTAGGAGCCCCGGCGTATAAGGCCGGGGGGAAATTTTCCCTCAGTGGCGTTAGCCAACGGGCTAACAGAAAATTAATAGGAGGTTTTGTTCATGAAGAAGTTCGCTTTGGTAACGGGCTTGGTGGTTGGCGTCGTCGCCGGCGTCTGGGCAGCCGACGTCGTCGTCGACCCAGCCGCGACAAACCCGGCCATCTCGGAAGCCCCCGGTTTCGACAACACGATGGAGCTGAAATGGGACAACGGCGCCGGTAGATGGTGGCTGGTATGGTTTACCGGGTCCGATACGTGGGTCGGCAACGACTTCGACGTCTCCACCATTAAAACATACGCCGGCCTCAAAACGTTCCGGATCCAACTGCGCTCCGACTGGCCGAACGTAGGGTGGGACGGCGGCCGCATGGCGATATTCTCGTTCGGCGGCGGCGTCCCGGGGTCGATAATATGGCCCACCAGCGGTACCCCGAAATTCATCCTGCCGACGGGTACGACCGGGTGGAAAGACTTCGACGTCACCTGGGTGCTCCCCGGCGCCAAGAAGTTTATGGCCGCTTGGGAACAATTCTACAATTATCCGAACGCCGACCCGTTCCTGATCGACAGCAACCCGACGTTTATGGGCCACTCGTGGCAGTATCTGCAAGGAAGCTGGGCCCCGTTCGAACAAGAGAACGTCTTGCCGTATCGTAACGTTATGGTCCGGATGATAGTGGACAACGAGCAGAACCCCGCCGTCGCGCCGTCGAGTATAGGACGCGTAAAGGCGCTCTATTACTAACGGCGAGTATTAAATCCGGCATCCAAGGGAGCCGACCCGGCTCCCTTTTTCTTTCGCCGCGTCGGTTTTTGCGATTGACACCGGGACGGGAGGCCGCTATAATACGGCGTGTTCAACAGGCGACGCGCTGTCTTTATAACGGCGTTAGCGGTGGGCGCGGCGGCGGCGGGGGCCGCGGACCACGTGGCCGCGCCCGCCCCCTATGACGCCCCGCCGGCGAATCCCCCCGGCCGCGACGGGACGCTAGAGCTGAAATGGGATTCCGGCAAAGCGTCGTGGCTCATCGCCTGGCGGAGCGGCGCCGGAACGTGGGTCGGCAACGACTTCGACGTCGCTACCGTCAAGACCTACCCGTATATTCGCGCCATCCACTTCTACTCGACGCCCACCTGGCCCAACGGCACGTGGGACGGGTTCTATCTCGGCCTTTACGCTTTCACCGGCGGCGTGCCGGCGTCGATGATGTGGCCTCCCGGCGGCCGCGGCAGATACGTCAAGGGCACGACGTCGGGCTACGGCTGGCAAGTATTCGCGGTCAATTGGAGCCTCCCGTCGGGGTCGAGGGCGTTCGTGCCGGCGGTGGAGCAATTTTACGACTACCCCAACTGCGACCCGCACCTCGTCGACGACAACGCCACCTTCCGCCAACACTCGTGGGCCTACTATCAGGGTAACTGGCACCCGCTCACGAACATAACCGGTTACTATAACTTGATGCTGCGGGTCGTAGTGGACAACGAACATAATCCCGGCGTCGCGCCCGCGACCGTAGGGCGCGTAAAGGCGTTGTATTATTGACGGGGAACCCGCGACGACGCGCAAGGGAGCCCTCCGGCCCCCTTTTATTTTCGCCCCGGCCTTTTCGTTCGGCGCCGTCAAACCCTCGCGCGATAACAACTCGGGGGAGGCAACAGGTACGGCTTATGGGAGGTGGCGCGATGAAGAAGCTAACAGCTTTTACCATAAGTTGTATCTTCGCGACGGCCGCGGCCGCCGGCGACCTATACGAGCTCGGTTACGATAACGGCGCGCCAGCGCTTTATCTGGCCTGGTATACCGGCGCCGGCTTCTGGGTCGGCAACGACTTCGACATCTCGACCCTCAAAACCACGCACAACGTCGTACGCGAGATGAAGTATTTCACGTCGCCCCATTGGCCCAACGACGTTTACGACGGCTTCCGGTTGGCGGTCTTCGACTTCTCCACCGGCCTCCCGGGCGCCAGGCTTTGGCCCGAAGGCTCAGAAGGCCGGTACGTCAAACCCTCCGGCGCCGAAGGGTTCAAAACCTTCTGGGTAAATTACTACGTTAAGACTAAAAAGTTCGTCGCCGCAGTGGAGCAATACTACAACTACCCGAATTGCGACCCGTACTACTGCGACAGCAACCCCACCTTCCAGGCGCACAGCTGGCAAAAGTATCCCGTCAAACCTTGGGAACCGCTCGTCGGCAAGAACCCCTATCCGTACCGCAACCTCATGCTGCGCGTGATATTCCGCGTCGGGTACTCGGAGATAGGGGTAACGCCCACGAGCCTCGGCCGCGTGAAAGCGTTGTATTATTGACCGCCCACAAGTCGACCTCCAAGCCGGCATCTGGCCGGCTTTTATTTTAAATCGCGACGGCGACGCGACGACGCGCGAAAGGCGGCCGCGGCCCCCGCCCAAATAAAGCTTGACAAAATGGAATTAACGATTAAAAATATAGCGGCGTAAAAAGTTATCACGTTCGCGGCCTACGGCGCGGGGCACCCTACGCAGAAACGTGCGGGGAGATTTAAGGCGGGTATACGTCGGAACGGTAGCTAACGCGAAAAAGGAGGAGGTGATACTATGCGCGTCGTACTTAGTTTGCTGGTCGCATTCGCCGTCGCTAATTCCGCCTACGGCGCCGCCGGGGATATAATAAGAACGTTCGCCTTAGCGGGACAACCACGGAACGGCGTCCGGGGCCTCGCCTTCGATTGGAGCGACGGCAACGTCTGGGCGGCCGGCCCCAACACGAATTACGATATTTCGCTGGGGAAGTTCAGGCCGGGCACCGGCTCGTTGGTCGGCAGTTGGCGCTCTTTAAAAGAACCGAACTGGTGCTTCGACCTCGGCTACGGTTACAGAATAGGGGGCACGCGCTACATAATACTCGCGGACAACAGCGCGCCCCGCTACCGCCTCTACACCGCGGCGGGCAGTTATTACGGCTCCTTCGCCGACCCGTTCACCGGCGGCTACGACGAGGGCGTGGCGTGCGATTGGGACGGCCGATATATATACGCCTCCAACTATAATTTCACCACCATTAACCGTTGGAACATCGCCGCGTGGTCGGCCTGGGCGAACGTGCCGGCCGGCCCGGCGATGGGCGTCGCCGCGGCGTGGGGTCGCGTCTTCGTCGTCACGACCTCGCCCGACTACAAGGTCTACGAGTTCAACGACGCGACGGGTTCGCTCCAGCGCTCTATACCGCTGAATAATTGGGGCGCGCGGTATATGGTGGGGATGAGCAGAGGCCGCGTCAACGCGAAGGCCGGCGAGGAGTCGGTCTTTCTCGCCATCTTCTACCCCTCGTTTTATATCTGCGAAGTCTCCATCGGCGACATAACCGGCACCGGCGTCGCGCCGGCGTCCCTGGGTAAAATCAAAGCCCTCTACCCGTAAAGGCTTTGGATTTTGTATCTGCAAGGCCGGCCCCCAGCCGGCCTTCTTTTACCGTTTGACCGGGCGGGGCCGTATGTGTTAAACTTCGCGCCGCCTTACGGAGGCGAATGTGGCCGAGAGATACCTCGTAACCAGCGCCCTGCCCTACGCCAACGGCCCGCTGCACGTGGGCCAGCTCGCCGGCGCCTATATGCCGGCGGACTCGTACGCGCGCTATCTGCGCCTCGCCGGCAAAGACGTGATATACATCTGCGGCTCCGACGAGCACGGCGTCCCCATCACGGTGCGGGCCGAGAAGGAAAACATCGCGCCGCAAAAGCTCGTCGACCGCTACCACGCCGCCCTGGCGAAGACCTTCGACGACCTCGCCTTCACCTTCGACAACTACGGCCGCACGACGCTCCGCGACATCCATTACCCGCTGTCGCAGCGGTTTTTCACGAATTTGCTGCAAGGCGGCTACGTCGCGCCGCACGAGACGGAGCAGCTCTACTGCGAGCGGTGCAAGCGCTTCCTGCCGGACCGCTACGTGGAGGGGACGTGCCCCCACTGCGGCGCCGCCGGCGCCCGGGGGGACCAGTGCGAAAACTGCGGCCGGTGGCTGGCCGCGATGGAGCTGGGCGAGCCGCGGTGCAAAGTGTGCGACGGCCGCCCCGTCGTCCGCAAGACGACCCACTGGTACTTCGAGTTGCCCAAGTTCGCAGGCCGCCTGCGCGCGTGGCTCGCCGGCAACACCCACTGGCGCGACAACGTCCGCAACTTCTGTCTGAGCTGGCTGGACGAAGGGCTCGCCGACCGCGCCATCACCCGCGACATCAACTGGGGCGTGCCGGTTCCCCTCGCCGAGGCCCGCGGCAAGGTCCTTTACGTCTGGTTCGACGCCCCCATCGGGTATATAACGTCGACCATAGAATGGGCCCGGAAGCGCGGCGAACCGGAGCGGTGGAAGGATTACTGGCTCGACGCCGACACCAAACTGGTCCACTTCATCGGCAAGGACAATATCGTCTTCCACGCCATCGTGTGGCCGGCGATGCTCATGGGCCAGCCGGACGGCTTCAACCTGCCGTTCCAGGTCCCGGCCAACGAGTTCCTCAACCTCGAGGGGCAGAAGATATCGACCAGCCGGAATTGGGCCGTGTGGGTCGACGACGCGCGGGCCGACTTCCAGGTGGACGCGCTGCGCTACTACCTTACGGCCAACGCGCCCGAGACCCGCGACGCCGACTTCTCGTTCGCCGAAATGGCGACGAGGGTGAACTCGGAGCTGGCCGACATATTCGGAAACTTCGTCCACCGCGCGCTCGCCTTCGTCAAGAATTACCTCGGCAACGAGGTCCCGCGCGCCGGCGCGCTGCAAGCTTCCGACGAGGCGCTTCTAGACCTCGCGGCCCGGCAGCTCGAGGCCGAGGCCTCGCACGTCGAAAACTTCGAAATGCGGGCCGGGTTGACCGCGGCGCTCGACATCGCGCGCGCCGGCAATAAATATTACAACGACGAAGAGCCGTGGGCCCGGCGCGACCGGGACCGCGGCCGGGCCGAAACGATATTGAACGTCAGCTGCCGCGTGGCGGCGGCCCTCTCGACCGCCTTCGACCCCTTTACGCCGCTGGCCGCGGCCGAGATCCGCCGCATGCTCCGGCTCGAGCGGCCGCTGAGCTGGCAGGCCGCCAAAACCCCCCCGGTCCCGGAGGGCGCGCCGTTGGGCGACGTCAAAATATTGATAGAAAAAATCGACGACGGCAAAGTGGCCGCCCGCGTCGAGGCCCTTAAGGCAAGCGCCGGCGCGGAGCCGGCGGCAAAAATCTCTCCCGCAGAGGAAAAATCCGTACCGACGGAGGAAGACATGGCCGAAGAACACGTAAATATGGACGACGTTAAAAAGCTGGGCATGGTCGTGGCCGAGGTCAAGACTTGCGAACGGGTCGAGGGCGCCGATAAACTGCTCAAGATGACGGTGGACGTCGGCGGCGAAGACCGCCCCCTCGTCGCCGGCATCGCGCCCTGGTACGAGCCCGAAGACCTGGTGGGGAAGAAGATAATCGTCGTGAAGAATATGGTGCCGGCTAAGATACGGGGCGAACAATCCCGCGGCATGCTCCTCGCGGCCCAGCACCACGACGTCGTAAAGGTCCTGACGCTGGACGGGGACCTGCCCGCCGGCGCGGAAGTCTCGTAGCCGCTTACGCGGCCGCGGCCGGCGCGAAACGGCTCGCCCATCCCCCAAGTTCGTACCTTCGCTTACGGAGGTGGCCGTACGGATTTTTTTACGCGTCTAAGGAATAAGGCCCGCGAGAACCCGGTCCGCCTTTGCCTTCCCGAGGGGGGCGACGAGCGCATCGTCGCCGCCGGCGCCCGGGCGCTCGAGCTCGGCTACGCCCGGGAAGTCATCCTCCTGACGCCCGACCCAGGCGCGGCCCAGGCCGCGGCGGAAAAGGCCGCGGTGGACCTCAAGCGATTTACGTTAATCGCGCCGGCGGAAGACGGCCTGGGCGAAGAGGCGGCCCGGGCATATTACGAGTTGCGCAAGCACAAAGGCGTAACGCCGCAGGAAGCCGCGAAAACCGTTCGCGAGCCCATGCACTTCGGCGCTTATCTGCTTCGGCGCGGCGACGCGGACGCCGTCGTGGGGGGCGCCGCCACCGCGACCTCGACGGTAATGCGGGCGGCGCTCCATCTCGTCGGTTTGGCGCCGGGCGTAGACACCCTCTCTACTTTCTTCATAATGGTACTGGATAACGCGGCGCTCGGCGAGGGGGGCGTATTCTTCTTCGCCGATTGCGCGCTGGTGGCCGACCCGACCGCGGAGCAGTTGGCGGACATAGCCGTTACGACGGCGCGCTCGTTCGAGCGGCTCGTCGGCGCGCCCGCCCGCGTCGCGCTGCTCTCCTTCAGCACCAAGGGCTCGGCCGAGCACCCGTTGGTGGACAAAGTCCGGGAGGCGGTAGCGTTCGCGCGCGCCAAGGCGCCGGACGTCGCGCTGGACGGCGAACTCCAGCTTGACGCCGCGGTGGTGCCGGCGGTCGCGGCGCGCAAGGCCCCGGGTTCGGCCGCGGCGGGCCGCGCCAACGTGCTCATCTTCCCGGACCTCGACGCCGGCAATATCGGCTACAAGCTAATGGAGCGGCTCGGCGGCGCCCGGGCCGTGGGGCCTATAACGCAGGGCCTCGCGAAACCGATGAACGACCTGAGCCGGGGCGCCAAGGTCGACGATATTGTCGACGTTATCGCGATCGCCGCGGCGAACGTGGTTTAGTTTAGGGATTAGCCGGCTTCGCGTATTCGTTCTAACGTAGGGGCCGGTCTTTAGACCGGCCCGCCAAGCCGCGGCGACTAGGAACCCTTCTCTAATATTTTAATCGGTGGGCCGGGCAAAATTTATATTAAAAATACTATTATTATTCGCTATAAATACCGGAAATTAAAGTATTTCCGCGCTTATATATTACGACAAAAGTAATATATAGCTTTAAAATTTTGCTTGACTATCTTTTTTCTTTTTTATAAAATGGGGAGGATTAGAAAGGCGGCTTCGCCGCGGAGGGGTAACAGTTAAAATAGCGGAGGTCGGAGAGATGAAGAAGACGATGATAGTTTTACTGGCGCTTTGCGCGACGGGAGCATACGCGACGGACTTGAACCCCGCCGGGAGTAATCAATGCGGCGCGGGGAGTATGAATACCGACCCATCCACGGTCGAAGGGGAATACCAATTCGGCGTAATCTACGATAACCTATCAGTTAAAATAGGCGACGGCGAGATGTGGAAGATAAATACCGACGATACGGATTGGTGGGGTAGCGGTGAATTACCGGACGAAAATTGGTCTTACTTAATGGTAAAGTTCGTAAAGCCCGGCGGATACGACAGCGGGACGTTGAATTGGTGCGTAACGGGGATGACCGACGCCGACGTTTACGCCTACCGGTGGAATAAAAACCCGACGCCACATGAATGGGAATATATGCACAAGAACGACGGCGTAAGCGGTGACCCGCCCCAACAACCACCTACGAAAACCTACACTATACCCGCTTCCTATTTCGACGGCAACGGCGTCCTTTGGCTGCTTTTCAAAGTTAACCAAGCGACCCGACATATAAACGCGGACGTTGTCGATATACATTGGTAATACCCTTCGTTCATTCGTAAAAGCGGCCTCGAATAGGCCGCTTTATCGTAATGAAGAAATTACCTATCTTAATATTAATAGCGTTGCCGCTTTCGTGCGGCGCCCCCTTAGGCCCGGCGCCGTACTCGTGGCAAACTCTTGCTTCTTTTCGGGGAGACGGGTACGTTATTGAAAGTATCGCCGCGGACGGGGACGCCGTATTTTTCTCATTACAAAAAGAATGGTTATCGCGTACGATCGTACGTTACCTGGACGGCGTATTAACTACGGTATTCGTTATCGATTTAAAGGGCGCGGACGGCGCGTTGATTAGCGACATCGCGATAAATAATAGGACGGGGTGGGCGGTAGGCGCGAGGGGTTATTCCGGCGACGGTACGCGTCAACCTTTCTTAGTACAATACGACGGTAAGCGTTGGAAAGAAATGGAGATAAGCGGGCCTTTGCCGGAGGTCGTATTCCACGCCGCGGCGCCTATTTCGGGAGAAAGTTGTTGGGTCTTAGCGAGCGAAAGTTGGCTTAGCTCAAAGAAAGCTATATCCCTGTGGAAATACGAACGCGGCGCCTTAGTGGAATATCCTTCGGTTAAGGCCGAAGCGGTCGTCTACGACGCCGACACCGGGACGACATTCGCCTTAGTCCAAAAAGACGGCGTCCAAGTCCTTATTTCGCCCGACGACGGCGTTACCTGGTTCGAAGAAAAAGTAAAGTTCGAAAAGCCTTGGCCTAATTACGAACCCGACCGAATTTCGGGTTGTACGGCTAAGGGCGTTTTGTATATCGCCACTACCGATAGCGACGGCGACCCTATCGCGAGCACTATTTACCGCCGCGTCGGCCCGCCCGGTGTAGGCGAATACAAACTCCTACTTTATTGCCCCCGTGGCCCTAACTTCGGTGAAATAGAAAGCGTAGCGGTCGACGGCCGCGGCAGGGTCGTCGCGGTCGGCAAATGGACATCGGCGTATTACGACGGCGTGAATTGGGTCCAAGAATCCCTTCCCCTAAAAAACCATTTTTACGACGTTACCCCGGGCGCAACGGGCTTTTACGCCGTCGCGGACGACGAGAATTGGAACCTACAACTTCTCTACCATCCATGACCCAGCTTTCCGAAGTAGAACCTTAGAAACCGCAATATGAAACGATTTATTTGGGTAGTAACGTTTACTACGCTAACCTCTTCGCCCCTCGCCGCCGCCGACCTCTCCTTCGCCGCCGCCGCGTTCCGCTTCAACACCACCGACTACTACTTCCCCAACTTTTACGAGGAGGCCGGCTACCGCGCGGAGATAACCTATTCGCTCGGCGACGTCAACCGCCACACTTTCCGCCTCCAGGCCTACGTCTACCCGGGCGACGACAACATCTTCGAGCCTGTATTGGAGTACGGCTATAATCGGGAGCTGTCGCTAGGCGGGTGGGAATTTGTCCTGAGGCCCGTCGCCGGCCTCGCGGTCGTCAAGCTCCAATACCCGGCGCCGTATTACCCCACCGTCGAGCATCAATTTTTACCGTGGCTTAGAGCCGGGTACGACGCGTCCATAGGCCACAAGCTCGCAGGGCCTATGTTCATTCGGGGCGGCGACCGCGGCCGCTTCCTCTATTACCTCTCGGATACGTATACGACGTTCGCCGAGGAAAAGACGGAGTGGCAGAACGCGCCGTTTGGCGAAGTCGAGCTGGCGGTGGCGCCCAAGTGGAAGCTCGTAGGCCGCGGCGGCCTGGAGATCGGCGGCTACTACGACGACGTCTTCCTGACGAAGGAAAAGAAGCTGAGGCCCTTCGCTGAGGCCCGCTTCGCGTATTCGTTCTAACGTAGGGGTCGACATTTATGTCGGCCCGAAAACTGTTAAACGCCGCAACGAAGGCGGGCCGACCTGAAGGTCGGCCCCTACGAAAACCGGGGGCGCACGGCCAGTAGCCGACAGTACGGGGCGGCGCGTCGGTTGGTAACAACCGACGCCACGGCGTTCGCTTTTATAATTTTAAAACGGCGGCCGGCGCTAGCCGCCGGGCAAGATGCCACTTAGCAATCGCAGCACCAATATAATAGCGCCGAAGCCGACGACGTCGAAGATGATGCCGACGCGGATCATCTTCAGGATGGGGACCTTCCCCGAGCCGTAGACGATGGCGTTCGGCGGCGTCGAGACCGGCAGCATAAAGCCGAAGGAGGCGCCGAAGCAGGCCGCGAGCGCGGGGATAATCGGCGTCACGCCCAGCGTCTGAGCTAACCCCAGGACGGGCGGGATGACGACGTTAGCCGAGGCCGTATTGGAAGAGCTCTCGGAGAGCAGCAGCGCAAAGCCGGCGCCGAGGGCCGCGACGGCCCAAAGACTGCGCGCCCCCGTAATTTCCTGGAGGGCCGTTCCCAGCGCGGAGGCGAGGCCCGTCTCCATCATCAAACCCCCCAGCGCCATGCCGCCCCCGAACAACAGGATCGTCCCCCAATCGATGCCCACGGCCTTACGCCACGTCATCGTGAAGCGTCGTTCGCGCCAACTCACGGGGAGGAAGAATAAGAGCGAGGCCGCGGCCACGGCCACGACCCCCTCGGGGAGCCGGGCCTGGAGCGTCACCGCCACCGGCGACGTGGGCCCGGCGACCAGCGCCACCACGCCGGGTAAAATCCAAAACGTCACGGCGGCGCCGAAGGCGATGGCGACGTTGCGCTCGCCGGCCGAAACCTTGCCCAGCTTCGCGCGCTCCGCGGTGAGGAACGCTCGCACCCGCCCGGCCGAGGCCCCGCCGCGAACCGCCCCCAACCCCAAAATAAGGAAGAGAAACAAGACCATCGCCGCGGCGAGGGGGAGGCCGAACGTCATCCACTCCACGAAGTTGATCCGGTAGCCGGTGGCCTCCTCTATCAGGCCGATGCCGATGAGGTTGGGGGGCGTCCCCACCGGGGTCGCGAGGCCGCCGGCGGAGGCCGAGAAAGCGGTAAGCAACATGAGGTTGGTGGCCAGGCGGCGGTAAGCCGGCGAGCTCTGGTCCGGTACGACCGCCGCGGCCAGGCCCAGCCCGAGCGGATACATCATCGCCGTCGCCGCCGTATTCGAGATGAACATCGAGAGGGCGGCGCAGAAAACGGTATAACCGAAGACCAGAAGCCGCGGCCGGGAGGCGAGGCCCGGCAGCTCGAGGATGCCGATGGCCAGGCGGCGCTGGAGGCCGTGCATCTCCATCGCCCGCGCTATCACGAACGAGCCGATAAAAAGGAAGATTATGGGGTTGGCGAACGGCGCCAGGACCTTTTCCGCGGGCCCGACGCCCAGGCCGACGGCGAGCGCCGCCCCCACCAACGCCGTCGCCGCGAGCGGGATGGCCTCGCTGGCCCAATACACGACGACCAGCGCCATGACCGCGGCCAAGCGGTGCGCCGCCGGAGTGAAACCTTCCAGCGGCCAAAACCATACGACGGCGAACGCCGCGGGCCCCAGGAAGAGGCCGACGGTACGGCGCCAGCGGTCGAACCGCTGCTCGGCCCGGCTTAACATCGCCGCGGTGGTCTCTTCGTCCATCCTTCGCGCGACCTCCGAATAGTTTTATGGTTTGTTATTTTTAAAACGACGGCCGGGTATAAGTCAAGGGTAAAATTCGGCCCTTCGGCGAGGCGCCGTTGGCGTATTCGTTCCGAACGAAAGAAACAAGGGGCTTAAGCCCCTTGTTCGGCCCGACCCGAAAGTCGGCCCCCTATATATTTTACCGCCGGGTTACCTTGCTTTATGTAAAATTGGCTGCTATAATCTACGTATAAGGGAGGCCCTATGGCCGAGAAGAGGTTGTTATGGCAACGCGCGACCCGGGCCTTGATTTGGGCCGGCGGGGTCGCGTTTATATTTTGCATGGTGCGTTGCGGCGAGCCTTTGGGGCCGCTCGAGGGGGGTTGGGTGCAGTTCGACCGTTTCCCCCCGCGTAATCAAGTACTCGCGTTAACGGCCTCCCCCTATGGAGATGGAACGTTGCGGGCGGTGGCCCTTAACGCCGAGTATAAATACGTCATCCTCAAATACTTTAGGGGCGAATTTACGGAGGAATACGTCTGCCCGTACGAGTACGACCAAGCGTGGCTAGCTTACGTAGCTTTCCGCGGGTCGGAAGGCTGGGCGGTGGGCGGGAAATGGCGCGGTAACGTACGCGTACCGTTAGTCCTACGGTACGGCGGCACCGACGCCGGATGGCAAGAGTTGGAAATGCCCGCCGGCGCCGAGGGGGTGGTGAGCGCGGCGTACCCAACGGCCGACTACCGCGCCGTATGGTTTTTGATCGACAAGGATTATGACGAGGGGGAGTTTTTAATGAACGGCTTACGCAAGGGCACGTTGGCGCGCTACAGCCAAGGGGAATTGAAGTTTTACGAAAAACTAGGGCGGGTGACGGCGGCGTTATCGTCCGACCCCCGCGCGGCGGGCATCGTTTACGCGGTTTCATGCCCGCGTAAGGAATACTCGGAGGGGGAGGAGGCCGTAATATTCGTCAGCGGCGACAATGGCGGAACGTGGGCCGAGGAGAAGTTGCGCCGCGACCACTTACTGGGGTACGAGATAAATTGGGTACGGGCCGTAGGCGTCGATAGCGCCGACTTATACCTCCTGGCCGGTTTAGAGCCGCACGGTTTTATGGGCCTTATCAAGCGCACCGGCGCGCCCGGGGTAGGGGTATACGAGCTGGTTTTCTTGGCCGGTCGCGGCCCTTACTTCATAGACCTCCTAGGCGCGGCCTTTCACGACCCGACGGGTTCGACGGCCGGCGCGGGCGCCGAGGCCGTTGCCGTCGGGGACGAAACGTGCGTAGTGCGTTGCGACGGCCGGTTTTATCAGGAGGTATTGCCGTACCCGGTCACTATGACGTCGGTAACCTACGCCGGCGGGACGGGTTTTTGGGCCGCGGTTAGGAACAAAGTCGTCGGCGGGTACGAACTTTGGTATCACCCTTAGCGTCCGGCCTAATTAATTATGGTGCTCGCATCGTTTAAGCGTTTAAGACTTTCGGCGCTGACGGCCGCGGCGCTACTGGCGCTTGCGCTGAGCTGCGGCGAACCGCTGGGGCCGCAACCCTCCCGGTGGCAGGAGAGAGCCCGTTTCCCGGCGGATGTCCGAAGAGTCGAAGGCCTAGCCGTCCACCCCAACGGCTCCGTATATTTCGCCGCCGAAACCCGGGATAACCGAGGCGTTATTTATCGCTACGACGGTTCGGCGTTGAAAGAGGTTTTCCGCGCCCCGTACGAAGACAGCGTGTTTTCCGCCGTAGGTTGCGGCGCCGGGATTTGGGCGGTGGGGTCGAAGGGAGGCGGGGGTCCCCTCGACGGTTACTGCGTCCGAAGCGCGGACGGCGCGACGTGGGAGGAGGTTCCCGTCCCGGCCTCTACGGACGTCGGCGGCGCGGTTTTTGTGCGGCCTAACGGCTTCGTCTGGGCAAGGGGAGGAGATTCGAAAGGGGGCGCGATATATACTTACCAAAAGGGGAATTGGTGTCGTCACAGTGTCGCCCCCGGGGCGGTTGAACTGGGCTTAGCCGTAACGGCCGGGGGCCGGGCGTACGCTGCGTACGTAGCCGAAAACAGGGAACCTATGGTAGCGTTAAGCGACGACGGCGGTAAATCTTGGACGGAAGAGGAACTGCCCGTCGGCTACGGTATGTACGAGGTACGTTCCCTCGACCTAGCGAAATCCGCGGCCGCCGGCGAGGCCTTATACATAACCGCGGTATTTTACGCCGAAGAATTAAATTTGGTAATGAAGGGGATAATCGGCCGCGATGATGCCGCACCCGGCGAGGGCGAATACTCTGTCGCCTTCGCGGCGCCTCCGGGGCCTTTTTTCACGGACATTAACGCCATGGCGTTCCGCTCACCCTCGGAGGGTTACGCCGTAGGTCCCCTAACGTCGATCGCAGTCGAACGCGGCGGATGGGCAAAGGAAATAATATCCGAAGCGTGGAGTCCCCTATTCCGATTGGCCGCTGTCGGTCCCTCCTCTTATTGGGCGATCGTGCACCCGAGCGAGCTCAGCCAAGACCCGATACTTTACGAGGCGACCCTCGAATGAAAATTGCTGCTCGGTTACTTAAGAGCCCCAACGTCGGCTTAGCGGCCTTAACCGCCGCCGTCGTCGCCGTTACGAGCTGCGGCGAGCCGCTGGGGCCGGCGGAAACCGGGTGGGTGCCCGTCGCGAATTTCCCGCAGGATGTCCAATGGGTCAACGGGATTTCGCCCTACTGGTTAAACGAAACGTTTAAGGAAGAAGTCGGCGTCTACGCCGTCGTGGAGCGTCGCGCCGCGGGCGACGCGCTCGTCAAATGCTCCCGGTACGGGCTCTCTACCGAGTTCGAGATGAACGAACGCTACGACGGCGGCTCGCTGGCCGACGTCGCTACTTACGGCTTTAGTATTTGGATTTCCGGCGCCAAGGTCTCGGGTAAAATATCCACGCCTTTTATTCTAAGAAAACTTAAACCGGGCGAATGGCAAGAAATACCCGTCCCCCATCGCCCGGGCGCCGCCGTGAGCGCCGTCGTCCCGATAAACGAGGCCGATTTCTGGTTCCTGGTCGACGACCATTACCGACGGGGCACGCACGAGGGGACCGTGGCTAAGTATTCGGGCGGGGCCGTTACCACGTACGAGGGCTTAGGCGAGGTTACGGCCGCGCTGTCGTTGGACCCGGGCCGCCGCGGCCACCAGGAACCGCCGCGCCTCTACGCCGTCACGCGCGGCGGCGAACCGGCCAAGGTCTACGTAACCGCCGACGAGGGCGCCTCGTGGGCGGAGGAGCCGCTACCGCCGGACGTCGTGCCGGGGTATCACTTGTTGGCCGCGACGGCGGCCGCGGCTGCCGGCCCGGATTTATATCTTATCGTCGACCTAGGGTACGAGGGCGAGGCCGGCAGGTATGGCGCCGTCGTCAAGCGGACCGGGCCGCCGGGCGCGGGGAAGTACGAGGCTGTCTTCGTCGCCCCGCACGGGCCGTATTTCGGGGGCCTAGCCAGCCTCGCCTTCCTGCACCCGGGATACCGGGATTACGGCCTCGGCGTCGGCAGCGACACGACGGTCCTGTTCGACGAGGGGAGCGTTTTTTTGGAACGGATGCCGTACCGGCTAGAGTTCAGCGAGGTAGTATTATCCGAGACGAGCGGTTTCCTCGCCGTCGGAAATAATATGGCGTTCGGCGGTTGGGAGCTGATGTATCACCCTTAACCTTAGCCTTCGAGGGGCGACGCGTTATGCGGGGTAAGTTTCCGAAAACTTTTATATTGGCGCCGGTAGCGGCGGCCTTGATCTGTGCGGCGAACTGCGGCGAAGCGCCGACCGGAATGGACCCGGTGGCGTGGGTGCCCGTAGCGGTCGCGCCCGCGGGATGGGCTTTAGTGGGTTTCGCAGCACAGCCGGGCGGGGTTTATTTCGTAGGGTTAGATTACGCCGAGGAACCCGCGCGCCCGGCGATATTCAAATACGACGGTCACGAATTCGCCGAAGTATTTGTCCCCCCGTACGAGGCCGACGAGGCGTGGCTCCAAGCGATCGCGTTCGCGGGCGACAAGGGGTGGGCCGTAGGCGGGAAGCGGAGCGAGAACCCACCGCCGCCCTTTTTGCCGCTGATGTTTTATTACGACGGCGAGAATTGGCGCGAGGTCGCGGTTCCTAATAAGGAATGCGGTTCCCTGAACGCCGTGTCTCCAATCAACGAACGCGATTGTTGGTTGTTGGGAGAAGTCGACAGCTTTGGCGGCGGCCACCTAATAAAATACGAAGACGGCCGATTCGAGGTTTATGAAGAATTGGGATTCAAAAAGGCCATGGCCGTCGCCCGCGATACCGGCACGATATACACGCCGGCGGGTTCACACAAAAGACCCGCCCTCGCGATAAGTGCGGACCGCGGCGCCTCGTGGGTTATAGAATCGCCCGCCGTCCCGACGCTGGGGTATAAATTCGAGAACTGGTTGCCGGCGTGTGCCGCGGGCGACGACCTATACCTCATACTCAAATGCGAGGGCGTAATATGGGGCATCGTGCGGCGCTCGGGCCCCCCGGGCACCGGGGAGTATGAATTGGAGTTCCTGGAGGTAAACGACCCGGAATTCGCGAAAATCAACGACGTCGCGATCGGCCCCGGCCGCGTCGCCGCGGTGGGCTTATCGGCGTCGGCGTTCGACTACGGCCGCGGGTGGCGGCGCGAACAACTACCGTACGAAATAGTATTGCGCCAGGTGGCACCGGCCGCAGGCGGCAACGGCTTCTGGGCTTTCGGCTATAACGAGAATATAATGGGTAGGACCGAACTTCTGTATCACCCTTAACGGAGGAAACGCGATGAGGTTACTTACCGCATTTATACTATTTTGCCCGGCCTTGGCGCCGGCGGCCGAGCTCTCCTTCTCGGGAGGCGCCTTCCGCTTCAACGCCACCGACTACTACTTCCCCAACTTCTATGACGAGGCCGGCTACCGCGCCGAAATAACTTATTCCCTAGGCGCCGTCAACCGCCACACCTTCCGCCTCCGGGCCTACGTCTACCCGGGCGACGATAACATCTTCGAGCCGTTGGTGGAATACGGCTTCCACCGGGAGCTTTCGCTCGGCTCGTGGGAAGTGGTCGCGAGGCCCGTTGGCGGCCTGGGCGTCGTCAAGCTCCAATACCCGGCCCCTTATTACCCCACCGTCGAGCACCAGTTGCTGCCGTGGCTCCGCGCCGGTTACGACGCGTCGATAGGCCACAAGCTCGTCGGCCCTATCTTCGTCCGAGGGGGCGACCGCGGCCGCTTCCTCTACTACCTCTCGGATACGTACACGACGTTCGCCGAGGAAAAGACGGAGTGGCAGAACGCGCCCTTCGGCGAAGTCGAGCTGGCGGTGGCGCCCAAGTGGAAGCTCGTAGGCCGCGGCGGCCTGGAGGTCGGCGGCTACTACGACGACGTCTTCCGGCCGAAGGAGAAGAAGTTGCGGCCCTTCGGCGAGGCCGGGTTCGCGTATTCGTTCTAGTAGGGGCCGGTCTTTAGACCGGCCCGCCAAGCCGTGGTTCGGGCCGACAGCGCGGCCAAGGTTAATTAGGGTTAGGGTCTTAAAAAGCGGTGGCGGTTAGCGCGTTATTTATAATATTTTGGGTAAAGTGTCATGGCATCCACGAGATATGATAGGATGGGGTCATGGCGAA